>NZ_JALEGG010000076.1 GCF_022763525.1 Acidovorax sp.
CGCCAAAGGAGCCCGCGTTGCGGAAAGCGCCCTTGTTAGGCAGCCCCTGCGAGAGATTCAGGTAGTTGACGTGGTCGTAGAGGCCCGGCCCCGGCCAGCCGAGGCTGGTCAGCCGGCCGTCGCGGTTGATGCCGGCGGTGAGTCCGCCGGTGCCCAGCGAGGCGTTGGCCGCGCGCGGGCCATAAGTTTCGTTTTCAGTCAGCTCGAAACCGTCGGGTGAGAGCAGCAGCAAGTCCCCCATCGGCGGGTTGCTCAGTTCCAGGCCGCCGGTACCCAGGCGCACGCAGTTGTCCAACCCCAGCGAACCCAGATCCCCTTGCAGACACAACTCCAGACCGCCGTCGATGGCGTTGGGCTGCAGCACCAGATCGATTCGCCCATCCGGCACCTGGATCGGCAGCGCCTGCCCGGATACCGGGCTGGACATCCCCACACACAAAGCCGCGCCAATGCCGGCCAGGCCCCAGACAATTGCTCGCATTTGTCTCCTCCGCGGTTTCTACCGCTTGATTCAATCTGTGAATTTACAGTGTAAATTCAAGTTGCCATCCTTTCCAATGAAGACGGTCGTACCGTGCAGTTGAGAGGCAACAAGGCGATATGGCCGCCTCAGCAAGGCAGAGCGCGCTTCACAGATGCGCCTTTCTGGAGCTTCCCCATACGAACACCGGACCAACTGGTGTCAACCAGAGTGACTGCACTGGCAGGCTGGAACGGGGATTGGAAGGCGGCGCTTACCTGTCCGTGCCAGATCACATTGCATGAACCCCATCCCGCAGTGCGATAACGGAGGGTGAAGCTGCACTCGGCCATCGAAAACGGTCGGGACTCTGGTCCGCGCCAGGCGCGCCGCTGAGCGGCTACCGAGATGCAACGCCTGAATACTCGTCGACGCCGCAGAGGATGAAAGCTCCGACTGTCGTCCGAGTACTCAGCGCAGCATCATGCGCACGAGGCGTTCAGAACGCAGAACTTGGTGGAATCAATCCCCAGCGACGACTTTGGATCCGGAGAAGACGCGGTATTCGCCTTGCCAGCCTTGGGGCGAGAACACAAGCCCCAATCCACCCCCCGGAAGGCAGGCCGTTGTACCGATGACCTCGGCTGCCACGCTTTCTTCGCGAATCGCACAACTGAGAATGACACCGCGTCCAACGGGTTGCTCATTGAACCGCAGCTCAATCGCAGCCGGTCCGCTTGGTGTGAGGTGCCAAAGCCGAACGATGCCTGTTGTGGATGTTGTCACCGGTGTTGCGAGAACGAAGCGAAATACCTCGCCCATCGCATCGCTCAAGGCGACGCTGGTGTTGATTGTTGCGCCAGCGACGGGATCAGGCACAGAAACCTCCGCAGTACCCGATGCTGCAGCGTAGCCGGAGTCTTCGAGCGTGCGAAGAAAAGCGGTTCCCGGGGATCCGTAATGCAGCGGGAGATAGAAGTCGAGCAAGCTCGGCTCAAGGCCAGGATCTGGTTCCAGTATCGGAGGCTCGACCAGAATGCTGACCTCACCCGCATCGAGTCCCGGATTGCCCAGTGGGTGCTCGGGACAGTCGTAGGCGTTCAGATACGCGGCGGCGAGGCCGGTTATTTCCGCTGCCGGCGGTACTTCCAACAGCGCCGCTGCGTCGCGGGTGACAAAGCCCTCTGGCAGAAACGGCTGCAAGGCTGCAGGCGGCCTCAACACGGCCATGAGCCCCTCTTGGCAACCCGTCACGCTCAAGTCGACGCTCCCCTCGCGAAAGCCCGCCTCTCCGTCTGCCTGCCCCGCTGGCGATGGCCCGCAGCCCACGCAAAGTGCGAACAGGCAAAGCGCAGTAGCCAACCGGTGAAATGCAAGGGGTGTTGTAACGGATACGCTGCAGTCATGAGGACACATTGCCAGACTCCTGTCACCTCAGCCTCTGATCCTAGAGCGAGGGCCGTGACTGGCGAATCCCGGATTCTGGGGACTTGGCTTATCCGCGGGGGCTTGGCTGACCGACCGGGATGCGCAGGCTTACCGTACTTCCATGCTGTCCACCCTGCAGTGTCAGCTTTCCACCCAAGCGCTCGGCGCGCTCCTGTATGTTGGCAAGACCACGCCCATGAGGTGGTGACGGGGGGATACCGACACCGTCATCTGACACTGCCATCGAAAGTTCATCACCTTCCCACGACACTCGGACATTGGCGCATCTCGCCTGAGAGTGCTTCACGATGTTGGCAAAGGCTTCTTGCAGAATGCGAATGATGTCGATACTTCTCGCCGCATCCATTGGCGGCAGATTGGCCAGTGCATCTTCGAAGAACCAATCGACCGCAAGGCCCTGATCGCGCAATCGTGCGCTGTAGCGTTCACGAAAGCTGAAGAGCATCATCAGAAGATCCGCTTCACGAGGGCCTGCCAGGTCCATCGCCCAACGCAGCTCGTTCATTGCGTCGCGCAGGGTGTCAGGAAGGCTGGACACGTCAGCACTGCCACGTTCGGCAAGCGCCAGCGCATTGACCAACTGCCCACCGACACCATCGTGCAAGTCCTGCACCAAGTTCCTCCTCTCCGCAACGAGACGCTCACGCTCACGGCGCTCGGAATTCACCCGGTCCGCCAAGGCAAGCGACAGAACCGCCAGATCAAAGCAGGCCCCAACCTGCCAGGCATTCTGGGTAAAGAAATTTGCTGGCAACAGGCCGAGGGCAGCTGCCTGGGCAATGCTCGTTGTCAGGAGCATGCCGCCGACTGCGATAACATAGAAGTGTGCCGCTCGGATGCCACGGCGAGAAAGGACAACGCCTGCGTAAAGGGCAGCGCCCGAGCCAAGCAGGTTCTGGATGGTGACCAGTTTGCCGAATTCGCTGTGTGGCAACACAGCGAACAGCGGGAGCGTGAAGACCGCAACGAGGATGAACAGCACCAAGACGCGATCGATCATCGGCGCATGCGTCCGCGTGCTCAGGAGCTCTCGAACGAATAGCCCCTGAAACAGATGCGCGAACAGTAGGGACACAGGAAGTGCGTCCTGGAATCGAAGCAATGCCCCGGGAGCCTCCATCCCGACGAGCTGTCTTGCGTGCCCCAACATCAGTGCCGCCATCAGTCCAACAGCCAGCGTGTAGAGCACGTAATACAAGTAGGCGCGCTGCCGGACCCAGGCGCCGATGATCAGGTTGTAGACCAGCATGACACCGAGGACTCCATAGAAGCCCCCGTACCAAAACTGCTGGCGGGTGGTTCGGGCGTAAAAGGCGGGCCACGACTCAATATTCAAAGCCACCGCATGCGGCCCCGTTGTCTGCACGCGAATCAGTAGCTCCTTGGTCGCTCCGGCTTCGACTTCGATCGGCATAGCGACCATTCGGTGCTGTAGCAGACGCGGATCGTGCGGGCGCCGTGTTCCTCCCCGAATGTGGGTCACGCCACCACTCGCATCATCGAACAAATACAGATCAACCTTATCCAACCACGGCGGCTCCACTTCCAGAATCCTTCTCTGCGCGACGTTCTGGGACGGAACGCGAAGTGAGATCCGATACCAGTAGGGCTGTTCAGTGAAGCCGCGATTGATACCAGCCACGGGTACAGGCTCGAATGCGCCGCGTGTCGCGAGCCGGCGGGCGCCTGCCAAATCCAATCCGTCCGTCGGCTCAGCGAGTTCTGCCAGATGACCTCTCACATCGCTGCGCTCTGATTCAGCGGTAAGCACAAGCGCCCCCGCCTGGCTCGCGGCGCATTCAAGTGAGAGCCATCCCAGCATCGCACCCAAAACAACACAGGCGATTCGCGCGCTTGGCAGCCTCCCTGTCACGGGTTCAGTCGAATCAGACCGAGGCTCAGCGCCTCGAAAACGGCTTCGCCGCGTGAGCAAACCGCGAGCTTGCGATAGATGCGCTTTACGTGGGTTCCCACGGTACTCGTTTGCATGCCCAGCGCCATGCCAACTTCCTCATAGCTGAAGCCCTTGGCCAAAAGCTCCAGCACGTCGGACTCGCGTCGGGTCAATTTCTGTACATCAGACCGGCGGTCCGCTGGCGGTGTCGGCGCTGCCTGGATCCTTGAGACAAGGTAGCGTGCCACGCGCCCGCTGATCGGCGACTCGCCGCGCAAGACGGCCAGGAGCGCGCAAGGAATTTCCGAAAACGGCGCGTCCTTCAACAAGTAACCATCCGCACCTGCCTGGATCGCAGACAACACGTGCTGCTCATCATCGAAGACTGAGATGACCACGCAGGCCGTCGATGTCCCGCGAACGGCCTCAATCAGGCAGCGCCCATCGCCGTCCGGCAAGCCCAGGTCAACCAACAGCAGGTCGGGCACCTCTGTTGCCAGACTGCGCCGCGCCTCTCCAATGGTAGGGACAGCGGCCTGAACACAGAGACGATCATCGCCTTCAATTGCGGCGACGAGGCGCTTGCGTGTTGCGATTTGATCCTCAACGAGGAGGACGGTAGCCGGGTCCATCCGCCCATATTACGGCTCCGTTGGGATCTGCCAAGCAGCCAACAAACACTACAGCGGCCACGCTCAAGGCAGAGCCTCGGCTAGCTTATGGTCAATGGTGCACGGCCTCGTGGGACTCCCGCTCTCGGTGCCATCACGCGGGCACCGCGGCCGACCGGCGGCCGCGGTGCCACGCAACGCACATGACTCAGTAAATCCCGCGCGTCTCCGGAGCGTCCAGCGTGCCGGCATCCACAATCAGGTTGACCGTGGCCAGCTCGTCACCCTTGAGGCTGTCCATGCCATTGACGGCCTCAATAAAACGGGCACGCTCGGAATCGCTGACCAGGTCCTGGGTGTAGTCGGCCAGCTTGGCCTCGTAGTCCGGGCGCTGCCAGGGGGTGTCGCCGCCGGGGTGGGCATTGGCGCGGGTCTTCTCGTCCGCCACCTCTGAGCCGTCGCCAAGGGTCACGATCATGCGGCCGCCATAGGCCTGCACATTCGGGTCCTGGTCGTGGTAGAGGTCTTCCCAGCGCTGATCGAACTGGGTTTCGATGCGCGCCATCAGCGCACGCAGCTCGTCCTTCTCGGCCTGGGTCATCTGATAGGCGCGGTCCTTGTGGAACTCGCCGGTCTGAATGCAGCGCGCAATGGCGAACATGATGCTGTGGTCCAACGTGCCGCGCGGGGAATCGGGGTCGATCTTCTGCGGGTCCTTGGCGTCGGTACCGATCACGTGGTGGGTGTGATGGCTGGTTTCCAGCACGATCTTCTGGATCTGATCCAGATCCACGCCGTCGCCCTTCTTCGGCAGCTGTTCGCGCAGTTGCAGCGCGAGGTCGATGATCGCCTGCCCCTGGTACTCGAAGGCGTGCTGCTTGGGGTAGGTCTTCAGGATGTTGCGCAGCGGGTCCACGCCCGGCGCTACCAGCGCGACCTTATAGACGGCGTTCTCGTCATCGCGGCCATTGAGGAAGCGACGGATGATGCTGTCCACCCCTTCATAGACCGGGTTCGGGCCCTTGAGGCCATGCATGGCGTGATGCACGGCCTTAATGGAGATTTCGGCCGAAAAGC
>NZ_JALEGG010000001.1 GCF_022763525.1 Acidovorax sp.
GGGCACCGTATCGGGTGCGCCCGTCCTGCCGCCCATGCCCGAACGCGCTCCAGCCCCTGCGCAACCGGCTGCAACGCCGGTTCCCGCACCCATGCAACAGCTCGCGCCGCAGGCCACTCCGCCGGTTTCCGCGCCGGTCCCCGGTCCACAAAGCAGTGCACCGGCAGCAGAGCCCTCCGCTGCGACGGCCCGGGCCCTGGTGCCCGCACCGCTTTACTACGTGAATGTGGGGGTCTTCGGACAGGACGCCCAGTCCCGCACCACGCTGACCAAGCTGCGCGAGGCCGCGCTGCCGCTGTCACTGCAGTCGGTTGAGACCAACCGCGGCAAGGCCACGCGCGTGCGCGTGGGCCCCTACAGCACCGAAGACGCGGCGCAGGCGGCCGCCGCCACCCTGCGGGACAAATGGGCGCTCAACGCCACGGTCGCCGCTCCGGCGCTGTAAAAGTCTTCCAGAGACCGCCCATGCGCCATCCCCTGCCCTACGCCTTTGCCCGCACGGCCCAGCTGCTGCTGGAAGACGACGGCCATCAGCTCGTGCTGTGGCACGGCCCCAACCCTGATGCGGGGGCGCTGTCGGAGGTGCTGCGCAAGCACCCGGTGCAGCAGTTGCTGCCCCTGGACGCCCCTGCCCTCGCCCAACGCATCAGCGCCGTGTATTCGCACAGCGAATCGAGCGCCGCCACGGTGGTGAGCGAGGTTGAGAGCGACGCCGACCTCTCGCGGATGATGCAGGAGCTGCCGGCGGTGGAAGACTTGCTGGAATCGGCCGGCGATGCGCCCATCATCCGCATGCTCAATGCCCTGCTCACGCAGGCCGCGCGCGACGGTGCCAGCGACATCCACATCGAGCCCTACGAGCGGCACTCCAGCGTGCGCTTCCGCGTGGACGGCACGCTGCGCGAGGTGGTGCAGCCCAACCGCGCGCTGCATGCGGCCCTGATCTCGCGCCTGAAGATCATGGCCGACCTGGACATCAGTGAGAAACGCCTGCCCCAGGATGGCCGCATCAGCCTGCGCCTGGGCACCCGCGCCATCGACGTGCGCGTGTCCACCCTGCCCAGCGCCCATGGCGAGCGCGCGGTGCTGCGCCTCTTGGACAAGAGCGAGAGCAAGTTGAGCCTGGAGGCCGTGGGCATGCAGGGCGACACCCTGCGCCGCTTCGAGGGCCTGATCAACCAGCCGCACGGCATCATCCTGGTAACCGGCCCCACTGGTTCGGGCAAGACCACCACGCTGTACGCCGCGCTGGGCCGGCTCGATGCCACGCGCAACAACATCATGACGGTGGAAGACCCCATCGAGTACGAGCTGCCCGGCGTGGGCCAGACGCAGGTCAACAGCAAGATCGAGCTGACCTTCGCCAAGGCGCTGCGCGCCATCCTGCGCCAGGACCCGGACATCATCATGATCGGTGAGATCCGCGACTTCGAAACCGCCCAGATCGCCATTCAGGCGTCACTGACGGGTCACTTGGTGCTGGCCACGCTGCACACCAACGATGCCGCGAGCGCCGTCACCCGCTTGACGGACATGGGGGTGGAGCCCTTCCTGCTGTCGTCCTCCCTGCTGGGCGTGCTGGCCCAGCGGCTCGTGCGCAAGTACTGCAGCCATTGCCATGGCACGGGTTGCGACCACTGCGGCCAGACCGGCTACACGGGCCGCACCGGCGTGTTCGAATTGCTGGTGACCACCGACGCCATCCGCGCGCAGATCCACAACCAGGCTTCCGAGGCCGACATCCGCACGGCCGCGATGGCCGATGGCATGGCGCTGATGCGCGAGGACGGCGAACGCCTGATCGCCGCCGGCATCACCAGCCGCGAAGAAGTGCTGCGCGTGACGCGGGAATAGCAGGGCCGTCGGCGTAGGCGAGCGAAGGGCGTGCCACTGGGCAGCAAGCCCGGCTCCAGTGGCCGCGGCCAAGATTGCTACTATTTCAATAGCTGCCAGCGCTTGATGGACAAGCGCCGGCAGCCAAAACACCCAAAACCGAAAAAAGCCAGAATCTACTGGATCTGCAATGCAGCCCTGCGGGGTGCCTGTGCCAAGGCCGGCGCAGCCGGTGCGGGCGAGCCGTGGGACGCCGCGGGTGCCGACGTTCCTTCCTGCAGCCGGAACTGGCTCACGGCGCTGGTCAGGTGCACGGCCTGCTCGCGCAGGGACTCCGACGCGGCGGTGGATTGCTCCACCAGTGCGGCGTTCTGCTGCGTCATCTGATCCAGCTGCGAGACCGACTGGCTGATCTGGCCGATGTTGTCACTCTGCTCGGCCGACGATGCGGTGATCTCCGAAATGATGTCGGACACGCGCCGCACGCTGCTCACGATCTCCGTCATGGTTTCACCCGCCTGGCTTACCAGGCGCGAGCCGTCTTCCACGCGTTCGACCGACGAGCCGATCAGGCCCTTGATCTCCTTGGCAGCCTCGGCGCTGCGCTGCGCCAGGCTGCGCACTTCGCTGGCCACCACGGCAAAGCCGCGGCCCTGCTCGCCCGCGCGGGCGGCCTCCACGGCCGCGTTCAGCGCGAGGATGTTGGTCTGGAACGCAATGGAGTCGATCACGCCCGTGATGTCGGCGATCTTGCGCGAGCTAGCGGTTATCTGGTCCATGGTGGTCACCACCTGCGATACCACGGCGCCGCCGCGTGCGGCCACCTCGGCGGCGGTGGAGGCAAACTCGCTGGCCTGGCGCGAGGACTGCGCGCTTTGCTGCACGGTGCTGGTCAGCAGTTCCATGGACGAGGCGGTCTCCTCCAGGTTGGCTGCTGTCTGCTCCGTGCGGTGGCTCAGGTCGTGGTTGCCGCTGGCAATCTCGGAACTGGCTGTGGAGATGTTGCCCGCCGCGTCCTGCACCTGGCGCACCAGGTCACGCAACGAGTCCTGCATGCGGCCCATGGCGCCCACCAGCTGGCCCACTTCGTCCTGGTTCATGGCCGCCACATCGCGCGACAGGTCGCCACTGGCAATGCGTTCGGCCAGCTCCTGCGCCTGCCCGAGGGATTTGGTGATGGAGCGCACGCTGAAGAACGTGAGCGGAATCAGCACGGCCAGCGCCAGCACCAGGCCCACACCGATCAGCGCGGCCATGGTGGAAGTGCGCGATTCGACGCCCGCACGGGCCTCGTCCATCTGCGCACGCGCCGAGTCCGCGAGGCTGGAGAACAGCTTGTCGGTGGCGTCCATGTGCACCTTGAGGCGATCGGCGTAGGCCCCGCCGCCGGCGCCATCAAGCTGCGCGCCTTCGATCTTTTCGAAGATGGGCGAAATGCCGGTCTCGTACTGCTTGATCTCGTCGAGCGATTTGTCGATGGAGGCGACAAACTCGGCATCGCCCGACTGCACTTGGCGCACTTCGGCCAGGCTCTTGCGCAGCGCGGCGAGCGTCTTGGCCCATGTCTCACGCAGCGCAGAAACCTCGACCGAGTTGTTGAAGTTGATGATGATGTCTTTTTCAGTGCGGCGCAGGTCACCCAGAGTGGTGCGCAGCTCCGACATGTCGGTCAAGGTCTGCACCCGCTCGGAAAACAGCACCTGCAGCGTGCCGCGAGTGCGGTCCAGCGCCACATAGCCCATGGCGCCGATCAGGACCAGAAGGATCAACGAAAAGACCGTACCGAAGTACAGGCGCGTGCGGATGGAGAAGCGGCCGAGAGCGTGCATGGCTCTTCCTTACATTTTTTAACAGACAACCCCAGCATAGCAAATTTAGTGCCATACCCTCCCCCAATCTTCTGAACTGGGGTCCCTGGACTATATGCCGGGGCTCTCCGCCCGCCGCACAGGGTTAGCCCCGCCCCGAGGCCTTTGCAGTCAATCCTCGGGGGCAGTAGGCGGGCTTATGGCCTTATGCGACGGGCGTGAGGGGAATGTAGAGCTGGCCGCCCCCTTGCTGGAACTCGGCCGCCTTGGCCTCCATGCCCTCGGCGAGTGCCCGCTGCTCATCTAGCCCCTTCTGCGCCGCAAAATCGCGCACTTCCTGCGTGATCTTCATCGAGCAGAACTTGGGCCCGCACATGGAGCAGAAATGCGCCACCTTGGCCGAGTCCTTGGGCAGCGTCTCGTCGTGGTACTCCTTGGCCGTCTCGGGGTCCAGGCCCAGGTTGAACTGGTCTTGCCAGCGGAAGTCGAAGCGCGCCTGACTCAGCGCGTCGTCGCGTGCTCGGGCACCGGGGTGGCCCTTGGCCACGTCGGCCGCGTGCGCGGCGATCTTGTAGGCAATGATGCCTTGCTTCACATCGTCACGGTCGGGCAGGCCCAGGTGCTCCTTGGGCGTCACGTAGCACAGCATGGCCGTGCCCATCCAGCCGATCATGGCTGCACCGATGGCGCTGGCAATGTGGTCGTAGCCCGGTGCGATGTCGATGGTCAACGGGCCCAGGGTGTAGAACGGCGCTTCGTGGCAGTTCTTGAGCTGCTCGGTCATGTTGGCCTGGATCATGTGCATGGGCACGTGGCCGGGGCCTTCGATCATGGTCTGCACGTCGTGCTTCCAGGCCACCTGGGTCAGCTCGCCCAGCGTGTGCAGCTCGGCAAATTGCGCTTCGTCATTGGCGTCCGAGGCGCAGCCGGGGCGCAGGCCATCGCCCAGGCTGAACGACACGTCGTACGCCTTCATGATGTCGCAGATGTCCTCGAAGTGCTCGTACAAAAAGCTCTCGCGGTGGTGTGCCATGCACCACTTGGCCATGATGGAGCCGCCGCGCGAGACGATGCCCGTGCGCCGTTGCGCCGTGAGGTGAATGTAGGCCAGGCGCACGCCCGCGTGGATGGTGAAGTAGTCCACGCCCTGCTCGGCCTGCTCGATCAGCGTGTCGCGGAAGATCTCCCAGGTCAGGTCTTCGGCCACGCCGCCCACCTTCTCGAGCGCCTGGTAGATGGGCACCGTGCCGATGGGCACCGGCGAGTTGCGCACGATCCAGTCGCGCGTGGTGTGGATGTTCTTGCCGGTGGACAGGTCCATCACGTTGTCGGCGCCCCAGCGGATCGCCCACACGAGCTTTTCCACTTCCTCTTCGATGCTGGACGTGACAGCCGAATTGCCAATGTTGGCGTTGATCTTGACCAGGAAGTTGCGGCCAATCGCCATCGGCTCCACCTCGGGGTGGTTGATGTTGGCGGGGATGATGGCGCGGCCCCGGGCCACTTCGTCGCGCACGAATTCGGGGGTGATGATGCGCGGGATGCTCGCACCCATCGGGTTGCCCATCAGGCGCTTCTCACGGCCTGCATCGGCCATGTACTGCTCCATCCATTCGCGCTTGCCGTTTTCGCGGATGGCCACGTATTCCATCTCGGGCGTGATGATGCCCTTCTTGGCGTAGTGCATCTGCGTGACGTTGGCACCGGCCTTGGCGCGCAGGGGCTTGCGCTGCAGGGCTGCGGCCTCGGCACGCAACTGAGCCAGGCGGGCGGCGTCTTCGCTCTTCTGGCCATCGTCCAGCGCCACGGGGGCACGGCCTTCGTAGTGCTCCACGTCGCCACGGCCGGTGATCCAACCGCCGCGCACACTGGCCAGACCCTTGCGCACGTCGATCACGGCTTCAGGGTCGGTGTAAGGGCCGGAGGTGTCGTACACGCTGACCAGCTCGCCATTGGTCAACGCGATGTCGCGCACGGGCACGCGCAGGTCGGTGTGCAGTTGGCCGGGGATATAGGCTTTGCGCGATGCGGGGAAAGGCTCGCGCGTCAGCGCCAGCAATTCAGCAAATTTCTCGCGAGCGATGGGATCGGGGGCGTTCATGGGCAGGTCTCCTGGTTCCGGTGGCGGTGGGGTCTGCTCCGGAATGGACCTGTGCGCCCCCCAGGTGCGGCAGCGCCTGGGGCATGGCGTGCCAGCGAAAACTGCGGGCACGGGGACAAGGAGGTCGGCTCTTCTTCCGCCGGTATGAACCGGATCAAGTTCGTCGGGTTCGCAGGCAGCCTGACCATAGTCAGGCCCCGTGCATCTCAGCGCTTACGCACACCCCGGAGCAGCCGCGAGTATAGGTCAGCGGCCCGAAAGGCCGCACCATGGCCCCGCCGGCCGGCCCCGTCAGACCATGCGGTCGACGAGCAGCACAACGAAGAAGACCGCGGCGGCAACGACGGTCCACTTGAGAATCACCAGGCCCAGCCGCCGGTAGAACGCCCGTCCCGTGGCCACATAAAAGCCGAACGAGACAGCAGACGCCAACAGGAGGAACAGGGCCAGCCAGCGGACGATCAGCATGGCGTGCCGCCCTACCAGGCGCGCGCAGGCTGCGCAAACCCGGCGGGGGCTTGCCGTTCGTCCTCGAACGTCACCACTTCCCAGGCATCACGCTGGGCCAGCAGTTCGCGCAGCAGGCGGTTGTTCATGGCATGCCCCGAGCGGAAGGCGCTGTAGGCGGCGAGCAGCGGCTTGCCGATCAGGTACAGGTCGCCCATGGCATCGAGGATCTTGTGCTTGACGAACTCGTCGTCGTAGCGCAGGCCATCGCTGTTGAGCACCTTGTAGTCGTCCATGACGATGGCATTGTCCAGCCCGCCGCCCAGCGCCAGGCCGTTGGAACGCATCATCTCCACATCGCGGGTGAAGCCAAAGGTACGGGCGCGGGCGATGTCGCGGCTGTAGTTGCCCGAGCCCAAGTCGAACTCCACGCGCTGGCCCGTCGAGTCCACAGCCGGGTGGTCGAAGTCGATTTCGAAGCTGAGCTTGTAGCCATGGTAGGGCGTGAGGCGCGCCCACTTGGCGTTGGCGCCTTCGCCTTCCCGCACCTCCACCGGCCGGGTGACGCGGATGAACCGCTTGGGCGCATTTTGCAGCTCGATGCCTGCGCTTTGCAGCAGAAACACAAAGGATGCCGAGGAGCCGTCGAGGATGGGCACCTCCTCGGCCGTGATGTCCACGTAGAGGTTGTCCAGCCCCAGCCCCGCGCAGGCGGACATCAGGTGCTCCACGGTGTGCACCTTGGCATTGCCCACGGCGATGGTCGAGGCCAGCCGGGTGTCGGTGACCGCCTCCGCGCGAATGGGGATGTCCACAGGCTGGGGCAGGTCCACCCGGCGGAACAC
>NZ_JALEGG010000077.1 GCF_022763525.1 Acidovorax sp.
AGGGACTCAAATTACTGGAACTTTTGAACAGTCCGGGTCATGCCCCTGGCGCACGTGGCCACGATAGGTGCCGGCACGCCACCCCTCACACAACCGGCGAATGCTCGCCTTCACCCGCTTGCTCTTGGTGTCGCTTTCTTCGTGGGCGCGGATCATCACGAGCAGGCTATACACCAGGTCCATCGGGTTCTCTTTCAAGCGCTCACGGCTGTAGGCCTTTCCGTCGCTGGCGGTGACCACGGTGATCCCGGCATTTACAATCTGCGCCAGCTGCGCTTGAGCCTGGATCGGCTCGGCGCGTGAGAGCCGGTCTAGCCCCTCGACGACAAGCACCGATCCTGCCGCGATCCGCCCGGCCTCAACCCCCGCCAGGAACGCCCCCAGCGCCCCCGATTTGATGTGCCGCTGGTGGTATGCCGAAAGGCCTTCGTCCAGCATCGTGAGCTTGTCGTCCAGCTGCAGCCCGTGCTCTGCTGCCCACTTTGCGGCGTATGCCTCTTGGCGTTCCCGGCTGTGGCCAGCGGCTTGGCGCGGGTCCGAGAACCGCATGTAGCTGTAGACAAGACCTTTCAAAATCACCCCCACAATGACCGAAACGATTGAAAAACCCGCACGCTCCCCGCGTATAGGTATGGTATCTCTAGGATGCCCCAAGGCCCTGACCGACTCCGAACTCATCCTCACCCAGCTCTCCGCCGAGGGCTATGAGACCTCCAAGACCTTCCAGGGCGCGGACCTGGTCATTGTCAACACCTGCGGCTTCATCGACGACGCGGTGAAGGAAAGCCTGGACACGATTGGCGAGGCTCTGGCCGAGAATGGCAAGGTCATCGTCACCGGCTGCCTGGGCGCCCGGGCGGGCGAGGGGGGCGGCAATCTAGTCAAGGACGTGCACCCCAGCGTGCTGGCGGTGACCGGCCCGCATGCCACGCAGGAAGTGATGGAGGCCGTGCACACGCACCTGCCCAAGCCGCACGATCCCTTCCTGGACCTGGTGCCGGGCGCGTTTGGCGAGGCGGGCATCAAGCTTACGCCGCGCCACTATGCCTACCTCAAGATCAGTGAGGGCTGCAATCACCGCTGCACCTTCTGCATCATCCCGTCGATGCGCGGCGACCTGGTGTCGCGCCCCGTTGGCGATGTGCTCAAGGAAGCCAAGGCACTGTTCGAGGGCGGCGTGAAGGAACTGCTGGTCATCAGCCAGGACACCTCGGCCTATGGCGTGGATGTGAAGTACCGCACCGGCTTTTGGGACGGCAAGCCCGTCAAGACCCGCATGCTGGAGCTGGTGCAGACCCTGGGCGAGATTGCCGAGCCCTACGGCGCCTGGGTGCGCCTGCACTACGTGTATCCGTACCCCAGCGTGGACGAAGTGATCCCGCTGATGGCCACGGGCCGCGTGCTGCCCTACCTGGACGTGCCCTTCCAGCACAGCCACCCCGACGTGCTCAAGCGCATGAAGCGTCCGGCCAGCGGCGAGCGCAACCTGGAGCGCATCCAGCGCTGGCGCGAGGCCTGCCCCGAGATCGTGATCCGCAGCACCTTCATTGCGGGCTTTCCGGGCGAGACGGAAGAAGAGTTCCAGCACCTGCTGGACTTCGTGCGCGAGGCGCAGATCGACCGCGCGGGCTGCTTTGCTTACAGCGATGTGACCGGCGCGGCCGCCAACGAGCTGCCCGGCATGCTGCCGATGGAAGTGCGCGAGGAGCGCCGTGCGCGCTTCATGGCTGTGGCCGAAGAGGTATCCATTGCCAAGCTGCAGCGCCGCGTGGGTGCCACCATGCAGGTGCTGGTGGATCACGCTCCGGCACTGGGCCGCAAGGGCGGCGTGGGCCGCACTTATGCCGATGCGCCCGAGATCGACGGCACCGTGCAGCTGCTTCCACCCGAGAAGATCAGCAAGACCATGAAGGTCGGTGAGTTCACCAAGGCGCGCATCGTGGGTGTGCAAGGGCACGACCTGATCGCGCAACCGATCTGATCTGATGCTGCTGCGGGGGGCGCGTTCTCGTTGAACCGCCTTGCGCATGCATCAGCCCGAGCGGTGGGTGGGATGGCAAGAAATTCTTTCTTGCCGGGTCGACGTCTCCGACGCTGGTCGGACGAAAAAATAAAAAAGGCTTCCCGAGGGAAGCCTTTTTGCTGTGCAGTGCTGAGCCGAAGAGCGTTTAAACGCGCTTGCGGTACTCGCCCGTGCGGGTATCGATTTCGATCTTGTCGCCCTGGTTCACGAACAGGGGCACGGCCACTTCGAAGCCGGTGGCGATCTTGGCGGGCTTGAGCACCTTGCCGGAGGTATCGCCCTTGACGGCGGGCTCCGTCCAGGTGATTTCACGTTCGATGCTGGTGGGCAGTTCCACGGAGATGGCCTTGCCGTCGTAGAACACCACTTCCAGCGCCATGCCGTCTTCCAGGTAGTTCAGCGAATCGCCCATGTTTTCGGCTTCCACTTCGTACTGGTTGTACTCGGTGTCCATGCACACGTACATGGGGTCGGCGAAGTAGGAGTAAGTGCACTCCTTCTTGTCCAGGATCACGTTGTCGATCTTGTCGTCGGCCTTGAACACGACTTCGGTACCGAAGTTGCCGATCAGGCTCTTGAGCTTCATGCGCACGGTGGCTGCACCGCGGCCGCCGCGGGCGTATTCGGTCTTCAGGACCACCATGGGGTCCTTGCCGTGCATGATGACGTTGCCGGCGCGGATTTCTTGAGCGATTTTCATAGCAAGTTGCTTGGGTTGGGGCCGCTCAACGTGCGGGCGGGCAAACCTGCTGAAGGAATCGGCGGGTTGCGCGCCGCTGCATGTACCGCGGCGGAAGTGCGCTGGGCGGGGGGCACGGGGTGCCGCGCCTGTTTTGCGCAAAGCCTCGGATTTTACCGTTTTTCGGCGACAAAGCCCAAAAGCTGCGCCACGAGGTTGTCCTGCGTCAGCAGGCGCGTACGCGCGGCCTGCACGCAGGCCGTCCATTCGGCCAGCGTGGCGTCGTCCGGCCACTGCAGCGGCGCGGTGTCCAGCTCGTTCCAGGTGGCGTGGAACTGGCGCATCGAGGCGGGCGCCTGCAGCCAGTTTAAAAACGCGTGCAGCTTGTCGTGGTGGGCGTTGTCGTGCTGCGGGTAGATGTGCCAGACGAACGCCTGGCCCGCCCACA
>NZ_JALEGG010000078.1 GCF_022763525.1 Acidovorax sp.
CCGGCGGGCGCCGGCGCGGGGTAGCGGGCCGGATGCATCGCCGCGGCCAGGGCCGCCTTCTTTTGCGCCAGCGCGGCGCGGCGCACTGCGCGGGGCGAGGCCACGGGAGACGGGGTGCCGTCGCTGGTGCGGTGGGACTCAGCGGAGGCCGTCTCGCTGGCGGTAGCCGGCCCTTCCGCAATGGCCGAGGCGGCACGGGCAGCCCGTGCCAGGGCGGCCTGCAGCGCGGTGGGTGGCGACGGCGGGCGCTGCCGGGCCGGGGCGGTCGGGGCCGCAGGCCGGGGCGGTTTCACACCAGCCCCTTTTCGGCCATCGACAGCGCCTGGCCCGGGGCGACGATGACATGGTCGAGCACGCGCACGTCCACCAGGGCCAGGGTGGTTCGCAGGGTCTGGGTCAGGGCTTCATCCGCGCGGCTGGGCTGCACACTGCCGCTGGGGTGGTTGTGCGCCAGCACCACGGCGGCGGCCTGGTGGTGCAGCGCGCGCAGCACCACCTCGCGCGGGTAGACGCTGGTCTGCGTGAGCGTGCCGCGGAACATCTCTTCCATGGCGAGCAAGCGGTTTTGGCTGTCCAGGAACAGCACGGCGAACACCTCATGCCCCTTGGCAGCCAGGTGCAGCTGCAGGTAGTGCTTGACGGTGTCGGCCGAATCGAACACCTCGCGCTCGCGCAGCTGCTGGGCCAACGCCCTGCGCGCGAGTTCCAGCACGGCCACCAGTTCCGCGCGCTTGGCGGGGCCCAGGCCCTTGATGCGTTCGAGGTCGGCCGCGCTCGCGTGCAGCAGCCCGGCAATGCCGCCAAAGCCGCCAGTGACGCGGCCGGTGGCTTCGTCCAGGCGGGGCGGGTCGAGCAGCTCCTGCGCCATTTGCAGCACGCCCTTGCCCACGATGCCGGTGCGCAGGAGGATGGCCAGCAGCTCGGCATCGGCCAGGGCGGCGGGGCCGCGGGCCAGCAGTTTCTCGCGGGGCTGGGCGTCGGCGGGCAGGTCTTTGATGGCCATGGGATGAAGAGCTGGGGCGTGCCAGCGGCAGGGACGGCGGTGGCCGCGGTAGGGGTTTGCCCGGTTTTCTACAATCGCAGGAGTTTATCGAGACCGTCATGACCACTACTGCCCCCGCTTTGCCCACTGTCCAGCCAGGCTCCTTCCTCACCTTGCACTACCGCCTGGCAGGCCCTGCGGGCGATGTGATCAACACGTTTGCCGACAAGCCCGCCACGCTGTCCCTGGGCACCGGCGAACTCTCGCCCGCCATGGAGCAGCGCCTGCTGGGCCTGGCCGAAGGCACTCGCACCACTTTCGAGCTGGCCGCGGGCGAAGCTTTTGGCGAACGCAATGCCGACATGCAGCAATGGGTGGCGCGCAAGCTGCTGAACGAGCTGGGCGACCCCGACGAAAAGTACAACGTGGGCGATGTGGTGCAGTTCCCCACGCCGGACGGGCAGGGCAGCTACGCGGGCGCCGTGATGCAGGTGCGGGATGACGGCGCGGTGCTGTTCGACTTCAATCATCCGCTGGCGGGCCAGCCCGTGACGTTTGAAGTGCAACTGATCGGGATCCTGTGATGCAGGCCCCGCAGGAAATCCTGCTGGCCGAGCCACGCGGCTTCTGCGCGGGCGTGGACCGCGCCATCGAGATCGTCGAGCGCGCCATCCAGAAGTTTGGCGCCCCCATCTACGTGCGCCATGAAATCGTGCACAACACCTATGTGGTGAACGACCTCAAGGCCAAGGGCGCGATCTTCATCGAAGAGCTGTCGGACGTGCCCCCGGGCGCCACGCTGGTCTTCAGCGCCCACGGTGTGAGCAAGGCGGTGCAGCAGGAGGCCGAGGCGCGCGGCTTCAGCATTTTTGACGCCACCTGCCCGCTGGTGACCAAGGTGCATGTCGAGGTCGCCAAGCTGGCCAAAGAGGGCTACGAATTCATCATGATCGGCCACAAGGGCCACCCCGAGGTCGAGGGCACCATGGGCCAGCTGGACCACGGCATCCACCTGGTGGAAGACGTGGCAGACGTGGCCCGCGTGCAGCCCGCGCAGACGGAGAAGCTGGCCGTGGTCACGCAGACCACCCTGAGCGTGGACGACGCGGCCGAAATCTCTGCCGCCGTGCGGGCGCGGTTTCCGAACGTGCGCGAGCCCAAGCAGCAGGACATCTGCTACGCCACGCAGAACCGGCAGGACGCCGTCAAAGTGCTGAGCCCGCAGGTAGACGTGGTGATTGTGGTGGGCAGCCCCACCAGTTCCAACAGCAACCGCCTGCGCGAGCTGGCCGCCAAGCTGGGCACCACCGCCTACATGGTGGACAGCGCGGACGAGCTCCGGGGCGAGTGGTTTGACGGCACCGCGCGGGTGGGCCTCACGGCCGGGGCCTCGGCGCCGGAGATTCTGGTGCAGCAGGTCATCGACCGCATCAAGGCGCTGGGCGCCGTATCGGTGCGCACCATGGCGGGCATCGAGGAGACCATCAAGTTTCCGCTGCCCAAGGGGCTCAAGATCGATGCCGCCACGGGGCTGGAGATTCGTGAGCGCACGCCAGAGACGGGGCCGTCTGCGCACTGACGGCGGCTTGCGGGGCCACCGGTGAGAGTGCCAGGGCGCCAACAGGCGCCCTTTTCTTTTGCTCCTGAATTGATAGCTGTTTGCGCTTATTCATACGGCGCTGGCGGCTATTTTCCTCTTGGTTTTTTATTACAACGGCACCGCAGGCCCGCTCCACAGGTCCAGCGGCGGGTCGGCCGCCACCGCCCGCAGGATGTCGGTGCGTGAGATGAAACCCGCCATCACGCCCGCCTCGTCCGTCACCGGCAAGCCCGGCAGGCCGGTTTCCAGCAGCACGGCGGCCACGCGGCGCAGCTCGGTGTCGGGTGAAACGGTGGGCACGGGGCTGATCATCACCTCCGAGACCGGACGGCGGGCCAGGTCGATGGCCTGTTTGACGGCGCCAGGCTCGGGCAGCAAGTCCAGGGGTGCCATGTCGGCCCGCAGCAGCAGGCCGATCACCCGGCCCAGGGGGTCCACCACGGGAGCTTGCGCTACCTTGTGCTCTGCCAGGGCCTGCCAGGCGTCGTTCACCCGCACGGCCGGCGCCACGCTCACGCCGCCGGTGGTCATCACGTCGCTCACCTTGGTCAGCGGCTGGCGGGTGGCCGGGGTGCCTTGCTCGGTTTGCGCGTAGGCGCTCACGGCATCGTGCATGCGCAGGTTGACGATGGCTGCGGGTGCGGCGTCGTGGGGCACCGGGGGGCGAGGCGCAGCCGCAAAAGCGGTCACTGGCTGACCGTCCTGTGCGTCCATGGCGCGCGTGCGCAGGGCTTGCGGGCGCTGCACGCTGCGCACGGCGGAAATGCGCGCGAGGTTTTCGGGCCCCCCCCGGTACATCTGGCCCGACGGGCCGAACACAAAGAACATGGTTTCCTCCTGCGCGCAGGCCCGCCAGACGCGTTGCGGTGGGGCCTGCTCTGCCCATGTTATCGGCAGTTGTGCGGCGCGCATGCAGTCAGCGTTGTGTCTGCATGTTGCGGCAGCCTCTACACTGCCCCTTCTTTTGTGACACCACCTGCCTCCCGGAGCCCCGCATGATCGATCGCGCCGCCATCGCCGCCGCCCGCCGCCAACTCGCCACCCAGCCTGATTTCCTGCGCACCACGCCCCTGATGCGCGTGTCGGGCCGATCCTTGGGCGTGGACTGCGGCGAGGTCTGGCTCAAGCTGGAGCACCTGCAGGTGGGTGGCAGCTTCAAGGCGCGGGGCATGCTGTACCGGTTGCTCGCCAACCCGGTGCCGGACAGCGGCGTGATCATTGCGTCCGGTGGCAACGCGGGCATCGCCCTGGCCGCAGCCGCCCAGGCATTGGGTGTGCGCTGCGAGGTGTTTGTGCCCGAAGTCTCGCCCGAAGCCAAGCGTGCGCGCCTGCGCTCGCTGGGTGCCGAGGTGGTCGTGACCGGCGCTGCCTATTCGCAAGCCTTCGAGGCCTGCGTGGCCCGCCAGAAGACCACCGGCGCGCTGCAGGCCCACGCCTATGACCAGCCCGAAGTGGTGGCCGGCGCCGGCACCCTCGCTGCCGAGATGGAAGAGCAGGGCGGCCGCCTGCCCGACACGGTGCTGGTCAGCGTGGGCGGCGGCGGCCTCATCGGCGGCGTGGCCGCCTGGGTGGAAAGCCGTGCGCACGTAGTGGCCCTGGAGCCCGAGCGCGCACCCACGCTGCACGCAGCCCGCGCGGCGGGCCAGCCCGTGGATGTGGAGGTCGGTGGCATCGCGGCGGATTCGCTGGGCGCACGCCGCATCGGTGCGATTGGCTGGGAGGTCAGCCAGCGCCACGTGCACGATGCGCTGCTGCTGCCCGATGATGCCATCCGCGCCGCCCAGCTGTGGCTGTGGAAGGAACTGAAACTGGCCGTGGAACCTGCCGCCGCGCTGGGCTTGGCTGCGCTGCAGACGGGTGTGTATCGCCCCCAGCCGCAAGAAACGGTGGCTCTGATCCTTTGCGGTGCCAATTTCGACCCTGCAGGCCTTGCCTGAGCGAGCCCGACCACCCCTTTAAAATCCAGCAATGCTTGACATCCTCCTCCTCCGCAAAGACCTCGACACCGCCATCGCGCGGCTGGAAACCCGCAAAAAGCCCCAGGCTTTCCTGGACGTCTCCGCTTTCCAGGCGCTGGAGTCCGAGCGCAAGACGCTGCAGACCCGCACCGAAGAGCTGCAGGCCCAGCGCAACCAGCTGTCCAAGCAGGTCGGCATGCTGATGAGCCGGGGCGATAAGGAAGGCGCCGAAGCGGTCAAGGCCCAGGTGGCCGCAGGCAAGGTGGAGCTGGAACAATCCGCCGCCCGCCTGGAGCAGATCCAGTCCGAGCTGCTGGCCATGCTGGTGGCCGTGCCCAACCTGCCGCACGAAAGCGTGCCCGTGGGCAGCGACGAATCTGGCAATGTCGAAGTGCGCCGCTGGGGCACGCCTGCCCAGTTCGATTTCGAAGTGAAGGACCATGTGGATGTGGGCACACCGCTGGGCCTGGACTTCGACATGGGCGTCAAGCTTTCGGGCTCGCGCTTCACCGTGATGAAGGGCTCCATCGCCCGCCTGCACCGCGCGCTCAGCCAGTTCATGCTGGACGTGCAGACCCAGGAGCATGGCTACACCGAGTGCTACGTGCCCTACGCCGTGAACGCCGACTCGCTCAAGGGCACGGGCCAGCTGCCCAAGTTCGAGGGTGACCTCTTCGCCGCTAAGAAGGGCGGCCAGGACGGCGAGCCCGTGCCGGACAACGCGGCCCTGTACCTCATCCCCACCAGCGAAGTGCCACTGACCAACTTTGTGCGCGACGTGGTGGTGGCCGAGTCTGACCTGCCTATCAAACTCACGGCCCACACGCCGTGCTTCCGCTCCGAAGCCGGCAGCTATGGCCGCGATACGCGCGGCATGATCCGCCAGCACCAGTTCGACAAGGTCGAGATGGTGCAGATCGTGCACCCCGACAAGAGCTACGACGCGCTGGAAGAAATGACGCGCCACGCCGAAGCCGTGCTGCAAAAGCTCGGACTGCCGTACCGCGTGATGAGCCTGTGCACGGGCGACATGGGCTTCGGCGCCGCCAAGACCTACGACCTGGAAGTGTGGCTGCCCGCGCAGAACACCTACCGCGAGATCAGCTCGGTGAGCAATTGCGAGGCCTTCCAGGCGCGACGCCTGCAGGCCCGCTTCAAGAACGCCCAAGGCAAGAACGAACTGCTGCACACGCTGAATGGCTCGGGCCTGGCCGTGGGCCGCACGCTGGTGGCGGTGCTGGAAAACTATCAGCGTGCAGACGGAACCGTCGAGGTTCCGGCCGTTCTCCGTCCCTACATGGGCGGAGTGTCGGAGCTTGCTCCGACCTGAGCGGATAGTTTCAGTGTAGGCTCACTTTCGCAACGCGAAAGTTAAGCGAAGCGTGCCGGAACTACAACCATCAGCGTGCGGATGGAACCGTCGAGGTTCCGGCCGTTCTCCGCCCCTACATGGGCGGAGTGTCGGAGCTGAGTCCCGCGGCCTGATCCGCCACGTGTTGCGTCTGGATCGGTATTGACCAGGCGCACCCGGCAGGGCCTGCCCACGCAAATCCAATGCGTGGGCAGACCCTGGTGCTTTTGCGGCCCCGCAATGTCAGGGGCCGGCCGATTCGGGACAATGGAGCCATGACGTCTCCCGAACCTCTTCTCGGCATCGCCTCCCCCGGCGCTCCCATCCGCCTCACGCAATACAGCCACGGCGCGGGATGTGGCTGCAAGATCAGCCCCAAGGTGCTCGACGTGATCCTGGCGGGCAGCGGCGCCCAGAACCTGGACCCGCGCCTGTGGGTGGGCAATGCCTCGCGCGACGACGCGGCCGTGTACGCACTGGACGACGAACGCGGCGTGGTCTCGACCACCGACTTCTTCATGCCCATCGTGGACGATCCGTTCGACTTCGGGCGCATCGCCGCCACCAACGCCATCAGCGACATCTACGCCATGGGAGCCGACCCGCTGATGGCGATTGCCATCCTGGGCTGGCCCGTCAATCTGCTGCCGCCGGAGGTGGCGCGCGAGGTGGTGCGCGGCGGGCGGGCGGCATGCGATGCGGCCGGGATTCCACTCGCGGGAGGACATTCCATCGATGCGCCTGAACCGATCTTCGGCCTGGCCGTGACGGGCGTGGTGCAGCGGCGCCACATGAAGCGCAACGACACGGCGACGGAAGGCTGCCGGCTCTACCTCACCAAGCCGCTCGGAATCGGCATCTTCACCACGGCCGAGAAAAAGTCCAAGCTCCAGCCCCAGGACGTGGGCCGCGCGCGCGACCTGATGTGCACCCTCAACCAGCCTGGTAGCCACTTTGGCAAGCTGGAGGGCGTGCGTGCCATGACCGATGTCACAGGCTTTGGCCTGCTGGGCCACCTGGTCGAGATGGCTGATGGCAGCGGGCTGACCGCAATCATCGACTACGCCGCGGTGCCACGCCTGAGCGGTGTGGAGCACTACCTGGCCGAAGGCTGCGTGCCTGGCGGCACCCAGCGCAACTTCGACAGCTATGGCGCCAGGATCGCGCCGCTGGGCGAATCGCAAAAGCAGCTGCTGTGCGACCCGCAGACCAGCGGGGGTTTGCTGGTGGCCGTGTCGCCCGAAGGCGAGCAAGCGTTCCTGGCGGCGGCGCAAGGCTGCGGACTCCAGCTGGAGCCGATTGGCCGCTTGACAGCGCGCCAGCCCTTTGCCGTGGTGGTGAACTGACGTGGAGACAATCGCCGACTTCCGGCGCATCTTTCTGAACGACGTGCCAATGATGGACGTGCGAGCGCCCGTGGAGTTTGCGCAGGGCGCATTTCCCGGCGTGGTCAATCTGCCGCTGATGAATGACAGCGAGCGTCAGCAGGTAGGCACCTGCTATAAGCAGCGGGGCCAGCAGGCGGCCATTGCGCTGGGGCACGCACTGGTGTCCGGCGACACCAAGCGCAGTCGCATCGCGGCATGGGCGGCGTTCGCCAAGGCCCATCCCCAGGGCGCGCTGTACTGCTTTCGGGGCGGCTTGCGCTCCCAGATCACCCAGCAGTGGCTGCAGGCCGAGGCGGGGATTGCCTACCCGCGCGTGCAAGGGGGTTACAAGGCCATGCGCAGCTTTCTGCTGCAGACCACGCAGGTTGCAGCGCGGGAGTGCCGTTTTGTCGTGCTCGGCGGGCTCACCGGCAGTGGCAAGACCGAGTTGATTGCGCAACTGGCGAACGGGCTGGACCTGGAGCGGCATGCGAACCACCGGGGTTCCAGCTTTGGCCAGCGTGTGAGCGCCCAGCCCGCGCAGATTGATTTCGAGAACCGGCTGGCCATCGACATTCTCAAGAAGCGCGCAGCAGGGCAGCAGCTGTTTATCGTCGAGGATGAGGGGCGCCATGTGGGACGCTGCGCCGTGCCGCTGGAGCTGAGGCTGTGCCTGGAGCAGGCGCCGATGGTTCATGTCGAGGAGCCCTTTGAAGCCAGGGTCGAGCGCATCCTGCGGGACTACGTGGTGGCGCAGTGCGCCGATTTTTGCGCTGTGCAGGGCGAGGTGCAGGGGGTGGAAGCGTTCTCCGCCCGTTTGCTGGAAAGCCTGGACAAACTGCACAAGCGCCTGGGGGGAGACCGGCACCTGATGCTGCGCGGGACGATGCTCCATGCCCTGGCCCGGCAGAAGGCGCACGGCGATGTGGAGCAGCACCGCGACTGGATCGCGGCGCTGCTGCAGTATTACTACGACCCCATGTACGCCTACCAGCGCGAGAGCCGCGTTGGGCGTACTGCGTTTCAAGGGAGCTTCGACCAGGTGCTGGCTCACCTGCGCGAAGGCGCCGGGCTCTCAAGCTGCCAGTCCTAGTACAGGCGGCGCCGAAAAATCCACCTCCGCCTGCACCAGGCGCTGCATGGCCGGGATCAATGCCCGTGCATCGCCCCGGCGCCACTGGAAGCTGTACTGCAGCGGCGCGAGCGGTGTGCGCGCTCCCAGGGGCCGCAAGCCCAGCGGTCCCACCCATCCCGAGGGCAGAAATCCCACGCCTACTTCCGCACGCAGCATGCCTGCCACGGCCCCCAGGCTGTTGCACAGGATGTGCTCGCGGGCGGTAACCCCCTGGGCCAGCAACCAGTCGTCCAGCAGGCGTGTGGTGCCCGCGCCGGGCGGCAGCGTGACCAGTGGGTACCGTTGCAGCAGCGCTTTGATGCCCAGGCGGTTGGCGCCCGGCAGGCTGGGGGACACCGCCCATGCGAAGCGCGCGGCGCCGACAGGCTGCGACAGCAGCGTGCTGCGCGACGAGCGTCCTGCGATCACGGCGAAGTCCAGTTCGCCGTCGTCCAGGCGACGCTCCAGTACCCCGCCCACATCCACGCTGGGTTCCAGGGCCAGGCGCGGGTGCGTGCGCCGCACGGCCGACACAAAGGTGGGCAGCCAGGTGAGCGCGGAGAGGTCGCCCACGCCAAAGCGGCAATGGCCCGCCAGTTCCTCGCGGGTGTTCAGCGCGTGGCCCAGCATCGCCATGGCGTTGAGTACGTCCAGTGCGGCTGGCAGCAGGCGCTCACCCGCCTCGGTGAGCACGGCACGGTGCCCGCTGCGGTCGAACAGCGGCTGGCCCAGAGTGGATTCCAGCTCCGTAATGCGTTTGGACAGCGACGAGACCGACAGGTACACCCGCTCTGCTGCCGTGGCGAAGTTGGCGCAGGTGGCCGCCCACCAGAAGGCTTCCAGCTGTTTGACGGAGGGGTGGGGCACGGGAGAAATGGTTGCAAGAAAGAGAACAAAATCATTCTAAATATTCCGCTTTCATTCACCGAACTAGAAATCTACATTGGTGCTGATTCATCCTCGCAACGAGCACGAGCCATGCCCATCACCACCACTGCCACGCCATCCATCCCTTCGCCGCGCCCGCCTGCCGTATTGCGGCGCATGCTGTCGCTGCACGACTTCGAGGAGGCCGCGCGCAGGCGCCTGCCCCGGCCCATCTTCGGGTACATCGCCGGCGCGGCAGAGGACAACGCCTCGCTGCGCGACAACCGCGCGGCTTTTGGGGATTTCGCCTTCGTGACGCGGGTCCTGCGCGACGTATCGCAACGGTCGCAATCCGTGGAGCTGTTTGGCGAAAGCTACAGCAGCCCGTTCGGCATCGCGCCCATGGGCATCAATGCGCTGTCCACCTACCGGGGCGATCTTGTGCTGGCGCGTGCGGCGCGGCACATGGGTATCGCATCCGTGATGAGCGGCACTTCGCTGGTTCCAATGGAGGAGGTGGCCCGCGAAAGCCCGGGCACCTGGTTCCAGGCTTATCTGCCCGGCGATCAGGCACGCATCGACGCGCTCATCGACCGCGTGGAGCGTGCGGGCTTTCGCACCCTCGTCGTCACGGTAGACATCCCCATTTCCGCCAACCGCGAGAACAACATCCGCACGGGTTTCTCCACCCCTTTGCGCCCCAGCCTGCGCCTTGCCTGGGATGGCTTCGTGCGGCCGCGCTGGATGGTGAGTACCTTCGTGCGCACGCTGCTGCGCCATGGCATGCCGCATTTTGAGAATTCGTTTGCCACACGCGGCGCGCCCATCGTTTCGTCCACGGTCCTGCGCGACTTCTCGGCGCGCGACCATCTGAGCTGGCGCCACATCGAAGCCATTCGCCGCCGCTGGAAGGGACCCTTGGTGGTGAAGGGCCTGCTCAGCGTGGAGGACGCGCTGCAGGCGCAGCGTGCCGGGGCCGACGGCGTGGTGCTGTCCAACCACGGAGGGCGCCAGCTCGACGGCGCCGTATCGCCCATGCGCGTGCTGGAAGACGTGGTCGCGGCCGTGGGCCCGGGTTACCCGGTGCTGGTGGACGGGGGCTTTCGGCGCGGCTCCGACGTTCTCAAAGCCATCGCGCTGGGCGCGCGCCTGGTTCTGGTGGGCCGCCCGTTCAACTACGCAGCCGCCGTGGCCGGTGAGGCGGGGGTGCTTCACGCGATCACCCTGTTGCGCGAGGAGGTCGATCGCAACCTCGCCATGCTTGGCGCCACCAGTTGCAGCGAACTGGGGCCTCAGCACCTCGTGCGCCAGAGAAGCTGAGGGCAGACGGCCGCGGTCGGCGCGGGAGACGCCCTACCCGTTCAAGACAGCCCCAAAGAAAAAGCCCTGTGCTATCGATGAAATAGCATCAGGGCTTTGTCAGTGGCGGAGAGGGTGGGATTCGAACCCACGGTAGTGTTGCCACTACGCCTGATTTCGAGTCAGGTACATTCGACCACTCTGCCACCTCTCCTGTGTGTCGAAGCC
>NZ_JALEGG010000005.1 GCF_022763525.1 Acidovorax sp.
CCCCCAGAAAACCCCGAAAACGACGGTGACGGCGCAGCGGAAGCCAGCCCTGCCTGCGTGCTGGTCTTCAACGCAAGCGACCCCAGCGGCGCGGGCGGGCTGACAGCCGACATCACCACCATTGCGTCCGTGGGCGGACACCCGATCGCAGTGGTCACGGGGGCATACGCCCGGGATACCGCAGAGATTTTCGAGCACTTCAGCTTCGACGACGAGGCCGTGGCAGAGCAGGCCCGAGCGGTACTCGAAGACCTGCCGGTGCAGGCCATCAAGGTCGGCTTCGTCGGCAGTGCAGAGAACATCAGCACCATCGCCGAGATCACCACCGACTACGACGAGGTTCCGGTCATTGCCTACATGCCCAACCTCTCCTGGTGGCGCGACGAGCTGATCGACGAGTATCTGGACGCTTTCCGAGAATTGTTGTTACCGCAGACCTCGGTGTTGGTTGGAAACCACAGCACGCTGTGGCGCTGGCTGTTACCGGACTGGACGGGCGAGCGCAACCCCACCGCGCGCGACATCGCCCGGGCGGCTTCCGAGATGGGCGTGCCCTACACGCTGGTCACCGGCATTCCCTTGCCCGAGCAGTTCGTGGAGAACGTGCTCGCCTCGCCACAGACCGTGCTGGGCAGCGGCAAATTCGAGCTGTTCGAAGCGACCTTCTCGGGTGCGGGCGACACGCTCTCGGCTGCATTGACCGCCCTGGTCGCTGCTGGCAACGACCTGGGCGAGGCAACCAGTGAAGCGCTGAGCTATCTCGACCGCTGCCTGGACGCGGGCTTTCGCCCCGGGATGGGCCACATCGTGCCCGACCGCATGTTCTGGGCGCAGCCCGAAGACGACGAAGACGACGGCGGTGAGGCCGCCGCCGAAGACGAACCCCTGATCGACGAAACACAGGCCCTGGAAGGCTTTGTGATGCCGCCCCATGACACCAAGCACTGACCTCAACATCCCCCTGTTCGAACGCGCCAAGGCGCTGATCCCCGGCGGCGTGAACTCGCCCGTGCGGGCCTTCAAGGCCGTGGGCGGCACGCCGCGCTTCGTCAAGCGGGCACAAGGCGCGTACTTCTGGGACGCCAACGACCAGCGTTTCATCGACTACATCGGCTCCTGGGGCCCCATGATCCTCGGCCATGGCCACCCGGCCGTGCTGGAGGCCGTGCAGAAGGCGGCGCTCGAAGGTTTCAGCTTCGGCGCCCCCACCGAGCGCGAGGTTGAGCTGGCCGAGGAAATCCTGAGCCTCGTTCCCTCCATGGAGATGATCCGCCTGGTCAGCTCGGGCACCGAGGCCGGCATGAGCGCCATCCGCCTTGCGCGCGGCGCCACGGGCCGCAGCAAGTTCATCAAGTTCGAAGGCTGCTACCACGGCCATGCCGACTCGCTCCTGGTCAAGGCTGGCTCGGGCCTGGCGACCTTTGGCAACGCCACCAGCGCGGGCGTGCCACCCGAGGTGGTGCAGCACACCATCGTGCTCGAATACAACAACCTCGCCCAGCTGGAAGAAGCCTTCGCCTTGCACGGCAAGGACCTCGCCTGCGTGATGATCGAGCCCATCGCTGGCAACATGAACTTCGTGCGCGCCAGCGTTCCGTTCATGAAGCGCTGCCGCGAGCTGTGCACCGAATTCGGCGCGCTGCTGGTGCTGGATGAAGTGATGACGGGCTTCCGCGTCGCCCTGGGAAGCGCGCAAAGCGTGTACGCCCGAAGCATCCCGGGCTTCAAGCCCGACCTCACCGTGCTGGGCAAGGTCATCGGCGGCGGCATGCCGCTGGCGGCCTTTGGCGGCCCCCGCGCCATCATGGAACACCTCGCGCCTCTGGGCGCCGTGTACCAGGCCGGTACGCTCTCGGGCAACCCGGTGGCCACGGCCTGCGGGCTGACCACGCTGCGCGAGATCAAGAAGCCCGGCTTCTTCGATGCGCTCTCGGCCCGCACCCGTTCGCTGGTCGATGGCCTGGCCCAGGCGGCCCAGGACGAAGGCGTGCCCTTCAGCACGGACTGCGAAGGCGGCATGTTCGGCTTCTTCCTCCTGCCCGAGCTGCCGCAGAACTACGCCCAGGTGCTCAAGACCGACAGCGCGCGCTTCAACACCCTGTTCCACGGCCTGCTGGACCGCGGCGTCTACATCGCCCCCGCGCTGTACGAGGCGGGTTTCGTGAGCGCCGCCCACACGGCCGACGACATTGCTGCCACGGTGGCCGCGGCGCGCGAAGTGTTCAACTCACTACAAAAATAATAGCTGCTCGCGCTTATCTCTCAAGCGCCAGGGCCGATTTTTACTGGGATTTCGCCGGGTTAGCTCTCACAGCAGCCCGCGCAGTTCCCGCGCAGCGTCCTGCAGCAGGGGTAGCATGTCGCGCAGCAGGCTGCCTTCGTCGATCTGCTTGGGGGACGCCACCACGTTCAGCGCCGCCACCGTGTGGCCCTGCAGGTTGCGCAGCGGCACGGCCAGGGCGTGCACGCCCAGCTCGTGCTCTTCCACCGCCAGGCAGAAATCGTCGCGCCGCACCTGGGCAATGACTTGGCGCAGGGGGCCGATCTGCGTGATGGTGCGGGGCGTGAGCCGCTGCAGCGTGCGCCCCTTGAGCCAGGCCGTGAGTGCTGCGGGCGGCAGCGCCGCCAGCAGCACGCGGCCGGTGGATGTGGGATGCGCGGGCAGCCGCGCACCCAGGTGCAGGCCGTAGGCCAGCACGCGCGACGGGGCGCCATACACGCCGCTGCGCGCCACGATCACCACCTCATCGCCATCCAGCACCACGGCCGAGAACGACTGCTGCGTCTGCGCGGCCAGCCGGTTCAGCGTGGGCTGCAGCACGCGCGGCATCCGGGCCGAGGCCAAGTAGCTGCCCGAGAACCGCAACACCTTGGGCGCCAGCCAGAAGTAGCTGCCGTCCGTCTCCAGATAGCCCAGGTGCGCCAGCGTGAGCAGATGGCGCCGCGCCGCCGCCCGCGTGAGGCCCGTGCGCTGCGCGGCCAACGTGGCGTTGAGGCGCTGACGCTCGGTGTCAAAGCTCTCCAGCACGGCCAGGCCCTTGGCCATGCCTTCGATGAAGTCTGCCTTGGCGATGGGGAAGCTGCTCATGGAGAGGGGTGACAAGGGGCCAACAAAACACAAGTGCCGGGCACTGCGACGATTGCGCGATGATCGCACAAGCACTTCATTCATCGCACGCAATCTGCCGTGCGGCCTCGCGGTTTGATTTGCATCAACCTACGCTTGACCCACATCAATCGACGCAGCGGCAGCCCTCGGGCGCCACCGCCGCTGCGCTCTCCGTTTTAGCTTTCGTGAGGTGTTGCCATGCGTACCCAGGTTGCCATCATTGGCGCCGGCCCTGCCGGCCTGCTGCTCGGCCAGTTGCTCTACAAATCCGGCATTGACGCCGTCATCATCGAACAGCGCAGCCCCGACTACGTGCTCGGCCGCATCCGCGCTGGGGTGCTGGAGCAGGTCAGCATGGACCTGCTCGACCAAGCCGGTGTCGGCGCCCGCGCCCACGCCGAGGGCCTGCCCCACGACGGCATCGAGCTGCTTTTCAAGGGCGCACGCCACCGCATCGATCTGCATGAACTCACCGGCGGCAGCCGCGTGACGGTGTATGGGCAGACCGAGGTGACGCGGGATCTGATGGACGCCCGCGCAGCGGAAGGGCTGACCACGGTGTACGAAGCCCACAACGTGAGCGTGCACGACTTCGACGACCAAGAGCCGCGCGTGACCTACGAGAAGGACGGCCAGACCCACACCCTGCACTGCGACTTCATCGCAGGCTGCGACGGCTACCACGGCGTGTGCCGCGCCAGCGCGCCGGCCGACCTGCTCAAGACCTACGAGCGCGTGTACCCCTTTGGCTGGCTGGGCGTGCTGGCCGACGTGCCGCCGGTCTCACACGAACTGATTTACGCCAACACCGAGCGCGGCTTCGCACTGTGCAGCATGCGCAGCGCCACCCGCAGCCGCTACTACGTGCAGGTGCCCAGCACCGACAAGATCGAGAACTGGACCATCGACCAGTTCTGGGCCGAGCTGGGCAATCGCCTGGACCCCGCGGCACGCGCCAACCTGGTCACCGGCCCCGCGCTGGAGATGAGCATTGCCCCGCTGCGCAGCTTTGTGGCCGAGCCCATGCGTTTTGGCCGCATGTTCCTGGCGGGCGACGCCGCCCACATCGTTCCGCCCACCGGCGCCAAGGGCCTGAACCTGGCGGCCAGCGACGTGGGCTACCTGTGGACCGCGCTGACCGAGTTCTACCAGGAGAAATCCTGCGCGGGCATCGACACCTACTCCGACCGCTGCCTGCGCCGCGTGTGGCGCGCCGAGCGCTTCTCGTGGTGGTTCACCTCGCTGATGCATCGCTTCCCCGAGACCGGCGAGTTCGGCCAGAAGATCCAGGAGGCCGAACTGGACTACCTCGTCAACTCGCGCGCCGCCTCGGTGTCGTTGGCGGAGAACTATGTGGGGCTGCCGATGAACTTCGGCACCTGAATCTCGCCTTCATCCTGACAACGGGCATAAAAAAAGCGGCTTCCTTGGAAGCCGCTTTTTTGGGTGCCCGCCGGTCGAATCAGTGACGGAAGTGGCGCACGCCGCTGAAGACCATGGCCACGCCGCGCTCGTTGGCGGCGTCAATGACTTCGTTGTCGCGCATCGAGCCACCGGGCTGGATCACGCAGGTCGCGCCCGCGTCCACCACCACGTCCAGACCATCGCGGAACGGGAAGAATGCGTCGCTCGCCACCACGGTACCCTGCAGCGTGAGGCCCGCGTGGCCTGCCTTGATGCTGGCGATGCGGGCGGAATCCAGGCGGCTCATCTGGCCGGCGCCCACGCCCATGGTCATGCCACCCTTGCAGAAAACAATGGCGTTGCTCTTGACGTACTTGGCGACCTTCCAGGCAAACAGCAGGTCTTCCATTTCTTCCAGCGTGGGCTGCTTTTTCGTGACGACCTTCAGGTCCACCAGCGAGAGCTCGTGGTTGTCGGCCGTCTGCAGCAGCAGTCCCGAGCCAATGCGCTTGGCGTCCATGGCGTTGCGGCCACGCTCCCAGTCCGTCTTGCCGCCATGTGCAGGCAGCGCGATCTTCAGCAGGCGCACATTGGCCTTGGCCTTGAAGATCTCCAGCGCTTCGGCAGTGAAGTCAGGCGCCATCAGCACCTCCACAAACTGCTTGCTCACCTGCGCCGCCGCTGCACCATCGACCACGCGGTTGAAGGCGATGATGCCGCCAAACGCGCTGGTGGGGTCGGTCTGGAAGGCTTTGCTGTAAGCGCTCAGCGCATCCAGCCCCACCGCCACGCCGCAGGGGTTGGCATGCTTGACGATCACGCAGGCGGCAGCGTCAAAGCTCTTCACGCATTCCCAGGCCGCGTCGGCATCGGCGATGTTGTTGTAGCTCAGTTCCTTGCCCTGCAACTGCTCGGCCGTCACCAGCGAGCCGGGTGCGGGGTGCAGGTCACGGTACAGCGCGGCCTGCTGGTGGCTGTTTTCGCCGTAGCGCAGGTCTTGCACCTTGGTGAAGATGCCGTTGCTCTGGCCGGGGAACTGGGTGCGCGTGGGCACATACGTTTCCGACAGCTTTTCTTCTTCGAACGTGACGGACGAGAGGTAGTCGCTGATCGCACCGTCGTACTGGGCGATGCGGTTGAACGCGGCCACCGACAGCGCAAAGCGCAGCTTGTCGCTCAACTTGCCACCGGCCTTGAGTTCAGCCAGCACAGCGCCGTATTGATCGGCCGAGGTGATCACGCCCACGTCCTTCCAGTTCTTGGCGGCGCTGCGCACCATGGCGGGGCCGCCGATGTCGATGTTCTCGATGGCGTCGGCCAGCGTGCACCCTGCCTTGGCCACGGTGGCTTCAAAGGGATACAGGTTGACCACGAGCAGGTCGATGGTGTCGATACCGTGCTCCTTCAGCGCAGCCATGTGTTCGGGCAGCTCGCGGCGGGCCAGCAGGCCGCCGTGCACCTTGGGGTGCAGCGTTTTCACGCGGCCGTCGAGCATTTCGGGGAACTGGGTGACCTCGGCCACTTCGGTGACGGGCAGGCCCTTGTCGGCCAGCAGCTTGGCGGTGCCGCCGGTGGACAGCAGCTTGATTCCAAGCGCGTGCAGCGCTTGCGCGAATTCGACGATGCCGGTCTTGTCGGAGACGGAGAGGAGTGCGTTCATGGCAGTGGTGGTGCGGAGGTTTTGAATAAAAACAGGCCCCAGCGCTTATCCATCAAGCGCCAGCAGCTATAAATTGAATAGTACTGAACCCGTCAGTGTCAGAGCAGCTTGTGCTCGACCAGCTTCTTGCGCAGAGTGTTGCGGTTCAGGCCCAGCCATTCGGCCGCCCGCGACTGGTTGTTGTCGGCCTGCTGCATCACGACTTCCAGCAGCGGGCGCTCGACCACGCGCACCAGCATGTCGTACATGCCATCGGGCGTCTCGCCGCCCAGGTCGCGAAAGTAGCCTTGCAGGCTCTCGCGCACGCATTCCTCAATGTGTTTCTTGCTCATGCAGCCAATCCCTCTTGTTCTTCTGTGGCAGCGTCCACGTCGGTGGCAGCAGGCAACCGATCCATCTGTTGCCCGAGGGCATCGAGGTAGTCGGCCACTGCCTGCCACTGCGTGGCGCAGTCTTCAATGGTGTTGATGTGTTGCCTGAAGGCCTCGCCGCCCGGCAGCGCGCGCAGGTACCACGCAATGTGCTTGCGCGCACTGCGCACCCCGGTCAACTCGCCGTACAGGCTGTAGTGGTCTTGCAGGTGGTCCAGCAGCAGGCGGCGCACCTCGGCCACCAGCGGTGGCGCCAGATGCTCGCCCGTGGCCAGAAAGTGGCCGATCTCGCGGAAGATCCACGGCCGGCCCTGGGCGGCGCGTCCGATCATGATCGCGTCCGCTCCGGTGGCGGCCAGCACATCGCGCGCCTTCTCGGGCGAGGTGATGTCGCCATTGGCCACCACGGGAACCTTCACCGAGGCCTTGACGGCCGCGATGGTGTCGTACTCGGCATTCCCACGATAGCCCTGTTCGCGCGTGCGGCCGTGCACCGTGAGCATCTGGATGCCCACCGACTCGAACTGCCGCGCGAGCGTCACTGCGTTCTTGTGCTGCTGGCACCAGCCGGTGCGCATCTTCAGCGTGACAGGCACGTTGTAGGGCGCGCAGGCTTCAACCACCGCCGCGGCGATCTCCACCGCCAGCGCTTCGTTCTGCATCAGAGCGGAACCCGCCCATTTGTTGCAGACCTTCTTGGCCGGGCAGCCCATGTTGATGTCGATGATCTGCGCGCCGCGTTCCACGTTGTAGACCGCGGCCTCGGCCATCATCGGCGCTTCGGTGCCGGCAATCTGCACGGCGATGGGCCCGGGTTCCCCCTCATGGTTGGCCCGGCGCGAGGTCTTGAGGCTGTTCCACAAATCCTTGCGCGAGGTCACCATCTCGCTGACCGCATAACCCGCGCCCAGCGCCTTGCACAGCTGGCGAAACGGGCGGTCGGTGACGCCCGCCATCGGGGCGACGAACAACCGGTTCGCCAGAGGTATATGGCCGATGTGCATGGCAGGAGTGCGGGAGGGGGCAACAGCGAATGCTGAAAAAGGAGGCGGGATTGTACCTGCTCAAAATTTCAGCAAATGAAATGAGCGCTGGGCGTGGAACTGCCGGCCCTTCCACACCGTGCGGGGTGCACTCAAGGCCTGCGAAAGCAGCCCAGCACCTTCAAACCCCGCGGGCGCGCGCAGCTTCTTTTACCTTCGTCCCTATCGCGCCGCCAGATCAGTGTCCGCGCCGGGAGTGGCTCCGCTGCGCTGCGCAAACCGCCACCATGCGTCCGCGGCGTTGTCAAACTGGTGCCGCGCCATCGTGGCGCGTAACCACTGGCGATTGAACTGTACGTCGGGCGAAAACCCGCTCGCGGCCGCCCCGGCCCCTGCTTGGTTCACACCCGCAGGCGTGCCCATGTCCACCCCCTGCCCGTCCGCCAGCGGCCCCCGCACGATCTTGCTGGCTTTGAGCCCATCGACGACAAGCACTTGGACCACCCAGCCCGGTTCTGTTCCCGCGCAGGACGCCTGCAGTTCCAGCCCGTGTTCCCTCAATTCGTCAGCCACCCGCTGCAACGCGGCGCGCGCAGCCCCTGCCGCATCGCAAGATGCCACGGGAGCGGCATGGCTGAGAACGGTCTGGGATTGCGAAACCGCGGCGTGCGGGCTTCCCCCGCATGCCGCGAGCAACACAGCGCAGACCAGCGAAGACCAGCGAGGAACCGCTGGCGCGGGCCCGCCCTGGAAAACAGCGAATGCAAAGCGGTGCATCAAGCGCCCTCCCGATGGCTTGTTTGCGGATTGGCAGGACTCCAAGGTACCGTGCCCCTGCGGGCAGGTGCATTCGCCATTGGCGCGGGGCTGCGTAGGACAGCGCCACGTCCCGGCGCACTGCCGCTGGCGCCCCTCTAAACTCCCCGTGTATGGAAATCTGGATGCATCAGTTGCTGGATTGGCTTGCGCTGCCGCAATTTGGCCTGAGCACGGTTTTCTTGGTCTCATTCATCTCGGCCACCCTGCTGCCGCTGGGCTCGGAGCCGGCCGTGTTTGGCCTGATCAAGATCAACCCCGAACTCTTCTGGGCGGCCATTCTGGTCGCGACGGCAGGCAATACGCTGGGTGGCGGGGTGAGCTGGTGGATGGGCCTGGGCGCCCACAAGATGGTCGACAAGGCGCGTGGCAACGCCACCGAGGTGCGGGCGCTGCAGTGGCTGAAGCGCTTTGGCCCGCGGGCCTGTCTGATGAGCTGGCTGCCTGTGGTGGGTGATCCGCTGTGCGCCGTGGCGGGCTGGCTGAAACTGCCCTTCTGGCCCTGCCTGGCCTACATGGCGGCAGGCAAGTTCTTGCGCTATCTCGTGATGACCAGCACGCTGCTGTACTTCATGCCGGGCCATCTGGCCAGGTGACGCTTGGGCCACAGCGCCTCGCAGCGCCGTACACACATGGCGCGACAGGACCGTGCACTGGAGCTGCCTTAGAACCTGTTCAAGATCGTTCAGGGATCGCATTGGAGTGCAATAGGGCAGCGTGGATGCTTCGGATGCGCCGCATGGGCTCATGCCCATGCAAGCAGTTGGGGCGTCCAATCACCCGATTTCACCCCCACCCTTCGGCAAGTGCCTTGTGCGACCCCGAAAGATGAACAGGTTCTTAGGGATGCGCCGGCAGCACGCTCGCCTCGGGCAGCATGGAGTCGCCACGCGTCACAGGCTCCTCCACCACCACCTGATTGCGTCCACCTTCCTTGGCGAGGTACATGGCGGTGTCGGCGCGCGAGAAGAACTCCAGCAAGGACTCGCCCAGCACATACTGCGTCACCCCCATCGACACCGTGACCCGCCCTTTGAGCGAATCGCTCCAAGCGTGGGACTCCACCTGGGCGCGGATGCGCTCGCAGGTGTTGAGCGCGGGCAGCAGCGATGTTCCTGGAAAAATCAGCAAGAACTCCTCGCCGCCGTAGCGCCCGAACACGTCGCCGCCGCGCACGCCCTGCTGCGCAATGCGTGCGAAGGTGCGCAACACCTCGTCGCCCTCCAGGTGCCCCATCTCGTCGTTGATGCGCTTGAAATGGTCGATGTCCAGCACCGCGAGACACAGCGGGATACCGCTTTCATCGGCCAATTGCTTTTGCTCCTCCAACGCCGCCAGGATGTAGCGGCGGTTGAAGCACCCCAGCAAGGGGTCGCGTTGCGCGTCTTCCTGGATGTTCTTGATCTTGCGGCTGGCGTGGTAGAGGCTGCGGTAAAGCCGCTGCACCTTGCCCGTGAGCAGGATGAAGGCGGGCAACGAGGTGGCCAGCGCCAACCAGTGCATTGCCTCCAGCCGCAGCAGCACCATGTTTTGCTGCTCCAGGTAATGCAGGCCCACCACCCCCGCATACGCGGCCAGCACGCCCGCCGACACGACCAGCAGCGTGGAGCGGGGCACGGTGAAAATGCCATAGGCCACCGCCACAAAGGCAAAAGGCGCCAGCAGAAGCTGGGTGACGGGGGCCAGGTAGACGACCGCCAGCATGCTGCCCAATGCAGTGCAGACCATGGCCAGCTTGAGGTGCCGATGGCGCAGCTTCCGGTACAGCCCGAAACGGAACACCGCCCAGAACACGGCACATCCCACAGCGGCCAAACCAGCCAGAACGGCCAGTTCTCGCAACCCCACCGCCCCCAGCAGGTAAAAGCCCAGCAGGGCCAGCCCATACAGGCCGATCAGTGCAAGCGCCTGTAGCCACTGCTGCCGAGCACTGCTCCTGCCGCCGCGCGACCCCACGCCATCCAACGCACGCCGTGCGGGCCGCACGGTGGCCGACGAGGAGTCATCGAATTCCATGACGGCTTCCGACAGAGGGAAAGCGTCCGTCGCCGAAAACGGAGTCTTGCGACCAAAGAGCATGGGGAGGAGTCGGGCATAAGCCCAGGTTCGTTCGATGGGTATTTCACCACAGCACTCAGGCTGCCGAACTTGATTGCGGGCAAACAACGAGCCCGCGCATCTTAGGGACAACGGCTCGATCCGGAGTTGGTGTTTTCCATTGGAACGGCTGCAAGGTTGGCTAAGCCCCCTCCAAAGCAACTGCCCGCTGCAGCTGGGGCAGAGATGCCGGACCGCGCGGCAGGCGCGCCAACGGATCCGACTGCGGACTGCGAATTACACGTTGAACAGGAAGTTCAGCACGTCGCCGTCCTTGACCACGTATTCCTTGCCCTCGGCGCGCATCTTGCCCGCGTCCTTGGCGCCCTGCTCGCCCTTGTAGGCGATGAAATCCTCAAAAGCGATGGTCTGCGCGCGGATGAAGCCCCGCTCAAAGTCGCCGTGGATCACGCCAGCGGCCTGGGGAGCGGTATCGCCGATGTGGATGGTCCAGGCGCGCACTTCCTTCACCCCGGCGGTGAAGTAGGTCTGCAGGCCCAGCAGCTTGAAGGCGCCACGGATCAGGCGTGCCAGTCCCGGCTCGGTCTGGCCCATCTCGGCGAGAAACATGTCGCGGTCCTCATCGCTCATCTCGGCCATCTCGGCTTCCATCTTGGCGCAGATCGCCACGACGGGAGCGTTCTGGCTGGCGGCGTACTCCTTCAGACGGTCGAGGAAGGGGTTGTTCTCGAAGCCGTCTTCGCTCACATTGCCCACGAACATCGCCGGCTTGGCGGTGATCAGGCACAGGGACTTGAGCAACGGCTGCTCTTCCTTGGTGATCTCGACCGATCGCGCGGGCTTGCCCTCGTTGAGTGCAGCCTGGATCCGGGTGAGCAGCGCCACAAGCTTGGCCGCGTCCTTGTCGTTACCGGACTTGGCGGCCTTCGTGTAGCGGTTCAGCGCTTTTTCCACCGTGCCCAGGTCGGCCAGGCACAGCTCGGTCTGGATCACCTCGATGTCCGAGATCGGATCCACGCGGCCGGCCACGTGGATCACGTTGTCGTCTTCGAAGCAGCGCACCACGTTCACGATGGCATCCGTCTCGCGGATATGGGCCAGGAACTGGTTGCCCAGCCCTTCGCCCTGGCTGGCGCCCGCCACGAGGCCAGCGATGTCCACAAATTCGACAATCGCCGGGACGATGCGCTCGGGGTGGATGATCTCGGCAAGCTGCTGCAGGCGCGGGTCGGGCACCTCAACCACGCCCACATTGGGCTCAATGGTGCAAAAGGGGTAGTTTTCGGCGGCAATGCCGGCCTTGGTCAGCGCGTTGAAAAGGGTGGACTTGCCGACGTTGGGCAGGCCCACGATGCCGCATTGGAGGCTCATGGCAGGGCTTTCTGGAATTCGGAGACAAACCGCCGATTTTAGGGGCCAGCTTGCCGCCACCCCGGGTAGCGCGGCCCGGCGCCCTCAGTCAAAGCGCAAATCCGCCGCCACGCGCTGGCCCACACGCAGCACCTGGCCTGCCCCCTGCCCCACGATGGCATTCATCCCGAACGTGACGGCCCCGCCGAGGCGCTTGTCGTGCCGGTACATGCGCAGCGTGTCTCCCACCGCGGGATGCGATTCGGCCGTGGCAGGGTCGATGTCCGGAATGGGGCAGCGGGCGCAGGGCTTGACGGTTTGCAGATGGATTTCGCCCGTGGGGGTTTCGACTCGCAGCAAATCCACCCGGTCTTCATCGTGGGCCTCCACCCCGGCAATCACCACGTTGGGCCGAAACCGCTCGATTCCCACCGCGGCATGGCCGCGCGCCGTGAGCCGGCCGTTGAGCTCTTCCAGAGAGGCTGCGCTGGCCACCAGCACCGGAAATCCATCGGAAAACTGATTGGGCGCCTCCACACCCGCCGTCCACTCCATGCTGGAAAGGCGCCGGTGCTCCGGGTCGAAGCGAACGAGACGGCAGGGTTGGCCCAGGAAGTCGGTGAACCACTGCGCCGCCACGGCACCCAGGTCCCACGCCGGCACGGTATCGCGCCATACGGTGACAGTGGCCGGGGCCTCCACGGCATCCAGGGCCACGTGCAGCGCCAGCATGCCGGGTGCGCGCAGCACCAATTCCTGGGAGGTGAGCCGCGGCTGGATCAATGCCATGCGCGGCAGGGTGCGCTGGGTGAGGAACACGCCCTCACTGTCCACCACCATCCACGCCCGGTCCAGGTCGAGCCCAGCTTCCGTGAGCAGGGCCTCCTGCACTTCGATGCCTGCACACGACTTGACGGGATAGACAAACAAGCGCTCGATGGTGCCGGACAGGTCAGAGGCTGGATCAAAACTCACGCGGATGCTCCTGGAAAACGCCACAGACAGGCAGAACAGCCGATTTTGCACCGCGCCTGCCGGGCACAAGGGGCCTCCTACAATGCCGCCATGGCCCAAACCTTTGATATCTGCATTCGCGGCGGCGGCATTGTCGGCAATGCGCTGGCGCTGCTGCTGGCACGTGATCGGCTGAAAGTGGCCTTGGTACCGTCCCGCGGCCCCAAGCCCCCTGCCACATCGGACGTGCGGGCCTATGCGCTGAACACGGCCTCCCGCCGCCTGCTGGAATCGCTACGCAGTTGGCCCGATGCGGAGCATGCCACTGCGGTCCGCTCCATGCATGTCCACGGCGACCAGGACGGCGCGGTGCATTTCGATGCCGCTGCGCAAGGGGTGGAGGCTTTGGCCTGGATCGTGGATGTGCCCGCGCTGGAGGCGCGGCTTGCCGAGGCCGTGCGCTACCAGCCGCAGGTGGAGCAGGTGGATGCGCCTGTGCCCGCAACCCTGACCGCGGTGTGCGAAGGCCGCGCCAGCAGCACGCGCAATGAGTTCGGTGTGCTGTTCGACACGACCCCGTATGGCCAGCACGCCATTGCCACGCGCCTGCAATGCGAACGCCCCCACGGCGAGGTGGCGCGGCAATGGTTCCTGCCCGACGGCATCCTGGCTTTTTTGCCTTTGGGCGGCCCGAACGGGAACTCCGTGGCGGTGGTGTGGTCCGTATCGCAAGAGCAGGCAGCGCCGCTGATGGCCTTGCCTCCCGAAGAGTTCACGGCCAAGCTCCAGATGGCCAGCCAGGATGCCCTGGGCCGGCTGGAGCTTACCGCCGACCGCGCCAGCTGGCCCCTGCAGCTGGCCCAGGCCGACCGCTGGTGCGGCGCCCTGCCCGCCATCGGAAAGGCACCGCGCAGCTGGGTGCTGGCCGGCGATGCGGCACACAACGTGCATCCGCTGGCAGGCCAGGGTTTGAACCTGGGCCTGGCGGATGCACAAGCGCTGGCGGCGGTGCTGCACGAACGGGGCTACTGGCGCAGCGTGGCGGATGTACGCCTGCTGCGGCGCTATGAACGCGAGCGCAAGGCGGCCTTGCTGCCGATGGCGCTGGCAACCGATGGTTTGCAGCAATTGTTTGCGCGGCACGATGCGCCATTGCGGGCACTGCGCAATTGGGGAATGAAGGGCTTTGAACTGAGCGGCCCGCTGAAGAACTTCGTGGCCCGCCAGGCCATGGGAATGGATTGAACACACCGGCGAGCAGCTTGGCTGGCCACCCGACCGACTGGAATGAGCACCATGACAATGACCCGCACCCTCCTCGCCGCCACCGCGCTGGCCACCTGTTTTGCCGCGGCCGCGCAAGAGGCCGACATCCGCAAGGTACTTGCCGAACGCATCCCGCAGATGGAAAAAATCGACGAGGTGCGACCCACCCCCATGAAGGGCCTTTACGAGGTGCGCATCGGAACAGACCTGTTCTATACCGACGCCAAGGGCGATTACGTGATCCAGGGCGAGCTGATCGACAACAAGGTGCTCCGCAATCTCACGGAAGACCGCATTACCAAGCTCACGGCCATCAACTTCTCTGCGCTGCCGTTCAAGGACGCCGTCACCATCGTGCGCGGCGACGGCAAGCGCAAGGTGGCGGTGTTCGAAGACCCCAACTGCGGCTACTGCAAGCGCTTTGAGCGCGATCTGCAGAACGTGGACAACGTGACCGTGTACCTGTTCCTGTACCCCATTCTGAGCCCGGACTCCGCGGAAAAGTCGCGCAATGTATGGTGCTCCAAGGACCAGGTGGCCGCATGGCAGGACATGATGGTGCGTGACAAACCGGCGCCAGCCGCAAGCTGCGACACCAGCGCCCTGCAACGCAACCTGGCGTATGGCCGCAAGCACAAGATCACCGGAACGCCCACCCTGATCTTTGCCAACGGCGCACGGGTACCTGGCGCCATCGGATCCAAGGAAGTGGAAAAGCGCCTGGCAGAAGCCAGTACCGAGGCGCCCACCGCCAACTGACGCGCGCCGTCTACTCTCGCAGCTGCAGCCCTTGTTGCAGGGTGGCGGCTCAGCATCCCGCACGAACCAGTCCGCAGTCATGCCCTCTTCCCGCAAGCAAGCGCCCGCCGCCATTCACTACCGCGTGGAGCCCGCGGACCTGTTTGCCCACCTCTTCAGCGTCACCCTCACCATTGCGCAGCCGGCGACGCGGCAAGAGGTGTCGCTGCCCGTGTGGATTCCGGGCAGCTATCTGGTGCGGGAGTTCTCGAAGAATCTCCAGGAGCTGTGCGCCCAGCAGGGCAACCGGGAGGTGCCGCTCACCCAGCTGGACAAGCACCGCTGGCTGGCAGATTGCAGCGCCGGCAAGCCGCTGGTGCTGACCTACCGCGTGTGCGCCTACGACGCCTCCGTACGCACGGCATGGCTTGACGCAGCACGGGGGTTCTTCAACGGCACCAGCCTGTGCCTGCGAGTGCACGGGCAGGAAAAGCAGCGCCACACGATCGAGATCGTCAGTACGCCGGCCACCGCGGCGTGGTCCGTCGCCACCGGCCTTTCGACGGTGAAGGTGGACAAGAAAGGCTTTGGCCTGTATGCAGCCGCCAGCTACGACGAACTGGTGGACTGCCCGTTCGAGATGGGCAAGTTCTGGATCGGCCGGTTCACCGCTTGCGGCGTGCCGCACCGCTTCGTGGTCGCTGGCGCCGCCCCGTCGTTTGACGGCAAACGCCTGCTGGCGGATACGCAGAAAATCTGTGAGGCAAACATCCGCTTCTGGCATGGCGAGAGCAAGCCGCCGTTCAAGAACTACCTCTTCATGCTCAACGCCGTGGGCGATGGCTATGGTGGACTGGAACACCGCAACTCCACCGCGCTCATCTGCGGCCGGCGCGACCTGCCGCGGGTGAACGAGGCCCGGGCGGGGGAGGGCTACACCACGTTGCTGGGCCTGATCAGCCACGAGTACTTTCACACCTGGAACGTGAAGCGGCTGCGGCCCGCAGAGTTTGCGGAACACGACTACGCGCGGGAAAACTACACCGAGCTGCTGTGGTTCTTCGAGGGCTTCACCAGCTACTACGACGACCTGCTGCTGCGCCGGGCGGGTCTGATTGACGACGGCACGTACCTCAAACTCGTGACCAAGACGATCCACCAGGTGGTCCAGACGCCCGGCCGTGCCATCCAGACGGTGGCGCAGGCAAGTTTCGACGCATGGGTCAAGTACTACCGCCAGGACGAAAACACGCCCAACGCGACGGTGAGCTACTACACCAAGGGGTCGCTCGTAGCCCTGTGCCTGGACCTTGCCTTGCGCCGCGGCGGCAAGACCAGCCTGGATGCCGTGATGCGGGCTTTGTGGGCGCGGTGCGAAGGCGGGCCGATGAGCGAAGGCGACCTGCGCGCCGTATTGCAGGAGCTTTCCGGCCGGTCGTTCGACACCGAATTGGCGCAATGGGTGCACAGCACCGCCGAACTGCCGTTGGCAGAACTGCTGGGCGCGCACGGCGTGCAGCTCAAGCCGGAGACGGCCCAATGGGCGCAAAAGCTGGGCTTGCGGGTGACGGAAACCCACAGCGTGAACCTCAAGACCGTTCTGCGGGGCGGCCTGGCCGAAAGCGCCGGCATGGCAGCCGGAGACGAGTGGCTGGGTATCGAGGTCAACGGCGAAGGCTGGCGCATCAGCAAGCTGGAGGACGTGGCGTTCTACGCGGGCACGGAGACCACCGTCACGGCGCTGGTGGCCCGTGACGGGCGCCTTTTGCGCCTGCCCCTTGCGCTCTCGCGCTCCGCGAAGCCATCTCGCAGCACCATTGCACCTGCCGCCGTGCCCGACACCGTCAGCCTTTCCATCACCGATGCAGCTGCAGTGGCACGCTGGCTGAATTGAAAACAGGCGCGAAGTGAGCGCCGGCGGGCGCTCACCACTTCGTTTTCCCGAAGTTCGCGCGGCTCCGCCTGGCCGGATGCCGGCAAGTACGGTGTTCTACCTACCCGGGCAGGGTCCGGGCCTGCTTGGGTATATTCGTTCGTGCTGTCACCCCTCCGGTAGCAACACCCTATAACACCCAGGAGATTTCATGTCGTACGAAACCATCGAGGTCCGCGTCGAAGCGGACAAGGTCGGCCTCATCACGCTCAACCGGCCCAAGCAGCTCAATGCGCTGAACGACCAGCTCATGAACGAGCTGGGCGCTGCGCTGAAGGCCTTCGATGCGGACGAGAAAATCGGTTGCATCATCCTCACCGGCAGCGAAAAGGCATTTGCCGCAGGCGCGGACATCGGCGCGATGGCGAAGTACACCTTTGCCGACACCTACAAGGGCGACTACATCACGCGCAACTGGGAAGCCATCCGCTCCATCCGCAAGCCTGTGATCGCCGCCGTGAGCGGATTTGCCCTGGGTGGCGGCTGTGAGCTGGCGATGATGTGCGACTTCATCATCGCGGCGGACAACGCCAAGTTCGGCCAGCCTGAAATCAAACTGGGCGTGATCCCCGGCGCAGGCGGAACCCAGCGCCTGCCGCGCGCTGTGGGCAAGTCCAAGGCCATGGACATGGCGCTGACCGGCCGGATGATGGACGCCACCGAAGCCGAGCGCGCCGGTCTGGTGAGCCGCGTGGTGCCCTACGACAAACTGCTGGACGAGGCCCTGGGCGCCGCCATCATCATTGCCGGCTTCTCGCAGATCGCTGTGATGGCGGCCAAGGAATCGGTCAACCGCGCGTTCGAAGGAACGCTGGCCGACGGGGTCATGTTCGAGCGCCGCCTCTTCCACGCGCTGTTTGCCACCCAGGATCAAAAGGAAGGCATGGACGCCTTCATGAACAAGCGCCCTGCGAACTTTACGCACCAATAAATTTTGTTCTATAATTTGCGGCTTCGGTGGTATAGCTCAGTTGGTTAGAGCGCAGCATTCATAATGCTGATGTCCCAGGTTCAAGTCCCGGTACCACCACCAAATTGCAACCCACAGTGCTGCGCACTGTGGGTTTTTTATTTGGCAGGCC
>NZ_JALEGG010000079.1 GCF_022763525.1 Acidovorax sp.
AACGCGCCGGTCGGGATCGTCGAGCCGCAGCCGCCAGCGCCGCCCATCGAGGCGCCCGTGGCACCTCCCGCCCCCGCCCCTGCGCCCCCGGCACCGCCCGCACCGCCCAAGATCGAACTGCCGTCCAGCGATGCGGCCTACCTGAACAACCCCAAACCCAGCTACCCCGCCATCAGCAAGCGCATGGGTGAACAGGGCAAGGTGGTGCTGCGCGTGCTGATCGGCACCGACGGCCTGCCCCAGAAGGTGGAAATCAACAAGTCCAGCGGCTTCGAGCGCCTGGACCGGCAGGCCCAGGAGGCCGTCATGCGCTGGCGCTTCGTGCCCGGCAAACGCAACGGCGTGTCCGAGACCATGTGGAACCTGGTCCCTGTCAACTTCGTTCTCGAATAACCAGCTCACAGTTTCAGATCACCGCTTCAGGGAGTTTTTTATGGAATCGCAATTCGGCATCGCCAACGTATGGATCCAGGGCGACTTCGTCACCCGCGCCGTCGCCATCATCCTGTTGGCCATGTCGCTGGCCTCGTGGATCGTCATCCTCATCAAGGCGCTGGACATCATCAAGTTCAAGAAGCACAGCCGCGCCGCGCAGGATTTCTGGCACAGCGAGGACTTTGCCGCCGGCCTGAGCAAGCTGGGCGCCGACCCCACCAACCCCTTCCGCCACCTGGCGCTGGAAGGCCGCGAAGCCACCGCCCACCACCGCAACACCAAGGCCCATTTGCACGACAGCCTGGACGTGAGCGACTGGGTCACGCGCTGCCTGCGCAACTGCATCGACGAGTTCACCGCCCGCTTGCAATCCGGCCTGGCCATCCTGGCCTCGGTGGGCTCCACCGCGCCTTTCATCGGCTTGTTTGGCACCGTGTGGGGCATCTACCACGCCCTGGTGGCCATCGGCACGTCCGGCCAGTCCACCATCGACAAGGTGGCCGGCCCCATCGGCGAAGCCCTCATCATGACGGCCCTAGGCCTGGCCGTGGCCATCCCGGCCGTGCTGGGCTACAACGCCCTGGTGCGCGGCAACAAGTCCATCCTGGGCGGCCTCAACAGCTTTGCCCACGACCTGCACGCCTACTTTGTCACCGGCGCCCGGGTGAACGCCGGCGGCGACCAAGGCAAGGTCCTGCCCATGAAGAAAGGCAGCTAAGCCATGGCTTTCGGAACGCAAGACGATGCCGATGACGTGATGAACGAGATCAACATGACGCCGCTGGTCGACGTCATGCTGGTGCTGCTCATCATCTTCATCATCACCGTGCCCGTCATGAAGCACTCGGTCAACGTGGACCTCCCTCGTGCCACCAACCAGCCCGAGAACATCAAGCCCGAAACCGTGCGCCTTTCCGTGTCGGCCGACGGCAAGTACTTCTGGAACGAATCGCAGGTCACCGAGGAAGAACTCTTCCCCCGCCTGCAGGCCGAGGCCGCCAAGGAGCCCCAGCCGGACCTGCACATTCGCGGCGACAAGAACGTGCGCTACGAGTTCGTGGCCCAGGCCATGGCCGCAGCGCAACGCGCTGGCGTGCGCAAGATCGGATTCGTGACCGATCCCCAACCCTGACGCGGCCGACATCAGCCCCATCCGGGCACGCGGCGTATCCAGAGCGCGCGGCGTGCCCTTTTTTCATTCTTCGACTTTGGGAGACCGGACACGCTGCTCGCGAAGCTTGGCGGCACGTGCGACTGGAAAACTGCAGCGTTGGACAAGGGGCTTCCGGCTGAGAGGCCGGCACGCCGTCGTTTCTTTGTGCGGCACCCACTCCACAAAAAGAAACACAAAACCTGCTTGACTCGTAATTGCGAATCGTTATCATTAGCAAAACGCAACGCCTCAGCACAGGAACCTCTTCATGCAAGCCACACTGACCGCCGCCTCGCTCCTGCGTCCTTCGTCTTCGGAGCAGCCCGTCGCCCGGGCTCACCGCGAAACGGCCCGCCCTGCCGAGGCTGTGGCGGGCGCAGTGGACAGCAGCGCACTGCTCCAAGGCCAGAAAGCTGTGGCCATCAGCCACAACGGATCGGTGTACCGCCTGCAAGCGACCAAGCTGGGCAAGCTCATCCTGACCAAGTAAGCAAGTCAGCAGTCCACCAGACCAAGTTTCATCGTGGGGCGACTCCCGGGCTTGCCACAAGTCCGAACGGGTCGTTTTTGCCAGCCAACGGGTTCACCCGCGTAGCCAGGCTTTTTTTCTCTCCGCTTTTCTCGCCCCAGGATTCACCGAACCCAACAAAAAAACCGGCCGATCGGCCGGTTTTTTTGTTGAGAAAGACTGCGTGGGTACTTCGATGACTTTCAGGCTCCAGCGCTTTATGGATAAGCGCAAGCAGCTATCAATTCAGGAGTTTTCTTTGGCAACCGCAGATTTCAAAGCCCCAGCGCTGCGATCCCCGCGCGGGCAATTTGCGCGTCTTCGGTGGACTTCACGCCGCTCACGCCCACAGCACCCAGGCACTGGCCGTCCTTGAGGATCGGCACGCCGCCTTCGAGCAAGCCGTCGATGGCCGGGGCGCTCAGGAACGACGTGCGGCCGCCGTTGATCACATCTTCATACACCTTGCTCTCGCGGCGTCCCAGGGCCGCTGTGCGGGCCTTGGAGGGCGCGATGTGGGACGACACTGCGGCGGCCCCGTCCAGGCGTTGCAGCCACAGCAGGTGACCACCATCGTCGACGATGGCAATGGTCACCGCCCACTGATTCCTGATGGCTTCGGCTTCTGCAGCAGCGGCGATGGCCTTGACGTCGGCCAGTTCGAGTTCGTGTTTGGTTTTCATGGAACGATTCGGCAAATGGGAAGAAGACACGGAGGATGCGCTGCCGCCCAGTTGGCAGGCCAGCGCAGGCAGCGGCAAGCATAGCGGCATCCTCCGGCCCGGCACCTCCATGCTGGGTTAAAGAGCCCTTACCAAAAATAGGTGACCGGACGCGGGTATTGCCCGGGCAAAAAGCGCCTCCACCTAAAATTTGTGGTGTCTGCGCTGTGCAGGCCAACAAGGAGAGACGCAAGATGATGAACGACCAAGTCACCACCCTGGGCCACTCTGCGGGCTATGGCATCTCGCAGGAGCAGCGCCACAAGGTGCTTCGCAATACCTACTGGCTGCTCGCCCTGAGCATGATCCCCACGGTGCTTGGCGCCTGGGTGGGCGTGGCCACCGGCATCACCCAGTCGCTGCGCGGCGGCGTGGGCCTGATCGTGTTCCTGGGCGGCGCGTTCGCATTCATGTTCGCGATCGAGAAGACCAAGCGCTCGGCCGCAGGCGTGCCCGTGCTGCTCGCGTTCACGTTCTTCATGGGCCTCATGCTCTCGCGCCTGATCGGCATGGTCCTGGGCTTCAAGAACGGCAGCGACCTCATCATGACGGCCTTTGCCGGCACGGCGGGCGTGTTCTTCGTGATGGCCAGCCTGGCCAGCGTGATCAAGCGCGACCTGTCGGGCATGGGCAAGTGGCTGATGGTCGGCGCGCTGGCCCTGATGGTGGGTGCCGTCATCAACGTGTTCGTGGGCTCGTCGGCCGGCATGATGGCCATCTCGGTGGCCGCCATCGGCATCTTCAGCGCCTACATGCTGTACGACCTGAAGCAGATCCTGGACGGCGGCGAAACCAACTACATCAGCGCCACGCTGGCGCTGTACCTGGACATCTTCAACGTGTTCCAGAGCCTGCTGGCCCTCCTCGGCATCATGGGCGGAGAGCGCGAGTAGTCTCCCCCTGAGCGGTTTTCGCCGCATCGAAATCCAAGGCTCCTTCGGGAGCCTTTTTTTCTTTTTTGTGGAGCTGGCCCCGGGGTCAGGCCTCAATCGCGGCGAAGTCCTGCCGATAATGCAAGTACATGTATCGCAAACCTTCCTCCACCGCACTGCGCCTGCTGGCGCTGTCCAGCATCCTGCTGCTGACCGCCTGCGACAAGATCCCCGGTCTGGGCCCGGATCCGCGCGTCGCCCAGCGCGAGGAGGAAGCCAAGGCCATCGGCGGAGCTTGCCGCCACGCTTTGCGGGGCCTGGAAGACTGCTACACCCTGAACCCCAAGGCTGCCAAGGCGGCGGTATTTGCCGGCTGGAAGGATATGGACGCGTACATGCGCGAAAACAAGATCGAGGGAACGCCCTCGGTACTGGGCAAGGCAGAGCCCAAGCCTGAGCGCACCGAGCGCAACAACGACATCGAAACCGAAACCCGCGACCCGGCCGCCAGCCGCAGCCGCAGTTAGCCGCCCGCCCCGCTCGCGCCTTGCAACAGGGCGGCCCGGCCAGGCGCCCTCCCTCCCGCATCCCGTCGACTAGTCGCGCTCGAACACCGCCATGCTCTCGACATGCGCCGTGTGCGGGAACATATTCACCATGCCCGCCGCCGTGCACCGATAGCCCGCCAGATGCACCAGCAGCCCGGCATCGCGCGCCAGCGTGGCGGGGTTGCAACTCACATAAACGATGCGCTTCGGTGGCGTCCAGCCTTCGGCGCCCGCAGGTAGTGGCCCCGCCCCTTCTGCGCCTATGCGAGCCTGCTCCAGATCGGCCAGCGCCTTGGCCAAGGCAAACGCCCCTTCGCGCGGCGGGTCCACCAGCCACTTGTCGGCAGATCCATCGGCCACCAGCATCTCGGGCGTCATCTCGAACAAGTTGCGCGCTACAAATTGAGTAGCTGCCAGCGCTTTATTTTCGGGCGCCTTGGCCTGATTCAATGCATAGTTCTCGCGCGATCGCGCCACCAAGGCCTCGCTGCCCTCGATGCCCAGCACCTCTCGGGCTTGCGTGGCCAGGGGCAGCGTGAAGTTGCCCAGGCCGCAGAACCAGTCGATGACACGCTCGTGCTTCTGCACATCCAGCAGACGCAGCGCGCGCGATACCAGCACGCGGTTGATATGCGGATTGACCTGCGTGAAGTCGGTGGGCTTGAAGGGCATGGTGATGCCGAAATCCGGCAGCGCGTACGACAGCTGCTCGCCGCCTTCGTCCAGCAGCCTCACGGTGTCCGGCCCCTTGGGCTGCAGCCACCATTGCACGCCATGCTCCGCGCCGAACGCTCGCAGACGGGCGATGTCGGCGCTGCTCAGCGGCTCCAGGTGGCGCAGCACCAGCGCAGTGACGTTGTCGCCGCAGGCCAGTTCGATCTGCGGACAGGTGTCGCGCGCATCCATGCCGGCGATCAGCGCGCGCAGTGGCATCAGCATCGCATCCACATGCGGGGGCAGAATTTTGCAGGTCCGCATGTCGGCGATGTAACGGCTCTTGCGCTCGTGGAAGCCGATCAGCACCTCGCCCTTCTTGATCACATGGCGCACGGACAACCGGGCGCGGTAGCGATAGCCCCAGGCCGGGCCTTCGATGGGCCGCAGCATGGTCTGCACCTTGACCTTGCCCAGGTGCCAGAGGTTGTCTTCCAGCACACGCTGCTTGACGGCCACTTGCGCACCTACGTGCAGGTGCTGCATCTTGCAGCCGCCGCAGGCACCAGCGTGCAGGCCGAAATGCGGGCAACCAGGGCGCACGCGCTGGGACGATTCGCGGTGAATCGCCACCAGGCTGGCCTGCTCCCAGTTGTTCTTCTTGCGGTGGGTGTTGGCGGTGACCAGCTCAAAGGGCAACGCGCCGTCGATGAAAACGACCTTGCCGTCGGGTTTGCGGGCGACGCCCTGGGCGTCCAGGTCCATGGCCTGAACGTGCAGCCAGCCTTCAGGAAGGTCGGCGGGGGAATTCTGCTCGGTGGGTTCCAGCGCGGGGGATAGTTCTTTGGGTTCGCTCATCCCTTGATTGTCTCAGGCCGGGCGCGATTCCCGGCAGGGGCCGCTCAACCCGGTCCCTCTGGACCAAGGCGCCCACTCCGCGGGCGCTCATGATTGCCTTCTCAGCCCCGGTCTGCGCGTGCGGGACGGCCGCCCACGCCCACAGAGCCGACACTGCCCGCCGCGCCCTCGGCCGAAGCCAGGGGCAGCTTGTTGACGGTGAGGTCGCAGTTGTGGTTGTCGGGCGAGAACACCAGCGTGGAGCCGGGCGCAACCAGCGGCAGGGTCTGGTGGATCTGGTAGGACATGTCGACCGGAGGCTCCGGCGCCCGGTACACGATGTCCTGGTCGGGGCCATAGACCACGTAACACGCCGCAGCGGCCGACTGGCTAAAAAAGGCGGCCGCCAGCACGGCAGCAGCAGCGTAGGGGGTGCGGATCATGGTTCTTCTCCTCAATCTGACGATTCTGCCGGGCATTATGCGGGCTTTGGGTTGCAGCGCCAACGTGGCTACGGCCCCGTGACACGGCACACGCCGTGCCGTGCCGCGCCCACGGCAGTTTTCATCGCAGATGGAGGTGGTTGGTGTGCTTGACCTCTTCCATCACCGCGTAAGTGCGCGTCTCGCGCACGCCAGGCAACTGCCACAGCACGTTGCCCGCAAACACGCGGTAGGCATTCATGTCGGCCGAGCGGGTCTTGAGCAGGTAGTCGAAGCCGCCGGCCACCATGTGGCATTCCATGATTTCGGGGTGCACCTGCACCGCGGCCTTGAACTGGTCGAACACATTGGGCGTAGTGCGATCCAGCAGCACCTCCACAAACACCAGCATGCCGGCGCCCAGCTTGAGCGGATTCAGGCGCGCCTCGTAGCCCAGGATGAAGCCATCGCGCGTGAGGCGCTGCACGCGCGCCAGCACCGCCGTGGGCGACAGGGCCACCGCCTCGGCGAGCTTGAGGTTGGCAATGCGCCCGTCTTCCTGCAGGATTGACAGGATCTTGCGGTCGATGCGGTCCAGTTCGGCTTCCATGGCTGCGTGGTGTAGTGAATTGTTCTTGGAAAGCAGATATTTTCAGATATTTATTCACCCGAAACCCAAGGATCATCACCGACATCCCTAACAATCCCCTTTCGCGCTTGCAAGGCCCGCCATGACGCAGCTCCCAGCCCCTTCGGTTTCCTCCGCTCCCGTCGCTCCGTTCGCAGGGTTCGCCCCCCGCACGCCGCTGGCCAATCCGCTGCGCGCCGCCATCACCGCGGCCTATCGCCGTCCCGAGCCCGAGGCCCTCGCCCCGCTGCTGGCCCAGGCCCGGCTGCCGCAGGACCAGGCCGCCGCGGCCCAGCAGCTGGCCCTGCGCATTGCCCGGACGCTGCGCGAGCGCAAGGCCAGTGCCGGCCGGGCGGGGCTGGTGCAAGGCCTGCTGCAGGAATTCTCGCTGTCATCGCAAGAAGGCGTGGCACTGATGTGCCTGGCCGAGGCGCTGCTGCGCATCCCCGACAAGGCCACGCGCGACGCACTGATCCGCGACAAGATCAGCCACGGCCAATGGGAGGCACACCTGGGCAAGAGCCCGTCGCTGTTCGTGAACGCCGCCACCTGGGGCCTGCTCATCACCGGCAAGCTGGTGGCCACGCACAGCGAAGGCAGCCTGGGGGCATCGCTCAGCCGACTGGTGGGCAAGGGCGGCGAGCCGCTGATCCGCAAGGGTGTGGACATGGCCATGCGCATGATGGGCGAGCAGTTCGTGACCGGCGAGACCATTGACGAGGCCCTGCGCAACGCCCGCACCATGGAAGCCGAGGGCTTTCGCTATTCGTACGACATGCTCGGCGAAGCGGCGCTGACCAGCGAAGACGCCCAGCGCTACTACGCGTCGTACGAGCAAGCCATCCACGCGATTGGCAAAGCTTCCAACGGGCGCGGCATCTACGAAGGCCCGGGCATCTCCATCAAGCTCTCGGCCCTGCACCCGCGCTACAGCCGGGCGCAATTCGGCCGCGTGATGGACGAGCTGTACCCCCTCGTCCTGCGCCTGACCGAACTGGCCCGGCGGTACGACATTGGCCTCAACATCGACGCCGAAGAAACCGACCGGCTGGAGCTGTCGCTGGATCTGCTGGAGCGCCTGTGCCACGAGCCCGCCCTGGCGGGATGGAACGGCATCGGCTTTGTGATCCAGGCCTACCAGAAGCGCTGCCCCTTCGTCATCGACTACGTGGTGGACCTCGCCCGGCGCACGCAGCGGCGCCTGATGGTGCGCCTGGTCAAGGGGGCCTATTGGGACAGCGAGATCAAGCGCGCCCAGGTCGATGGCCTGGCGGACTACCCCGTCTACACCCGCAAGGTGCACACCGACATTTCCTACATCGCCTGCGCACGCAAGCTGCTGGCAGCGCCCGAAGCGGTGTATCCCCAGTTCGCCACGCACAACGCCGAAACGCTGGCCACCATCTACCAACTGGCGGGCAGCAACTACTACGCAGGCCAGTACGAGTTCCAGTGCCTGCACGGCATGGGCGAGCCGCTGTACGAGCAGGTGGTTGGCGCTGTCACCGCAGGCAAGCTCGGCCGCCCCTGCCGCATCTACGCCCCCGTGGGCACGCACGAGACCTTGCTCGCTTACCTGGTGCGACGCCTGCTGGAAAACGGCGCCAACACCTCTTTCGTGAACCGCATTGCCGACGAAACCCTTGCGCTGGATGAACTGGTGAAAAGCCCCGTGCAGGTGGTGGACCAGCAAGCTGTTGCCGAAGGCGCTCCCGGCCTGCCCCATCCGCGCATCCCGCTGCCCGCTGCGCTGTACGGCACGCACCGCACCAATTCGCGCGGCCTGGACCTGTCGAATGAAAACACCCTTGCTGAGCTGGCCGCCACGCTGCAGGCTACCGCCAAGCAGCCCTGGACGGCCGGCCCGATGCTGGCCACCGACTTGCCGGCCGGCATCACCCAGCCCGTGCGCAACCCGGCCGACCACGCGGACGTGGTGGGGCACGTTCAAGAGGCCACCACAGCTGATGTGGACCTGGCCCTGACCCACGCCCAGGCCGTGGCCGCCCCCTGGGCCGCCACCCCGCCCGCCGAGCGCGCCGACGCTCTGCTGCGCACGGCCGACCTGCTGGAAGCCCGCATGCAGCCCCTCCTGGGCCTGCTGATGCGCGAGGCCGGCAAAAGCGCCAGCAACGCCGTGGCAGAAGTGCGCGAGGCCGTGGACTTTCTGCGCTACTACGCGGCCCAGGTGCAAGGCACCTTCGACAACGCCACCCATGTCCCTCTGGGCCCGGTGGCCTGCATCAGCCCCTGGAACTTCCCGCTCGCCATCTTCATGGGCCAAGTGGCCGCTGCGCTCGCCGCAGGCAACCCGGTGTTGGCCAAGCCAGCCGAGCAAACCCCGCTGATCGCCGCCGAGGCCGTGCGCCTGCTGTGGCAGGCCGGTGTGCCGCGCGCCGCAGTGCAACTGCTGCCCGGCCAGGGCGAAACCGTGGGTGCACGCCTGACTGGCGACGCCCGTGTGATGGGCGTGATGTTCACGGGCTCTACAGAAGTGGCGCGCATCCTGCAGCGCACACTGGCCGGCCGGCTGGATGCTGCTGGCCGCCCCATTCCGCTGATCGCGGAAACAGGGGGACAGAACGCAATGATCGTGGACTCTTCTGCGTTGGTGGAGCAGGTGGTGGGCGACGCCGTGTCGTCGGCCTTTGACAGCGCGGGCCAGCGTTGCTCCGCCCTGCGCTTGCTGTGCGTGCAGGAAGAAGCCGCCAACCGTGTGGTGGAGATGCTGCAAGGCGCCATGGGTGAGCTGCGCGTGGGCAACCCCGCCGAACTGCGTGTGGACGTAGGTCCGGTAATTGACGCCGAAGCGCAGGCAGGCATCACCCGACACATCGAGACGTTCCAGGCCAAGGGCCATCGCGTGTTCCAGCACCCGAACCATGTTTCGGCCGCCGGCGCACAAGGCACCTTTGTGCCGCCCACGCTGATCGAGCTGAACCACATCGGCGAGCTGCAGCGCGAAGTCTTCGGCCCTGTGCTGCACCTGGTGCGCTATGCCCGCAACGACCTGGACCAGCTGCTTGACCAGATCAACGCCACCGGCTACGGCCTCACGCAGGGCGTGCACACCCGCATCGACGAGACCATTGCCCGCGTGGTGAACCGCGCCCATGCCGGCAACGTGTACGTGAACCGCAACATGGTGGGCGCCGTGGTGGGCGTGCAGCCCTTTGGCGGCGAAGGCCTGTCGGGCACGGGCCCCAAGGCCGGTGGGCCGCTGTATCTGCTGCGCCTGCTGTCGCAGCGCCCGGCCGATGCCGTGGCGCGCACCTTGGCCGAGGCCGACCGCGCCGCCCCGCCCGACACGGCGCAGCGCGAACGCCAGCTGGCGCCCCTGGCCGCCTTGCAAGAATGGGCTCACGCGCAAGGCAACGCAGCGCTTGCCGCCACCTGCCGGCAGTTTTCGCAGCAAACCCAAAGCGGAATCGCCCGCACCCTCCCTGGCCCCACGGGCGAACGCAACGTCTACACCCTGGCCCCGCGTGCCCGCGTCCTGTGCCTAGCACGCGACGTGGGCGACCTGCTGACGCAGACGGCGGCCGTGCTTGCCAGCGGCGGCACTGCCCTGTGGCCCCAAGCCCAGGCCAGCTTGCGCGGGCAATTGCCGCCCCAGGTGCAGACGCAAGTCACGCTGCAGGACAACGCGCTGGGTGATGGCGCGCTGGCGCTGGACGCCGTGCTGCACCAGGGAGACACTCCATCGCTGCAGGCCGTGTGCGCCGCCCTCGCCCGCCGGGCGGGGCCCATCGTGGGCGTGACTGCCCTGCCCCCAGGCGCAACCGACATCCCTCTGGAGCGCTTGCTGATCGAACGCGCCCTGAGCGTGAACACAGCGGCCGCCGGAGGCAACGCAAGCCTGATGACGATCGGGTGAGTGCGCGGCCTGCGTGAAGCGGCTGGCCGCCGGGAATTGAGATCAAATCAGCGTCTGGCGCTTATTGGAAAAGCGCAAGAAGCTATAACTTTAATAGCAATTCAGGAGAGCGACGCCAACGGCAGATTGAGCAGCAGGTTCTGCGGCTTGATGCGCACCACGCCCTCAGCGTTTGTGGCCAGGCCCAGGTACACCGGCTTGCCAGCCACATCGGCACGCATTTCGGCGGGGTTGGCAAAGGTCAGCGTAAAAAGGCTCACCAGCCGTGCCATGCGCTCGGCATCCACGGGGCGATCCTGGTACAGGTCATTGAGGATGGCGGTGGACTCCACATCCAGGCCCACATGCCAACGCCAGGCGCTGTCGGTGATCCGGTGCACCGGCACGATCGAGACATTCACGCCCAGCAGATGCGCCACCCAGCGCTCCAGAACGCGCGCCAGTGCCTGAAGGCCCGAGCGGGCGCGGGTCATCCTCAGCGTGAGGCCGTGGCTCAGTTCCTGCGTCAGCTCGTGGGTCAGATCCAGCAAGAAAAGATGGCGGTCACTGGCCTCCCAGTACTGCGTGGCGTTGTCGGCCGTGAGCACCCGAAGTTGCTGCGCGGGCTGCACGGCGCCACTTTGCCGCAGCAGGCGCCCCAGCTCGCCCAGGCCAGCGGTGTCGTGCAAAAGGTCCAGCGTTTCGCGGTCGCCCGCCAGCATCTGGCCGTCCTGCAAGGTGATGCGCTGGGGCCTGAACAGCATCTCCGCAGCACGCGCCTCGAACGCATCCACGCCATCGGCGCCATTCATCACGTGGTGCAGCAGCGCATGCACCACCGCATCGACAAACACCACCGGCACATCCACCGAGCGGCTGCGCATGAGGTGCAGGTAGTAGGCCTCCAGCGTGCCGGCGGCCAGCAAGCCATCACGCACACGCAGGAACACGGCGTAGTTTTCGCGTGCGTCCGCATCTTGCACCTGTGCCAGTTCCTGCGGCGACACCGCGCGCGCAGGCGTTGCCACCAAAGCCTCGTGCAGCGCGACTTCGGCCGCGCACGATTCCGGCACCACGGCCAGTTCCGGCCGGCGCAGCAGATGCCGCACATACGCGTCGGTGGGGAGCAGCCACCCGCGGCCGTCACAGGCCAAGTGCGCGAGGCCGCTGTGGGGCCACAAATCAGGATCGAAGGTAGGCATGGGGATGGGGAAGATTCGTTCAACGGGATGCGCAGGCTCTCAAAGCCCGGACGAGCGCCAAGGCGGAATGCCGCCCTATCTGGATCGTCCCATCTTATCGGGCAGCGCCCCTTCACCAGCCAGTGAACGATTGCTGGCGAGCGACCAGCGGCCAGCGCGCGAGCACTTCGTGCCGTGACAGCCCGTACAGACTGTCCACCAGCGCGAAGTCTGACACCGTCCACGCCAAAGGAGCCACAGCCTGACGCCGCACGCCGCCGAGGCCGTAGTGCAGCGTCATGTGCGGAGAGAAGCGGCTGCGGATCTGCGCTTCGGCAAACCCCGCCTGCCGCATCGCGCCGCCGAGCGAGCGCTGAAAGCTCCGCAGCATCTGCACGCCCGCGCCCTGCCCCGCGAGCTCCACCGTGCCATTGCTGCCAGCATGGGTCGCGCCGCGGGACTGCAGCAAGTGAAGGCAGACATCAAAGGGTTCATGGACCAGCCGCTCACCTGCCGCCAGCGCCAGGTCCAGCACCGCACGGGGCACCGATCCCTCGAACTGCCCCAGATGCTGCAGGGTGAGGTGCAGTCGCTGCGTTGCCATTGGGCGGCTCAGGAGCGCGGGGTCAAGATCGGCCAGCATTTGCTGCCAACGTTCTGCAGCGGCTTCGGCCACGCCTGCGGGAGGGTACAAAAAGAAGTACAGATCGTGGCGTTGAAGCATGCAAACACACCCCGCAAGGAAAACTGATGCGCTCATGATACTGTGTTTAAATACAGTATTCAATCAGCACCCAGTTCGCCCATTTGCATTCCCCGGCGGCCCGAAATGCCCGGGATTCCCCCCGCTTTCGCAGGCACTGAATGCTGGTCGTTGCGGGATGATCGGCCAAGCTCCCGATTTTCCTCAGCCCCGCGAGCGACCAACCGACCGATGGAGTCCCATATGCTCGATATCTCTCAAGCCACCCATCTCCTGACCTCCATGGGCGTGTCCAGCACCCTGGCGGCTCGGGCCGCAGAGCGCGCGGCCCAAAAGCAGACCGATACGGACCCGCTCACCTTTCTCAAGGAGCTGAGATCCACGCTGGAAGAGCTGTCGGCCGAAGCCTCGTCCACCGCAGCCGATGGCGCCGCAGGCACCGCCGCCCCCCACAAGCCCGCCTACACCTCGACCACGGACCTCCAAGCCAAGGGCAACCGCACCGCCGCTTCAGCGACCTCCGGCACAGAATCCACCGCCGCTCAAGCGAAACCCACAGCACCGTTCAGCAACCTGGAAGAATTCAAGCAATGGGAAAAAGGCCTGGGGCATACCTTTGCCGCTGACTATGAGGCACCCGACTACGTGCGTCTCCACACACTGATGCTCAGCGGCGGCGACGATACCGTTGTGGGCCGCTACATGTTCTTCAAGAACCACCCCGAGTTCGCCGCCGACTACGAATCCATCCGCCAGGGCAACTTGTCCCAGTTCCCCACCGATGGATCGACCCTGATCAAGACCGACCTGTCCAAGTTGTCGCAAGAGACAGCAGACTACTACCGGAAGAATCCCAACGCCCTGCTGGCGGCCGAAGGCTTCAACATGGACCCCACGCTGGCCAAGATGCGCATGGACGGCGGTCTCAGCGTTCCCTCAGGGGAAAGCGTTTCCGAATGGCTCATGAGCAACAAGTGGACCAAGGATGGCGTCGTGGCCGAGAACAATCGCGTCGCGTACGCCAACGCTGACTTCATCGGACTGGACGGCAAAGGTGCAGGAACCTACCGGCGCGTCCAAATCGATACAGCCACCGGCAACCTCATCAACTACGACGGCCGGATCCACGATCCGCTGACGGGCGAAGCGAAGGCCTGACGCCCATCGTCTATAGGGCTGGCGGGCCGCAAAACCGGCGGCCCGCCAGCCCCTTCACTCCCACTCGATCGTCGCTGGCGGCTTGCTGCTCACGTCGTAGGTCACGCGGTTGATGCCACGCACCTCGTTGATGATGCGGCCCGATACCTTCTTGAGCAGCGCGTACGGCAGCTCGGCCCAGTCGGCGGTCATGAAGTCGCTGGTCTGCACAGCGCGCAGTGCCACCACGTAGTCGTAGGTGCGGCCGTCGCCCATCACGCCCACGCTCTTGACGGGCAGGAAAACGGTGAAAGCCTGGCTGGTGAGGTCGTACCAGGTCTTGCCGGTGGCTTCGTCGGTGAAGTTGCGCAGCTCCTCGATGAAGATCGCGTCGGCGCGCCGCAGCAGGTCGGCGTATTCCTTCTTCACCTCGCCCAGGATGCGCACACCCAGGCCGGGGCCGGGGAAAGGGTGGCGGTAGACCATCTCAGGCGGCAGGCCCAGGGCCACGCCCAGTTCGCGCACCTCGTCCTTGAACAGGTCGCGCAGCGGCTCCAGCAGCTTCAGGCCCAACTGCTCGGGCAGGCCGCCCACGTTGTGGTGGCTCTTGATGGTCACAGCCTTCTTGCTCTTGGCGCCGCCGGATTCAATCACGTCGGGGTAGATGGTGCCCTGGGCCAGGAAGGTGGCGCCCTTGTGGCCGCCGGTGCCGGCCTTGAGCTTGGCGGCTTCGGCCTTGAACACGTCCACAAACAGGCCGCCGATGATCTTGCGCTTTTGCTCGGGGTCGCTCACGCCGGCCAGGTTGGAGAGGAACAGGTCGCTCGCGTCCACGCGGATCACTTTGGCGTGCAGCTTGCCCTCGAACATGTCCATGACCATGTCGCCCTCGTTCAGGCGCAGCAGGCCGTGGTCCACGAACACGCAGGTGAGCTGGTCGCCGATGGCGCGGTGGATCAGGGCCGCGGCCACGGACGAATCCACGCCGCCGGAGAGTCCCAGGATGACTTCTTCATCGCCCACCTGGGCGCGGATGGACTCCACAGCCTCGGCAATGTGATCCTTCATCACCCAGTCCGGCTGCACGCTGCAGATGCCGAGCACGAAGCGCTCCAGCAGCGCCCGGCCCTGCACGGTGTGCGTGACTTCTGGGTGGAACTGCACGGCGTAGAAGCGACGCGCCTCGTCGGCCATGCCCGCGATGGGGCAGCTGGGCGTGGAGGCCATGAGCTTGAAGCCGGGCGGCATTTCGGCCACCTTGTCTCCGTGGCTCATCCACACCTTGAGCATGCCGTGGCCCTCGGCCGTGGTGAAGTCGGCAATGTCCTTGAGCAGCGCCGTGTGGCCGTGGGCGCGTACCTCGGCATAGCCGAACTCCCGCTTGTGGCCACCCTCGACCTTGCCGCCGAGCTGCTGCGCCATGGTCTGCATGCCGTAGCAGATGCCCAGCACCGGCACACCCAGCTCGAACACAGCCTGGGGCGCTTTGTCGGTAGTCTCCTCGTACACGCTGGCATGGCTGCCGGACAGGATCACGCCCTTGAGCGAACCATCGGCGGCGTACTGACGCACCCATTCGTCGGACACATCACAGGGATGCACCTCGCAGTACACATGGGCCTCGCGCACGCGCCGGGCGATGAGCTGGGTGACTTGCGAGCCGAAATCGAGGATAAGGATTTTCTGGTGTTGCATGGTGGTGGTCCGTCAGAGGCGGGAGAGGTCGAAAAGCGGGACACCGCTGCGCTGGGCGGCAGCGATCTGGTGGGCGTCAAAGGTGGCCAGGGGCAGGCGCAGCGAGCGGGCCAGCCAGAGATATGCGGCATCGAAGGTGGGCAGGCCGGTTTCCAGCGCAACGTCGAGCACGGCCTTGTGCTGTGCCGGGGCAAGTTCGTGCAGTTCCACGCGGTGGCGAATGGCTTCAAGGACGCCCCACAAGCCTTCGACGGAGGCGGCAGGGATGCGGCCACTGTTCACGCCGCTGGAAATGAGATTGCTGCACTCCCACTGCCAGAGGTTCGGAGCCTGGGGTTCGACCTCATCGCGGCGGATCAGCGTGTACAGGCGGCGCGTGTGTTCGCTGGCCGCATCGGGCAGCAGCCAGGCGGCGGTGACGGAGGCGTCGAGCACAAAGGCAGTCATGCGGCGGCCCGGCCTTTGCGGCGCAGTGCATCCAGGGCGCCAGCCTCGGCCGCGGGGCGAATGCTGGCATGCAATGCGTCGATCTGACCCAGCTCGCGGGCGATCTGCTCGTCCGAAATCACCGGACGGCGGCGCACGGGCAGCATGCGCACCACTTCTTTGCCATGCCGGGTGATGCGCACCTCCTCACCCTGCTCAACCAGTTCGATCAGGGCCGAGAACCGGCTCTTGGCTTCGTAGATACCGACGGACTGCATGGATGCGCGGACCCCAAAAAGAAAAGTCTGGCCTGAACAATGAATTCAGACCAGACTATATCAGTCTGACTAGATTTTTTCAATCAGGCCAGATTAGATCGACAACGATCAGTCAGCGCGGTAGTTCGGCGCTTCCTTGGTGATCTGCACGTCGTGTACGTGGCTTTCGCGGATGCCCGCAGTGGTGATCTCGACGAACTCGGCCTTGTTGTTCATCTCTTCGATGGTGGCGCAACCGCAGTAGCCCATGGAGGCACGCACGCCGCCGGCCATCTGGTACACGATGCTGACCATCGAGCCCTTATAGGGCACGCGGCCTTCGATGCCTTCGGGCACGAGCTTGTCGGCATTGGGGTTGCCGGTGCTCGATTCCTGGAAGTAGCGGTCGGCGCTGCCCTGCTGCATGGCACCGATGGAGCCCATGCCGCGGTAGCTCTTGTAGCTGCGGCCCTGGAACAGGATGACCTCACCGGGGGCTTCTTCTGTACCTGCAAACATCCCGCCCATCATCACCGTGCCTGCGCCAGCGGCCAGGGCCTTGGCGATGTCACCGCTGTAGCGGATGCCGCCGTCCGCGATCAGCGGCACGCCCGTGCCCTTGAGCGCGGTGGCCACGTTGTCGATGGCCATGATCTGGGGAACGCCCACACCTGCCACGATGCGCGTGGTGCAGATGGAGCCGGGGCCGATACCGACCTTGACTGCGTCCGCGCCGGCCTCGACCAGCGCCAGCGCCGCGGCTCCGGTGGCGATGTTGCCGCCGATCACATCGACTTGCGGGTAGTTCTGCTTGACCCAGCGCACGCGGTCAATCACGCCCTTGCTGTGGCCGTGCGCCGTGTCCACGACGATGGCATCCACCCCCGCCTTGACCAGGGCCTCGACGCGTTCTTCGGTGCCCTCGCCCACGCCAACGGCTGCGCCCACGCGCAGACGGCCGGAGGCGTCACGCGCTGCGTTGGGGAAGCTGGTCTGCTTGGTGATGTCCTTCACCGTGATCAAGCCCTTGAGCTCGAAGGCGTCGTTGACGACGAGAATGCGCTCCAGCTTGTGCTTGTTCAGCAGAGCCTTGGCTTCGGCGGGCGTGGTGCCGTCCTTTTCGTTGACGGTGATGAGCTTCTCGCGCGGGGTCATGATCTGGTGGACCTTGACGTCGTAGCGCGTCTCAAAGCGCAGGTCGCGGCCCGTGACGATGCCGACCACCTTGCCGCCGTCGCAAACGGGGAAGCCCGAGATGCCGAGCTGCTCGGACAGCTGCAGCACCTGCAGCACCGTGTGCTCGGGGGTGATGACCACCGGGTCACGCAGCACGCCGGATTCGTAGCGCTTGACCTTGGCGACATGGGCAGCCTGCTCTTGCGCCGTGAGGTTCTTGTGCACGATGCCGATGCCGCCTTCCTGGGCAATGGCAATGGCCAGACGCGCTTCGGTCACGGTGTCCATGGCGGCGGACACGAGCGGCAGGTTCAGTTGGATGTTGCGGGAGAGTTTCGTCGCGAGGGACGTGTCCTTGGGCAGGACCTGGGAGTACGCTGGCACCAGCAACACATCGTCGAAGGTGAGCGCTTTTCCAAGAAGGCGCATGAGAAAGCTCCAAAAAATGGATTGTACCCGCGCCGCGTGTGGTGAAAACGCGCCCATCCGTCCGCGGCGCGCTGGCGGGGCCGAAGGCACATGGATAAACTTGGCCGCATGAAAACGCACAAGCTTCTCCTGCTGGCCGTGGCCTGCACCTGGGCCGTGGGCGCCGCGGCGCAATGGCAGTGGATCGACAAAGATGGGCGCAAGGTCTTCAGCGACCGCCCCCCTCCACAAGAAATCCCGGAAAAGAGCATCTTGAAGCAACCCGGCGGCGCGTCGCGCGCTGCATTGCCCGCGCCAGCCGCACCGGCGGCAGAAAGCGCGCCCGCAAACGCCTCAGAAGGCTCGACGGCGGCGGCTTCTGCTCCCAAGCCCGCAGCCAGTTCGCCAGGTGCCGGCAAGGACAAGGCCCTGGAAGAGAAAAAGGCCCAGGCCGAAGCTGCCGAAGCCGCCAAGAAGAAGGCAGAGGAAGAAAAGCTGGCCAAGGCCAAGGCGGAGAACTGCAACCGCGCACGTCTGGCCAGGGCGGCTTTCGACTCGGGCAGGCCCATCACCCAATCGAACGCCCAGGGCGAGCGGATCTTCCTGGACGAGGCCGGCCGGGCTGCAGAAGTCAAGCGCATCGACGGCGTCATTGCCAGCGACTGCAAGCGCTGACCGCCGGTGGAGTCCGCAGGCGCGGACTCAGTAGCCTGCCTTCCCGCCGGGCCGCTGGCGGGCAAACAGGCCCGTGGCTCGCGCGCCCTGGCGTGCAAAGCGTTCACGGCGAGCGACCTTCGGGTCCACCTGCAGCGGCCGATAGATCTCCACGCGATCCAGGTGCCGCAAGCGCGTATCCAGGGCGGCTGCGCGGCCCCAAATGCCGAGCGAGCCCTCGCCGCCCTCCACGGCACGAACCGGGCGGTCTCCACAAGCCGCCAACGCATCGGCCACCGTCGCCCCCTCGGGCAAACTCAACACCCATTCCTGCGTTGTCCGCGCAGTAACGCATGCCACCACTGTCACCTGCAGCTTGACGCCACCTGCGTCCTCAGCCATACACCTGCTCGGCACGCTTCACAAACGCATCGACCATGCTGCCAGCGATGCGGTCGAACACCGGCCCCACCAGCGCCGCCAGCGCCGTGCTGTCAAAGCCATAGTTCAAGAGAAGCTCCACCTTGCAGGCACGCTGCGAGCCGTCGCCCACGGGGCTGAAATGCCAATCTCCGTCCAGCCGCGAGAACGGTCCTTTCACCAGGTGCATCTGCACGCGCCGGCCGGCCTCATGGGTATTGCGTGTCACGAAAGTCTGGCGGATGCCGCTGAACGCGATGCCGACCTCCGCGGTCATCCCATCCTCGCGGCGCTCGATCACGCCTGCATGGTCGCACCACGGCAGAAACTGGGGGTAGTGCTCCACCCCGGTGACGAGGGCAAACATTTCTTCGGGGCTGTACCAGATGAGGACGGACTTATGGACAGTTTTCATGCAGAAAGCGCCTGGCTTCAGTGGGCGCCAGGCGGAGGAAATTAGAATCGCTGTCAGCGACACCCACGCATTGTAGGGAGGCCTTTTAACTCCCGGTTTGTGCCGCATCTACATCTTCATGGCCAAAAAACCCGATCCCGCGTCCCGCATTGCCGACAACAAGAAAGCGGCCTTCAACTACTTCTTCGAGGAGCGCCACGAGGCGGGCATGGTGCTGCACGGCTGGGAAGTCAAAGCGCTGCGCGAGGGCAAGGTGCAGCTCACCGACGGCTATGTGCTCATCCGCGACGGAGAACTGTACCTGCTGGGCTGCCTCATCCATCCGCTCAAGACGGCGTCCACCCACGTGAACCCGGAATCGGCCCGCACCAAGAAGCTTCTGCTCAAGAAGGACGAAATCAAGCGCCTGATCGGCAAAGTCGAGCAAAAGGGCTACACCCTAGTGCCGCTGAACCTGCATTGGAAAAACGGTTACGTGAAGTGCGAGATCGCCCTGGCCAAGGGCAAGGCCGAGCACGACAAGCGCGACACCATCAAGGACCGCGAAGGCAAGCGCGAAGTGGAGCGGGCGATGAAAAGCAGGAACAGGTAAGCCGCTGAGGCCGCAGGCTTGGGCGCGCCGGTTTCAAGGCTGATGAAACCGGCGACTGCTTTTTTTCATGGGAGGTGGAATAAACCCCCTCGTCGGTGTGTTCATGGAGATGCGATCTGGCAACAGCCGGTGTCTGCAAACCCTCTTCGACCTGGAGATCCCATGAAAAAAACCCTCTTGTCCTTCGTTGCGTGCGTGGCCATCGCTGGCTGCTCCACCATGGCAGCCAACAGCCCCGTGAAAACCGTGGACGGCGTGCTGGTGGGCGCCAACGGCATGACGCTCTACACCTTTGACCGCGACGTGGCCGGTAGCGGCAAGTCGGTGTGCAACGGCCCCTGCGCCACCAACTGGCCGCCCCTGGTGGCCCGCTCCGCCCCCGGCGGCGACTACAGTCTGGTGACGCGCGATGACGGCACGACCCAGTTGGCCTACAAGGGCAAGCCGCTGTACTACTGGGTCAAGGACGCCAAGCCTGGCGACAAGACCGGCGACGGCGTGAACCAGGTCTGGCGCACGGCACGGCCCTGAGCCGGCCACAAGCCTTTGCGGCGCGCATCGCGTGAACCGAGCCCAAGTCATTGAACAGCTGCCCGGCCTGCGCCGCTACGCGCGCGTGCTGACGGGCGACGCCTGGGCGGCCGACGACCTGGTGCAGGACACCCTGGAGCGCGCGTGCAGCAAGTGGCGGCTGTGGCGAACGGGCAGCGACCTGCGCGCGTGGTTGTTCACGCTGATGCACAACCTCTACCTCAACCAGCGCCGCGATGCGCCCGCCCTGGCGGCGGTGGACATTGACGACGTGAAAGACCAGTTGCCGGACGCCAGCAACCCGGCCACGGATGGCCTGCTGGACCTGGAACGCTGCCTGCAGCGGCTGCCGGCGGAGCAGCGTGCCGTGCTGCTCCTCGTCACCGTGGAAGACATGAGCTATGAGGACACGGCCCGCATCCTGGCCATCCCCGTGGGCACGGTGATGTCGCGCCTTTCGCGCGCGCGCAGCCGGCTGGCGGCGCTGATGGACCATGTGCCTGCCCATCGCCCCGATGCGCACAGCGCCCCGCCGAGCCTGCGCCGTCTGAAATGAAATGAAGTGATGCCCGAGCCCCAACGCCCCTAGAGAAGTGACATGGACCGGAACGCCCCGCACCCTGCCCCCGACGATGCCGGCCGCCGCGACTGGCATGCGCTGGTGGACGACCGGCTGCCCCCCGCCGAGGCCGAGGCCCTGCGGCAGGAACTGGCCGGCGACCCGGCAGCGCAGGAGACCATCGCACGCTGGCAGCACCAGCGCGCGCAGCTGCGGGCCTTGCACCAGGATTTGGAACGCGCCCCTGTGCCCGAAGCGCTGCTGCAGGCCGCGCTGGCCGCTGCGGCGGGACAAGCCCGGCGGCACGCTGACTGGTGGCGCTGGGGCGGCATGGCGGCCTCGGTGCTGGCGGCGTTCGGGCTGGGATGGATGGGGCATGGCCAATGGGCTGGCCACGGCGCAGCGGCGGGCATAGCGGGCGCGCGGGGCATGGCCGTGCCCGCCGCGGCCCCCGCGCAGCGCTTTGCGCAGCAGGCCGCCGTCGCCCACGCCGTGTACCAGCCCGAGGTACGCCACCCGGTGGAGGTGACGGCCGCGCAGCAGGACCATCTGGTGCAGTGGCTGTCCAAGCGCCTGGAACGGCCGCTCAAGGTACCTGTGCTGTCCCCGCAGGGCTACGAACTGGTAGGGGGGCGCCTTCTGCCGGGCGACACCGGCGCCCGCGCGCAATTCATGTACCAGAACGGGACGGGTCAACGGATCACGCTGTACCTGGGCGCTCTACCGAAGGATGCGGCGCAGCATCCCTCCAGTCCAGCATCCAGTCCGGCAGCGGCGCCCTCGCCCGCCCCCACTGCAGCATTCCAGTTCACGCACGATGGGCCGGTCCCCGCGTTCTACTGGGTAGAACAGAACTTTGGCTACGCGCTGAGCGGGCAGCTGCCGCAGGCCGAGCTGCTGGCGTTGGCCACCAGCATCTACCAGCAGTTGCAGTAGCTGCCCCAACCGCGGCAATGGGCGCATCCCGGTCGCCGCGGGGTGAACGATCAGGCCAGCGCCGCCAGCGGGTGCGCGTGGGCAGGCCAGGGGCTCACGAAGAACGGCGCCACCATCTCCGGCGTCACGTCTTCGATGCGGTCCGGATTCCACTTCGGCGCGTGGTCCTTGTCCACGGCCAGGGCGCGGATGCCCTCCACCGTTTCGCTCTGGCCCGGGCGCAGATAGAAGCAGTGGCGCACCATGTCGCGCTCCATGCGCAGGTCGGCGGCCAGGTCCATGGCACGGGCGCGGCGGATCTGCTCCAGCACTACGTGCAGCATCAGCGGCGAGCGCTTGCGCAGCGTGGCCGCGGTATTGCGCGCCCACTCGCTGTCGGCGGCTTCGAGCGCAGAGATGATCGCGCCCACGCTGGGGAGCGAGAAAATTTGGTCAATTTGGCCTCTAGCGCTTGTGTGGTGAGCGCTGGCAGCTACAAATTTAGAAGCAACAAAGGCTTTGATCGCGCCAGCATCCGCGAAGGTCTGCGTGGCCAGGGCCTCCCACACGACGCTCTGCTGTTCGCTTGGCAGGCAGCCGTCGGCCAGCCCGCTTTCAATCGCATCGCCCGCGCCGATGGTGTCGCCCGTGAGCGCCAGCCACTCGCCCACATGGCCAGGACAGCGACTCAGGAAGTAGCCCCCACCCACGTCAGGGAACAGGCCGATGGCCGTCTCGGGCATGGCCATCTTGGTACGCTCGGTCACCACGCGCAGCGCGGCGCCTTGGCTGATGCCCATGCCGCCGCCCATCACGATGCCGTCCATGAAGGCGATGTAGGGCTTGGCGTAGTTGTGGATCAGGTGGTTGAGGGCGTATTCCTCAGTGAAGAAGTCTTCCAGCTGCGGGTTGCCCTGGCTGCCCGCCTGGTGCAGAAAGCGGATGTCGCCGCCTGCGCAGAAGGCGCCGAACGGGCCCTCCTTGTTGCTCCCGCGAATGGCCACGGCCAGCACGCGCGCGTCGCTCTGCCAGGCCAGCAGGATGCCCATCAGCTCGCGCACCATGCCCAGCGACAACGCATTGAGAGCACGCGGGCGGTTCAGGGTAATCAACCCGACTTGGCCACGCACTTCGCTCAACACTTCCGGCACTACCGTCTCCGTCATTTTTGTTCCTTCCAACCTAACAGTTCATTGAAAACCAGCGCGCCAATCACCAGCGCACCTCCCGTCAGCACCGCCGGTGCGGGCTTTTCGCCCGCGCCCAGCCAGGCCAGCAGAATGCCAAAGATCACTTCCAGCAAACCCAGCAGTGCCATCTCGGGCGCCTTGAGCACTCGGCCGCAGCGCACGGCCAGCACGCAGGGGATGGCCAATTGCACCACGCCCAGCAGCGCCAGCAGCGCGAGGTCACGCCCGGAGGCCTGGAACGGCAATGCCAGCGGCAGCGTGGCCACCACCGAGATCACCGCACCCACCAGCACGGCGGGCACCAGGTCCACCGCGTGCCCGTGGCGCTGCGAATGCTGCACCACCGTCCAATTGACGGCAGCGGCCACCGGCACGCACAAGGCCACCAAGGTGCCGGCAAGCGGCAGGCCCGCCATCTGCGAGCCGTACATCCACGCAATGCCCAGCCCCGCCAGCCCAATCGCCACCCAGGTGCGCGGTGCAATGCGGTGCCCGATGAACAGCCACGAGAACAGCGCTGTGAGCAGCGGCCCGACCGCCATCGTCACCAGCACATTGGCCACGGGCATCAGCACCAACGCCACCATGAAGGCGGTGAACATCACGCTCCAGCACACGCCAGAAATCCACAGGGCCCGCCCGCTGTGACGCATGGACGTGAACACCGCCCTGCCCTGCAGCGTGGGCAGGATGACCAGCAGCGACAGCAGCGTGAAAAAGCTGCGCCAGAAGGTCACCTCGAAACTCGCCGCATGCTCCAGATGGCGCGTGATCACCCCGGCAATCGACCACATCAGCGTCACGGCGACCATCAGCAGCACGGCCCGGGAATGGGTGAGTTTCAACATGGGTTTGCGTTGGGTTCAGACGGAAAAAAGGCCACTGCGTGGCAGTGGCCCTTTCGGAAACGCTGAGCTTATCAAGAACGGGCCGCGCGCTTGCGCTCGTTTTCGGTCAGGTAGCGCTTGCGCAGGCGCACGCTCTTGGGCGTGATCTCGACCAGCTCGTCGTCCTCGATGAACTCCACGCCGTATTCCAGCGTGAGGTCGATCGGGGGCGTGATCTTGATCGCGTCTTCCTTGCCCGACACGCGGAAGTTGGTCAGCTGCTTGGTGCGCGTGGCGTTCACCACCAGATCGTTGTCGCGGCTGTGGATGCCGACGATCATGCCTTCGTACACGGGGTCGTTGGCCTTCACGAACATGCGGCCGCGGTCGTCCAGCTTGCCCAGCGCGTAGGTGAAGATTTCACCGTCATCCATGGAGATCAGCACACCGTTCTTGCGGCCGCCGATGTCGCCCTTGTGCGGCTCGTAGCTGTCGAAGATGTTGCTGATGAGGCCCGAGCCACGCGTCAGGTTCAGGAATTCGTTGGTGAAACCGATCAGGCCGCGGGCCGGGATGCGGTACTCCAGGCGCACGCGGCCACGGCCGTCGGACTCCATGTTCACCAGTTCGCCCTTGCGCTCGCCCAGGGCTTGCATCACGCCGCCCTGGTGGCCTTCTTCGATGTCCGCCGTCACCAGCTCGATCGGCTCGTGCTTGACGCCGTCGATGTCCTTGAACACCACGCGGGGCTTGGACACGGCCAGCTCGTAGCCTTCGCGGCGCATGTTTTCGAGCAGGATGGTCAGGTGCAGTTCGCCACGGCCCATCACTTCGAACACGCCTTCTTCGTCGGTCTCCTTCACACGCAGGGCCACGTTGTGCTGCAGTTCCTTTTGCAGGCGGTCCCAGATCTGGCGGCTGGTCACGAACTTGCCCTCACGGCCGGCCAGGGGCGAGGTGTTCACGCAGAAATTCATGGTCAGCGTGGGCTCGTCCACCTTCAGCATGGGCAGCGGCGCGGGGTTGGCCGGGTCGGTCACGGTCACGCCGATGCCGATGTCTTCAATGCCGTTGATCAGCACGATGTCGCCAGGGCCTGCCAGGGGGGTCTGCATGCGGTCCAGGCCCTGGAAGGTCAACACCTGGTTCACGCGGCCCTTGGTGGTCTTGCCGCCGGGGCCTTCCATGACCAGCACGTCCTGTGCAGGCTTGAGCGTGCCCTGGCTGATGCGGCCCACGCCGATGCGGCCCACGAAGCTGGAGAAGTCCAGCGCCGAGATCTGCAGCTGCAAAGGTGCGTCAGGGTTGCCGGAGTTCGGCGGCACGTGCTTGAGGATGGTGTCGAACAGGGCGGACATGTCGGGGCCCCACTGCTCGCCCGGCGCGCCTTCTTCCAGCGACGACCAGCCATTGATGCCCGAGGCATACACCACGGGGAAGTCGAGCTGCTCGTCGGTGGCACCCAGCTTGTCGAACAGGTCGAACGCGGCGTTCACCACCTTGTCGGGGTTGGCACCGGGCTTGTCCACCTTGTTCACCACCAGGATGGGGCGCAGGCCCAGGGCCAGGGCCTTCTTGGTCACGAAGCGCGTCTGGGGCATGGGGCCTTCCTGCGCGTCGATCAGCAGCACCACGCTGTCGACCATGGACAAGGCACGTTCCACTTCGCCGCCGAAGTCCGCGTGGCCGGGGGTGTCCACGATGTTGATGTGCGTGCCCTTCCAGCTCACGGCGCAGTTCTTGGCCAGGATGGTGATGCCGCGTTCCTTTTCGATCGCGTTGTTGTCCATCACCGTGTCGACGACCTTCTCGTGGTCGGCGAACGTGCCGGACTGGCGCAGCAGCTGGTCGACCATGGTGGTTTTGCCGTGGTCAACGTGGGCGATGATCGCGATGTTGCGGATTTGTTTGGTCGTCGTCATAGTTTTTCCAATGTGCCGCTTAGCTTGTGTGTAGGCGCGGCGTGCCTTCCAGGATCTGTTGAATTTCGAGTGGCGAGAGCAGCCGGTCTGGCACCAGTTCTCCCCCAGTGATGTGCCCCACGCCCAGCAGGGTGTGCGGCTGGTCGCCGAAGACAGCCACGGCGTCGGCGTCCGGCCACGGGCCGCGGCGGCGTACCCCCGAGAGGAAACGTGCGGCATTGTCGCTGTCCAACGTGACACGCACGTGCTGCGCCAACAGCGACTCCGGAGCTTCAAGCGCCGCCAGGCGGTCTGGCTCAGGCATGGCTTCCAGCTCCGCCAACGTCACGCAGCGCTCCAGCCCGATGCCGCCGGTGTCGATGCGGCGCAGGAAGGTGAGGTGCGCGCCACAACCGAGCGCTGTCCCCACATCCTCACCCAGGGTACGGATGTAAGTACCCTTGCTGCAGGTTACTACCATTTTGATAGCTGGCTGCGCTTGCCCCGCTTGCGTCAGCGTGATTTTTAATGCATAAATCACGACGTCGCGCGGCGCACGCTCCACGGTCACGCCCGCCCGCGCGTACTCGTACAAGGCCTTGCCGTCCTTCTTGAGCGCGCTGTGCATGGGCGGCACCTGGCGGATGGGGCCGGTGAACT
>NZ_JALEGG010000080.1 GCF_022763525.1 Acidovorax sp.
GGCGAGTCAGATTACGAAGCACGGGCGCTAGGGCGCCCGTGCCACCCCACAACCGCCCCGCCGCAGGCGCAGCCAGCAGGGGGTGGAACAGCCAAACAGCCGAACAGCCACACGGGCCATCGCTGCGCTCGGCCTGGCTTTCGCAGCGCGTGGCGCTTGCGCCCGCGAGTTGGGGCCGAGCGCAGCGCAGCGAAGCAATGGCCCGTGTGGATGTCCGCTGCCCGGGTTCCCTTCTGTATGCGCCTGGGGCGCGCAGGGCGCGGGGTGGCATGCGCGTCGGAGCGCGCATGCTTCGTGAACTGACTCACCGCAGTTGTTTGAGCGGAGCGCGCCAGCGCGCAGCGAGTTCTGCGGTGCACCCCGCGACCGAGTACCCCAGGTTGCCCCGTAGCGCAGCGCAGGGGTCGCAGACAGCAGGGTCGCCTTTTCTTTGGTTCCTTTCTTTTGGCGACCCAAAAGAAAGGGACTCGCCCGCCGGGGCGACATCCCGGCCTCCGCCCTCTGCATAGGCGCGCTGCACGGATCAGCGGGCAAATGATCGCGCCTTGGCTTCGACCCTTCGACAGGCTTAGGACAGGCAAGCTCAGCCCGAACAGCTGGACAAAGACACTTCGGCGCGAGCCAAAACACGATCGATATTTTTACAAAGCAATTGCTTGCTAAAAATAACCCGTTTTGCTATCGTGCCCCCATGGACTCTCCCCTCCGCCGCCCCCGCGTCTCCAAGCCCCCGGCAACCCGCCCCCGCAAGGCCGCTTCGCCTGAACGGGCCTCCGCAGATGAAGACAAAGACAAAGAACGACAACACCAACCCCCCCGCCGCCCCCGCGGCCGCCCCCGCAAAACCGCCGAAGAACTGGACGACGGCAATCGCCGCCGCAAGCTCATGGACACCGCCGCCAAGCTCTTCCTCACCCAGGGCTTTGCGGCCACCAGCACACGCGACATCGCCGCCGCCGTGGGCATGCACAGCGGCTCGCCCTTCTACCATTTCGAAAGCAAGAGCGCGCTGCTCTTCGCCGTGATGAACGAAGGCATGGCCACCGCCTTGCAAAGCCAGCAAGCGGCCCTGGATGCCCTGGCGCAGCGCCAGCCCCAGGCCACGGCGCGGGAGCGGCTGCGCGTGCTCATCCGCCACCATTTCGAGGTGCTGCTGGGCCCGCACAGCGGGTTCATCCCGGTGATGCTGTACGAGTGGCGCTCGCTCACGCCCGCGCAGCGCAAGAGCATCGCCAGCGTGAAGGACACCTACGAAGCCGTGTGGATGCCCACGCTGGAGGCGCTCGCCCGCCAGAAGGCGCTGCAGGCCGACCCGGCCGTGGCGCGGCTGTTCATCTTTGGTGCGCTCAACTGGGCCGTGCAGTGGTTCGCCTCGCCCAAGAAGAACAACAACAAGCAAGGCAAGTCGCTCGACGAGCTGACCGATGAAGCGCTGGCACTGTTCATCCGTGGCGAGGGCTGACCGATGGCGGAAACTTCCACCTCCACCTACCAACCGATTTTCGCACCGGGGCTGTTCAATGGGCAGGTGATCATCGTCACAGGTGGCGGTTCGGGCATCGGCCGCTGCACCGCGCACGAACTGGCCTGCCTGGGCGCGCACGTGGTGCTGGTGGGTCGCAAATCTGAAAAGCTGCAGGCCGTGGCCGACGAGATCACCGCCGACGGCGGTGCAGTGTCCTGGCATGCCTGCGACGTCCGCTCCGAAGACGCTGTCGCCCTGCTGGTGCAGCAGGTGCTGGCCGCCCAGGGCCGCATCGACGGCCTGGTGAACAATGCAGGCGGGCAGTTCATGGCCCCGCTCGAATCCATCAGCGCCAAGGGTTGGGAGGCCGTGCTGCACACCAACCTCACCGGCGGCTTTCTCGTGGCGCGAGAGTGCTACCGGCAGTGGATGGCGCAGCACGGCGGCTCAGTAGTCAACATCGTGGCCGACATGTGGGGCTCCATGCCGGGCATGGGGCACAGCGGGGCGGCGCGCGCGGGCATGGTCAGCTTCACCGAAACCGCCGCGTTGGAATGGGCCTGCAGCGGGGTGCGCGTGAATGCCGTGGCGCCGGGCTACATCGCATCGAGCGGCATGGACAACTACCCGCCCGCGGCCGCGCACCTGCTGCGCTCCATGCAGCAGACGGTGCCGCTGGGCCGCTTTGGCAATGAGGCCGAGGTGTCGGCGGCCATCGTGTTTTTGCTCAGCCCCGCCGCCAGCTTCATCAGCGGCAGCACCGTGCGCGTGGATGGCGCGCGGCCGCAGGTGCGCCTGGGCTGGCCGCTGCGGGTGCCCGATGCGGCCGTACAGCAACGCCCCGCCATCCGACCGTTTGCGGGCTTCCACCGCGCGCAGGTCCCGCGCGTGTTTGCAGCAGCGCCCGCGGCGCCATCGTCCGGCAGCGCTCCCAAGGATTCCGCATGACCCACGCTTTTGCCTCGCGTTTCAACCCCGGCAGCGCCGAAGCGCAGAGCCGCCGCGCCGCATCCCTGGCTCGGCTGGAGGCACTGCGCGCGCTGGAAGAGCGCGCCGCCGCAGCGTCTGCACGCTCGCTGCCCCAGTTTGAAAAGCGCGGTCAGCTACTGCCGCGCCAGCGTGTGGCGCTGCTGCTGGATACCGGTGCGCCCTGGCTGCCGCTGTGCACGCTGGCGGGCTACTTGCAGGATGTGAAAGACTCCGAGAAGTCCGTGCCTGGTGGCGGCATGGTCGCGGGCATCGGCTTTGTCAGCGGCGTGCGCTGCATGGTGGTGGCCAGCGATTCGGGCATCGAAGCCGGTGCCATCCAGCCCATGGGCCTGGAAAAGATCTTGCGCGTGCAAGAGATCGCGCTGCAAAACCGCCTGCCTTTCATCCACCTGGTGGAGAGCGCGGGCGCCAACCTCATGCGCTACCGCGTCGAAGGCTTTGTGCACGGCGGCACGCTGTTCCGCAACCTCGCGCGGCTGTCGGCGGCGGGCATTCCGGTCATCACCGTGCAGCACGGCTCGGGCACTGCAGGCGGCGCCTACATGCCCGGCTTGTCGGACGTGGTCATCATGGTGCAGGGCCGCTCGCGCGCCTTCCTGGCCGGGCCGCCGCTGCTGATGGCTGCGACGGGCGAGATTGCGACGGAAGAAGAACTGGGCGGTGCCGAGATGCACACCGCCGTCTCGGGTCTGGGCGAATACCTGGCCCAGGACGACCGTGAGGCCATCGGCCTGGCGCGCGATGTGGTCGCGCAGCTGGGCTGGAACACGGCCCCGCGACCCAGCGCGCCCGCACCTCTCTTGCCGGCAGACGATCTGCTCTCCCTGATGTCTTCCGACCTGCGCCAGCCCGTGGACATGCGCGAGGTGATGGCGCGGCTGGTGGACGGCTCGGAGTTGCTGGAGTTCAAGGCACGCTACGGCATGGCCACCGTGTGCGCGCAGGGCCACATCCAGGGCCAGGCCGTCGGCTTCATCAGCAACAACGGCCCCATCGATGTGGCGGGCGCGAACAAGGCCACGCATTTCATCCAGTGGATGTGCCAGCTGGGCCACCCCATCATCTACCTGCAGAACACCACGGGCTACATGGTGGGCAAGGACAGCGAGCAGGGCGGCATGATCAAGCACGGCAGCAAGATGATCCAGGCCGTGACCAACGCCACCGTGCCGCAGATCACCATCCAGTGCGGCGCCAGCTTTGGTGCGGGCAACTACGGCATGTGCGGGCGGGGCTATGCGCCGCGCTTCCTGTTCAGCTGGCCCGGTGCCAAGACAGCGGTGATGGGCGGCGAGCAGGCTGCGCGCACCATGCAGATCGTGACCGAGGCGGCGCTGGCGCGCAAAGGCATCACGCCCGACCCGGTCGAATCGCAGGCCCAGTTCGACAAGATCGTCGCCATGTTCGATGCCCAGGCCGATGCGTTCTACACCAGCGGCCTGCTGCTGGACGACGGCGTGATCGACCCGCGCGACACGCGGGCCGTGCTGGCGTTTTGCCTGGACACCTGCGCCGAGGCGCAGACGCGCACGCTGCGGCCCCTGAGCTTTGGCGTGGCGCGGATGTAAGCGCTTCGCACGCAATCCCTACGATGGCCGAGCCTCTCAAATACCTGCTCAACGACACCGTGCCGCCTCGCATCGCGGCCATGGTGCGCCGTGCGTGGCGCAAGTTCGACACCACCGCTTTTCTGCAGCAGGTAGAGCCCGGCTACGAATCGCTGGAGCTGATGGCGCGCGGCCAGCGCATTGCGCAGGCCCTGCAGGCACACCTGCCGCAGGACGTGCCGCGCGCGCTGGGTATGCTGGTCGATTCGACGGACCCGCCCATGGGCCTGGACGTGGCGGGCGAGCCTGATGCGGGTGACCGCCCTTACAGCGCCTTTTTGTACCTGCCCCACAGTATCTACATCGGCACACACGGCCTGCCGCATTTCGAGGCGGCCATGGCCGCGCAGCATGCGCTGACCCAGCGGTTTACCGCCGAGTTCTGCATACGCCCCTACCTGCTGCACCACCAGGGCGCCACGCTAGCGCGGCTGCGCGACTGGGCGCAGGATGACAACGCCCATGTGCGCCGCCTGGTGAGCGAAGGCACGCGGCCCCGCCTGCCCTGGGCACCGCGTTTGCCTGCATTCCAGAACAACCCGCAGCTGGTCCTGCCGTTGCTCGATGCGCTCAAGGACGACCCATCGTCCTACGTGCGCCGCTCCGTGGCCAACCACCTGGGTGACATCGCCAAGGACCACCCCGACCTGGCCGTGGGCACCGCGCGCACCTGGCTGCAGGGCGCACCCGCCCCGCGTGAAGCCCTGGTGCGCCACGGCCTGCGTTTTCTCATCAAACGCGGCGACGCCGCTGCGCTCGATGCCCTGGGCGTGGGCCATGCCGTGGCGCTGGATGTGCGGGCCGCACGCGTGGTGCCCGTCCGCGCACGCATCGGAGACAAGGTGCGCATCGAGGCCGAGCTGCACAACCCCACACCCCAGGCCCAGCGCGTGCTGGCCGACCTGAAGGTGCACTACGTCAAGGCCCACGGCGGTGCGGCGCCCAAGGTGTTCAAGCTGCAGACGCTGGACATTCCGCCCGGCGCCACCGTAGCGGTGGGCAAGACGCTGTCGTTGCAGCAGATGACCACGCGCACCCACTACCCCGGCGCGCACCAGGTGGAGTTGGTGCTCAACGGGCGGCCACAGCCGCTGGGGCAGTTTCAGCTTTCGTGATCGAGGTTTGCAGGCACACAAACGTACAAACGCAACAGCAGGAGACAAGCACCATGCAGTTCACACACGAGCACCGCGAGATCCAGAAAACCCTCAAGCGCTTCATCGACGAAGAGATCAACCCCCATGTGGACGAGTGGGAGGCGGCCGAGATCTTCCCCGCGCACGAGGTCTTCAAGAAGATGGGCAACCTGGGCCTGCTGGGCCTGTGCAAGCCCGAGGAATACGGCGGCCAGGGTCTGGACTATTCGTACAGCCTGGCCATGGCCGAGGCGCTGGGCCACATCCACTGCGGCGGCGTGCCCATGGCGATTGGTGTGCAGACCGACATGTGCACCCCGGCGCTGGCGCGCTACGGCAGCGAAGAACTCAAGCGCAACTTTCTGGCCCCTGCGATTGCGGGCGACATGGTGGGCTGCATCGGCGTGAGCGAGCCTGCGGCGGGCAGCGATGTGTCGGGCATCAAGAGCGTGGCGCGCAAGGACGGCGATGACTATGTGATCACCGGCCAGAAGATGTGGATCACCAACAGCCTGCAGGCCGACTGGATGTGCATGCTGGTGAACACGGGCGAAGGGCCTGTGCACAAGAACAAGAGCCTGGTGATGGTGCCCATGCGCGATGGCCCTGGCGGCAAGCTCACCAAAGGCATCGAGGTGGCGCAGAAGATCCGCAAGATCGGCATGCACAGCAGCGACACCGGGCTGATCTACTTTGACGAGGTGCGCGTGCCGCAGCGTTACCGCATCGGTGCCGAAGGGCAGGGCTTCATCTACCAGATGCAGCAGTTCCAGGAAGAGCGCCTGTGGTGCGCCGCCAGCACGCTTGAATCGCTGAACCACTGCATCCAGTGGACCATCGACTACGCGCAGGAGCGCAAGTTGTTTGGCAGCACGCTGGCCGACCAGCAGTGGGTGCAGTTCAAGCTGGCCGAACTCAAGACCGAGGTCGAAGCGCTGCGTGCACTCACCTACCGCGCCTGCGACCTGTACGTGAACGGGCAGGACGTGCTGGAGCTGGCCAGCATGGCCAAGCTCAAGGCCGGCCGCCTCAACCGCGAGGTGCCCGACACCTGCCTGCAGTTCTGGGGCGGCATGGGCTTCACGCTGGAGAACAAGGTCTCGCGCATGTACCGCGACGGGCGGCTGGCGTCCATCGGCGGCGGGGCCGACGAAGTGATGCTGGGCATCCTGTCCAAGCTCATGGGCATTGCCAAGCGGCCCGCGCACTGACATGACTGATGCGCTGTTGATCGACCCCGCGCCGCTGGCCAGCGGCTGCGTGGAAACCTGGACGCTCAACGACCCGGCTAGCCGCAATGCGCTGTCCGAAGCCATGGTGGACGCCCTGCTGGCCGCGTGCGAGCGGGCTGCGGCTGATGCCGACCTGCGCGGTGTGGTGCTGCGTGGCGCAGGTGGTCACTTCTGCGCGGGTGGCAGCCTGGGCGGATTTGCCAAGACCATTGGCCAGCCCCTGGCTGAGGGCGAGGCTGACCCGCTGGTACCGCTGAACCGCCGATTCGGCACGCTGCTGCAGGCCCTGTGCGCGCTGCCGCAGTGGCTCGTGGTGGCGGTGGAGGGCGCGGCCATGGGCGGCGGCTTTGGCCTGGTGTGCTGCGCCGACCAGGTGCTGGCCCATACCAGCGCGCAGTTCGCCACGCCCGAGGTCACGCTGGGTATCGTGCCTGCGCAGATCGCGCCGTTTGTGGTGCGGCGCCTTGGCCCGTCTGCTGCGCGGCGGTGTTTGCTGACCGGCGAGCGCTGGGATGCTGCTGCCGCCCAGCGCTTGGGCCTGGTCGATGACCTGGTGGAGGGCGACATGAATGCCGCTTTGCAGGCAGCCATTGCACGCCACGCTGCCGCAGCGCCGCAGGCCGTGGCCGCCACCAAACGTTTGTTGCTGGCCCAAACCGAAACGCCGTTGCCCGCGCTGCTGGACGAAGCAGCAGTTGCTTTTTCGCAAGCGCTGCGTGGCCCCGAGGCGCCGCAAGGGCTGGCGGCGTTTGCTGCGCGCAAGGCACCGCCTTGGAGTGCGAAGCTATGAAAAAGATCCTCATCGCCAATCGCGGCGTTCATGCCGCAGGCATGGCGAAGCAAATTGCCCGCGCACGCGCAGCGTGCAGGCGGGCGATGGAGCCGCGAGGGCACAGCCTATGAAAAAGGTACTCATCGCCAATCGCGGTGTTCATGCCGCAGGCATGGCGAAGCAAATTGCCCGCGCACGCGAAGCGTGCAGGCGGGCGATGGCGCCGCGAGGGCACAGCTTATGAAAAAGATACTGATCGTCAATCGCGGCGAAATCGCCCGCCGCATCATCCACACCGCCCGCCGCATGGGCATCGAAACGGTCGCGGTCTATTCCGACCCCGATGCCAACGCTCCGCACGTACGCGAAGCCACTCAGGCCGTGGCCTTGGGCGGTGCTGCCAGTGCTGACACCTATCTGCGCATCGACAAGCTGCTGGCTGCAGCGCGCGCCACCGGCGCCGATGCCGTGCACCCCGGCTATGGCTTCCTCAGCGAGAACGCGGACTTTGCCCAGGCCGTGGTCGATGCGGGCCTGACCTGGATCGGCCCGCCGCCCGGCGCCATCCGCGCGCTGGGCAGCAAGGCTGGCGCCAAGGCCTTGGCCCAGACGCAGGAAGTGCCCTGCCTGCCCGGCTATGCTGGCGACGACCAGAGCGACGAACGCTTTGCCGCCGAGGCTGCGCGCATCGGCACGCCCCTCATGGTCAAGGCCGTGGCGGGTGGGGGAGGGCGCGGCATGCGCCTGGTCACTAACCTGGCGCAGTTGCCCGCCGCACTGGCCAGCGCACGGTCGGAGGCGCTGGCGGGTTTTGGTTTTGGCGACTTGCTGATCGAACGTGCGCTGTTGCAGCCGCGCCATGTGGAGGTGCAAGTCTTTGCCGACGCCCATGGCGCGTGCATCCACCTGGGCGAGCGCGATTGCTCGGTACAGCGCCGTCACCAGAAGATCATCGAAGAGTCCCCCAGCCCCGCCGTGGACGCAGCGCTGCGCGAGCGCATGGGCGCGCGCGCCGTGGCGCTGGCGCAGGCTGCAGGGTATGTGGGCGCGGGCACGGTGGAGTTTTTGCTGGATGGGGAAGACTTCTTCTTGATGGAGATGAACACCCGTCTGCAGGTGGAGCATCCGGTGACCGAGGCGCTTACGGGGTTGGATCTGGTGGAATGGCAAATCCGCGTGGCACGTGGCGATCCGCTGCCGCTCACGCAAGATCAGGTGCGTCTGCAAGGCCACGCCATCGAAGTGCGCCTGTGCGCCGAAGACGCGCACTTCCGCCCCCACACCGGTCGTGTGCTGCAGTTCAGCGCGCCGCCCGCCACCGCGTTTGAACGGGCCGCGCCGGGCGCGCTGCGTTTTGACCATGCGCTGGAAGAGGGCGCCGAGGTCACCCCCCACTACGACGCCATGCTGGGCAAGCTCATCGCGCACGCCCCCACGCGGGCCGAGGCCATCGCCGCGCTGGTGCGTGCGTTGCACAACACCCGCGTGCTGGGCCTGCCCACCAACCGCGCGTTTCTGGCGGCCTGCCTGCAGCACCCCGTGTTTGCCAGTGGACAGGCGCTGGTGCCGTTCCTGGCGGAGTACGCTGCTGGCCTGCAGAAGTTGCTATTAAATGAAGAGCTATCAGCGCTTGTTCCTCCTGCGCTAGAGGCCATTTTTGCTTCAAATCCTGCGTCAGATTTGCCTTGTTCCATGGCCCGGCCGCTGCGCCTGCGTCACCAGGGCGAGGTGCACGCGGTCGCCGTGCGCGAGCTGGGCGATGGGCGGCTGCAGATTGAGCAGGCCGGGGCAGAACCTGTGACTTTGGAACTGCCCCAGCGCGGTGTGCACTGCGTGGCGGTGGCCCCCCGGCGCTGGCACTGGCAAACCGGCGGTGTGGACGGCTGGGTCGAAGACGCATCGTGGGAACCCGCCGCGCGTGCGGGTGCGGCGGGCGGTACGACCGAGTTGCGCGCCCCCTTCAATGGCAAGGTGGTCGCGCTGTCCGTGGCCGCAGGCCAGGCGCTGGCGGCGGGCGACACCGTGGTGGTCATCGAATCCATGAAGCTCGAACACAGCCTGGCCAGCCCTGCAGCCGCCACGGTGGCCGAGCTGCTGGTGGCCCCCGGCCAGCAGGTGTCGCCCGGCCAGGTGCTGGCCCGTTTTGCACCCGCCACGCAAGGAGCGTCCGCATGACCGCCACACCCGATGCAAGTGCTGTGAGCGACGAAGACCGTACTGCCCTCACCGACACCGTCACTCGCTTTGCCCGCACCGAGATCGCGCCGCATGTGGACGCGTGGGATGCCGCCGGTGAATTCCCCCGCAGCCTGTACCGCCGCGCGGCCGACCTGGGCCTGCTGGGCCTGGGCTACCCCGAGCAGTACGGCGGCACGCCAGCCAGCTACCAGCTGCGCCTGCCGCTGTGGCGCGCGCTCAGCCGCCACGGCGCCAGCGGTGGCGTGCTGGCCAGCCTGCTGTCGCACAACATCGGCCTGCCGCCCGTGCTGGCGCATGGCAGCGATTCTGTGCGTACCGAGGTCATTCCTCCGGTGCTGGCGGGCGAGCAAATCGCTGCGCTGGCGATTACCGAACCTGAGGGTGGGTCGGACGTGGCGCAGCTCAAGACCACCGCGCGGCGCGAGGGCGATGACTACGTCGTCAACGGCGAAAAGGTGTTCATCACCTCCGGCATGCGCGCGGACTGGATCACCGTGGCTGTGAGGACCGGGGAGGCCGGAAGCAAGGGCAGCGCAGGCATCTCCATGCTGCTCATCCCGGGCCACAGCGCAGGCCTGTCGCGCAGCAAGCTCGACAAGATGGGCTGGCTGTGCTCCGACACCGCCCACCTGCGCTTTGACAACGTGCGCGTGCCGGCCCGCTACCTGTTGGGCGAAGAGGGCGCGGGCTTTCGCATCATCATGGCCAACTTCAACGGTGAACGTTTTGGCCTGGCCGCGTCGGCCCTGGGCTTTGCCGAGGCCTGCTACGACGAAGCCCTGGCCTGGGCCCGCCAGCGCAAAACCTTTGGCGCCGCGCTGGTGGGGCACCAGGTCATCCGCCACAAGCTGGTGGACATGCAGATGCGCATCCAGTCCACCGCCGCGTGGTGCGAGTCCGTGGCCGCGCAGGCCGACGCGGGCCGCACCGGGCCCGAGTGGGTTGCCAATGTCTGTCTGCTCAAGAACCACGCCACCCAAACCATGCAGTTCTGCGCCGACCAGGCCGTGCAGATCCTCGGCGGCATGGGCTTCATGCGCGGCACCGTCAGCGAGCGCATCTACCGCGAGGTCAAGGTCATGATGATTGGCGGGGGTGCAGAAGAAATCATGAAAGACCTGGCTGCACGTCAGCTGGGCATCTGAAGGAGACAGCCACCATGCACAGCACCGACCACGGCAACAAAGCCATCATCACCTGCGCCATCACCGGCGTGCTGACCGACCCCGGCCAGCACCACGTGCCCGTCACACCCGAGCAACTGGCCCAAGAGGCCCGCCGCGCGTACGACGCAGGCGCCGCCGTGGTCCACGTGCACTTTCGCAACCAGGAGCCCGGCAAGGGCCACCTGCCCAGTTGGGACCCGCAGGTGGCGCGCGACTGTGTGCAAGCCATGCGTGAGGCCTGCCCGGGCCTGATCATCAACCAGACCACCGGCGTGGTCGGCCCCAATTACCAGGGCCCGCTCGACTGCCTGCGCGCCACCCGCCCCGAGATGGCGGCGTGCAACGCCGGCTCGCTCAATTACCTGAAGGTGCGCAGCAACGGTACCTGGGCCTGGCCGCCCATGCTGTTCGACAACCAGCCCGCCAAGGTAAAGGACTTCATCGACGTGATGCTGGAGACCGGCACGCTGCCAGAGTTCGAGTGCTTTGACGTGGGCATCGTGCGCTGCGTAGAGATGTACGTGCAGACCGGCATGTACACCGAGCGCCTGCCCGAATACAACTTTGTGATGGGCGTTGAATCCGGCATGCCCGCCGACCCCGACCTGCTGCCCATCCTACTCAAGCTCAAGATCAAGGACGCCCCCTGGCAAGCCACCGTCATCGGCCGCAGCGAGATCTGGCCCGTGCACCAACGCGTGGCGGAACTGGGCGGGCATTTGCGCACGGGGCTGGAGGACACGTTCTATCTGCCGGATGGGACCAAGGCAGATTCGAACGGGCCGCTGATTGAGAAGCTGGCGGAGTACGCGAGGAATGCGGGGCGTGAGGTGGCTTCGCCGCAGGAGGCGCGGGAGATGCTGGGGTTGAAGGTGGGTATTCAGTGAAAGGTGGTGGCGCCCAGGGCCGCAGATCGGGTTAGCTGGTGGCGCTAGCTGACACTCTGCCCTGCGATGGAGGGGCGTCGGGTTGCGCTGCGTTAACTCGACGAAGGTTTTTGGAACACCCGCGGGGCTGTTATGCCAGGTCTACTCGTCGCACAAGAAACCAGGCCACCACAAGGCTCGCAGCTGCCGATAGCAAGAATCCGTAAATCCCCACCATCCGGGCAAAGCGATGCTTTCCCCAATGCGCGTCTTCGTTGTATCGAATGAAGCGCTTGTATTCGTTCAATTCTGTGATCTGCGCAGGAGTCAACCGGTCGCGGTACACATAACTTCTGTCGATGCTTTCGACAATCCCCACGGTGTCCATCTTGATCATGGGAGAGTGAAACACCATGAACACAGCCGCTACACAGAAACAGAGAACTGCTTGGCCAATGAGTACGTAAACGAGCTTCTTCAATACTTGTGGTGTCATCTCTGCAGAGCATTTAGGGTGGCTGAGTACGCAGGGCCGTATCGAGCCCGTTCAATCTGAATAGTTCACATGAACGTCTACTACAGCTGGTGAAGGGGAAATTCTGTGGCGCAGTCCTCATTGGACCTCAAGGTATTTGCCGCGCTGTCGTATCGTGACCCAGCGGTAGTTCTGCGTGAACTCCGCCAGATCGAGGCTCAAATGGTAGGCGCAAACTTGTCCCCACAAGTCCGCAATCTACGAACCAACGGCTTGAAGCACATACGCGAGTTTCGCCATGCTGCGCTTTTTTGCCATGGCATGTCCCTGCGTCTGGGGCACCAGGTTTTGTTTTCCCCCGTGGAATCAAGTGACTATGACTTCGTTGCCACATGGCGGACTGCTGATGCTCAGCACTTTGCGCGAGTGCAACTCAAGGAGTTAGTGCCCGCGCATGTGAACGAAGGCGCAACTGTCCAGGCATTGGTCGATGGTTTGAGCAAATATTCCGGCGATGACCTGATAGTTGCTATCTTTCTCAACAGAGAGGGCCGTTTCTCTCTGGAGGAGGTTGTGTTTCCCGCCCTGCACATTGCAGAGTTGTGGTTCGTGTTCGCGACAACTCCAGACCTACATATGTGGCAGTTGGTCGGGGATGCATTGCGGGAGCCCGAAGTGAGCTCCTTCAGGTACCCGACTTGAAGGGCCCAGGTTCAGTCAATAGCGTGGCTGAAATTCGCGGATGGCATCTCGGACTTTTGTTTCTAACGTGAACCCCGAGCCGTATTTCGCCGCCAGCTCATCCGCGCGTGTTTGGAACGTCTTAACATCCGTTCCATAAATGAACTGCATCGCCCCCCCCGTCCACGCCGGAAACCCAATCCCAAAAATCGACCCGATGTTCGCGTCATGCACGCTGGTCAACACGCCCTCGGCCAGGCAGCGCGCGGTTTCGATGGCCTGGCGGTAGAGCAAACGGTCCTGGATCTCCTGCACGCTCCATTCCACGCCGGGCTTTTCGAACAGAGGTTTCAGCTCCGGCCACAGGTGCTTCTTGGCGCCTGCGGGGTAGTCATAGAAGCCGCCGCCACCCGCACGGCCGGGGCGCTTCAGTTCCTTGACCATGCGCTCCACCAGCAGCTCGCCGGGTGTGGCGGTGTAGGTCTTGCCTTCGGCCGCGTAGTCGGCGCGGGTCTGGTCCAGCACGTGCACGCTCAGGGTCAGCGCGGTTTCATCCAGCACGGCCAGCGGGCCCACGGGCAGGCCCGCTTGCATGGCGGCGTTTTCAATCGCGGCGGCGGGGATGCCTTCGCCCAGCATGGCGGCGCCTTCCATCACAAAGGTGCCGAAAGTGCGGCTGGTGTAGAAGCCGCGTGAGTCGTTGACCACGATGGGCACCTTGCCTAGGGCCTGCACGTAGTCGAAGGCGCGGGCCACGGTTTCATCGTCGGTCTGTTGGCCGCGGATGATCTCCACCAGCTTCATCTTGTCCACGGGGCTGAAGAAGTGGATGCCTACAAACTTCTCGGGCCGGCTGCTGGCCGTGGCCAGGCCGCTGATGGGCAGGGTGGAGGTGTTGCTGGCAAAGAAGCCGCCGGGCGCCAGCTGCGGCTCGGCCTCTTGCGTGACTTTGGCCTTGAGGTCGCGGTTTTCAAACACGGCTTCGATGATGAGGTCGCAGCCCGCCAGATCGGCCGCGATGGCGGTGGGCGTGATGCGGGCCAGCAGCGCTTGCTGCGCATCGGCCGTCATGCGGCCCTTGTCCACGCGGGCCTGGGTGAGTTTGGCGCTGTAGGCCTTCCCGGCCTCGGCCTTTTCGGTGCTCACGTCCTTGAGCACGGTGGCGATGCCCCGGCTGGCCTGGGCCCAGGCGATGCCCGCGCCCATCATGCCGGCGCCCAGGATGCCAATCTTTTGTGGCTTGTAGCGTGGGGCCGAGCCGGGGCGCGACTTGCCGCTCTTGATCGCGTTCATGTCGAAGAAGAACGTGTTGATCATGTTGCGCGCCACGGTGCCGGTCATCAGGCGGGCGAGGTAGCGGCTTTCGATGCGCAGGGCGGTGTCGTAGTCCACCATGGCGCCTTCGACCATGGCGGCCAGCGCCGCCTCGGGCGCGGGGTAGCGGCCGCGCGTGGTCTTCTTGAGCATGGCGGGCGCGACGGTGAGGGCGCCTGCAATCTTGGGGTTGGCGGGCGTGCCGCCAGGCATTTTGTAGTTCTTGTCATCCCACGGCTGCACCGCGTGCGGGTGGGTGGCGATGTGGGCCAGGGCGGCGGGCAGCAGTTGCTCGCGCGTAGCCACCAGCTCGTGCACCAGCTGCAGCTCCAGCGCTTCGGCGGGGTTGAAGAGCTTGCCTTCCAGGATGTAGGGCTGCGCGCCCATCAGGCCCAGCAGGCGCGTCATCTTGGTCACGCCGGTGGCGCCCGGCATCAGGCCCAGCGTGACCTCGGGCAGGCCGAACTGGATCTTGGGGTCGGCCACGGCGATGCGGTAGTGGGCGACCAGGGCTACCTCCCAGCCGCCGCCCAGTGCGGCGCCGTTGAGGCAGGCCACCACGGGGATGCCCAGCGTTTCGAGTGTGCGGAAGTGCTTCTTCATGCGCTCGATTTCGCCAAACACGGCGGGCGCATCGGCGGGCTTCAGAAGCATGGTGGCCTTGAGGTCAGCGCCCGCAAAGAAGCTGGTCTTGGCGGATGCGAGCACGATGCCCTTTAGTGCAGCGCCCAGGCGTTCGCGGTCGCCCAGCACCTGGGCGGTGACCTCGCCCAACTCTTGCTGCCACTGGCGGCACATGGTGTTGACGGGGGAATTGGTTTCGTCAAACGTGATGACGGCGACCTGGCCGTCGGTGCCCTGGGCGGGGATGAGTTCGTAGCGGATGGTTTGCATGTTGTTGTCTCCTTCCCAGTCAATCAGATTCGCTCGACGATGGTGGCAATGCCCATGCCGCCGCCCACGCACAGCGTGGCCAGGCCGTAGCGCTGGCCCCGGCGGTGCAGCTCGTCAATCAAGGTGCCGAGGATCATGGCGCCCGTGGCGCCCAGCGGGTGGCCCATGGCGATGGCGCCGCCGTTCACGTTGACCTTGTCGTGCGGAACGCCCAGCTCGCGCATGAAGCGCATGGGCACGGCGGCGAAGGCCTCGTTCACTTCAAACAGGTCGATCTGGTCGATGGTCATGCCCGCGCGGGCCAGCGCCTTTTTGGCAGCGGGCACGGGGCCGGTGAGCATGATGGTGGGGTCGGCACCGCTCAGTGCCGTGGCCACGATCCGTGCGCGCGGCGTGAGGCCGTGGGCCTTGGCGGCGGCCTCGTTGCCGATGAGCACGGCGGCTGCGCCGTCCACAATGCCCGACGAGTTGCCCGCGTGGTGCACGTGGTGGATGCGCTCCACCTGCGGGTAGCGCTGCAGCGCCACGGCGTCAAAGCCCATGCCGCCCAGTTGCTCGAACGAGGGCTTGAGCGCGCCCAGGCCTTCGAGCGTGGTGTGGGGCTTGATGAACTCGTCTTCTTCCAGAATGGTCTGGCCGATGAAGTCGCGCACGGGCACGACCGAATTCTTGAAGTAGCCGGCTGCGCGCGCGGCGGTGGCGCGGCGCTGGGATTCGAGTGCGAAGGCGTCCACGTCGGCACGGGTGTATCCGTCCAGCGTGGCGATAAGGTCGGCGCCGATGCCCTGGGGCACGAACAGCGTGGCGGAGTTGGTCTCCGGGTCTTGCGCCCAGGCGCCGCCGTCGGAGCCAATGGGCACGCGGCTCATGCTCTCCACGCCGCCTGCCACCATCAGGTCCTCCCAGCCGCTTCGCACTTTCTGTGCGGCCAGGTTCACGGCTTCCAGGCCCGAGGCGCAGAAGCGGTTGACCTGCACACCCGCACAGCGAAAGTCCCACCCCGCCTTGAGCGCGGCCACCTTGGGCAGCACCGAGCCCTGTTCGCCCACGGGCGAGACGATGCCCATGACGACATCGTCCACCGCCGCCGTGTCAAAGCGGTGGCGCGCTTGCAACTCGGTCAGCAGGCCCACCAGCAGGTCGATGGGCTTGACCTCGTGCAGGGTTCCGTCTTTCTTGCCCTTGCCGCGCGGGGTGCGCAGCGCATCGAATACATAGGCTTCGGTCATGGTGGGTCTCCGTGGTGTTCCAACTGAATGGGGGTGGGGGCGCTTGGCGGGGAGGATGGGTGGGTGCGGCTCACACCGCCACAGCACGCTTTCTGACGCGGGCGCAGCGGTTTTTGCACTATCGTTGTGCTGTTGCGAACTGAATTTTTGGCTATGAAACCAACTCCATCCTCCGCCCTGCAGCGCATGGTCCGTGGCGCTATTGAATACGACGATACGCGCGAAGGGTTTGCGCTGGAGCACCATGTGGTGCTGGCAGCGTCCAGTGCGCTGGCGGTGGCGGCCTTCATGGCGCCCAGCCGCAGTTCGGCGGCGATCCGCGGCATTGGTGCGGGGTTGCTGCTGATGCGCGCCCTGAGCGGCAGCCAAGGCGTGCGCTCCTGGCTGAACGTGACCGACCGCCGCCCCGGCGCGCCGCTGAGCCCCGAGGAAGCCCGCGCCACCTGGTATCTGTAGCGGCATTCGGCTCCCACGGATGCCCGTTTGCCTTCAAACCTAAAGATCCGATCAAGCGCGGCTTGAACGGGTTGGGATGATTGAAAGCGAGGCCCGGGGAGCCAAGGTTTCTGCGGGGCGGGTTCACGTGGGTCTTGCGCGTTGTGGTCACTTGCCCAGCCCCATGGCACGCGCAATCACTTCCTTCATGATCTCGTTGGTGCCGCCGTAGATGCGCTGCACCCGCGCATCGGCATAGGCGCGGGCGATGGGGTATTCCCACATGTAACCGTAGCCGCCGAACAGCTGCACGCATTCGTCCATCACCTTGCACTGGAGGTCGGTGGTCCAGTACTTCGCCATGCTGGCGGTCTGGGTGTCGAGCTGGTCTTTCAGGATCAGCTCGCAGCACTTGTCGACAAACACGCGGGCCACCTGCACCTGGGTCTGCAACTCAGCCAGGGTGTGTCGGGTGTTCTGGAATGCCGCCACGGCCTGGCCGAAGACCTTGCGCTCTTTCACGTAGGCCACCGTCCAGTCGATGGCGGCCTGGGCGGAAGCGATGGCCGTGATGGCGATCTGCAGGCGTTCCCACGGCAGCTGCTCCATCAGACAGATGAAGCCACGCCCCTCCATGGCGGGGCCGCCCAGCAGGTTTTCTGCGGGCACCTTCACGTTGTTGAAGAACAGCTCCGACGTGTCCTGCGCCTTCATCCCCACCTTTTTGAGCCGCTGGCCTCGTTCAAAGCCGGGCATGCCGCGCTCCACCAGGAAAAGGCTGGTGCCCTTGGCACCGGCAGCGGGGTCGGTCTTGGCGACCACGATCACCAGATCGGCGTGCCAGCCGTTGGTGATGAAGGTCTTGCTGCCGTTGAGCGCATAGTGCGACCCGTCCGTGCTTTGGATGGCCGTGGTCTTGATACCCTGCAGATCGCTGCCGGCGGCGGGCTCGCTCATGGCGATGGCGCCGACCATCGCGCCGCTGGCCATCTGCGGCAGGTACTTGCGTTTTTGCGCTTCGGTGCCGTAGTGCAGGATGTACGGCGCCACGATCTCGCTGTGCAGCCCAAAGCCAATGCCCGTGGTGCCGGCGCGCGCCAGCTCTTCCATCTGCGCCACGGAATAGAGCTTGTCGGCCCCGGCGCCGCCGTATTCCTCCGGCAGGCTCATGCACAGGAAGCCATTGGCGCCGGCCTGGTTCCACACCTCGCGGGCCACGTAGCCTTGCTCTTCCCACCCGGCGTGGAAGGGAGCTACTTCCTTCTCGATGAAGCGCCGGAAACTGTCGGCAAAGGCGTGATGCTCGGGCTGGAAGAGGGTGCGTTCGATCATGCGAGCGGGTCCTATTTATGCCAAGTGAATGCTTGGTAAAAATCATTCTGCCACCGAGCGGGCGGGAACGCATCCCCAGAAATGCCAAAGCCGCCCGAGGGCGGCTTGGCGAGGCGGGCGCTCAGGCTCAGGGCTTCACGTAGTCCGACACCACCTTCCACTTGCCGTCGGTGATCTGCGACAGGCGCGACAGGTCGCTGCCCAGGCGCTTTTGCGGGCCGTAGGTGGCCTCCGCGCTGCCGAACATGTCGGGCGGGATCACCATGGTGTCCATGGCCTTGATGAAGCTCTCGGTGGTGAGGTTGGTGCCCGCTTTCTGCGCGGCCTTGATGAAGGCGTCCACCGCGCCGTAGCCGTAGACCGAGAACACCGTGGGGTCTTCGTTGAACTTGGTCTTGTACTTGTTGGCCCAGAAGCGGATGGGCTGGCTGGCCTCGTCCAGGTAGGGGTGCTGCACGGTCATGGTGGCGTACAGGCCGTCCATGGGCTTGCCCCCCAGCTTGTGGATGAGGTCGGTGTAGGCGGCGCTGGACCCCAGGAACGTGGGGTTGAAGCCGGTCTTGCGGGCTTCGCCGATGGTGCCGATGGTCTCGCGGATGATGGTGCCCAGGATCACGAAGTCGCATTCGGACGACTTCATCTTGGCGACCTGTGAGGAGAAGTCGGTGGCGCCGCGCTTGTACGAGGTCTTTTCGGTGAACTCCATTCCGATGGACTTGAGCGCCGCCTCGCCGCCGCGCATCACCTCCAGGCCAAACTCATCGTCCTGGTAGATGGTGCAGACCTTCTTGGCGCCCTTTTCCTTGATGAGCTTGGGCGCGGCCAGGCGGATCTGGTCGTAGTAAGTGGCGGCAAACGAATACTTGAGCTTGTGGAAGGGCTCGTACATCTCGCGCGCGGCCGTCACAGGGAAAAAGTTGATCACGTTCTTGCTGAACTGCACCGGCATGGCGGCCAGGTTCTGCGCCGTGCCGATGTGCGCGATCATCATGAAGATCTTGTCCTGGTTCACAAGCTTCTGCGCGGCCAGCACGGCTTTCTTGGGGTCGTAGCCAGAGTCCTCCACTTTCAGATCGAGCTTGCGGCCGTTGACGCCGCCCTGCTCGTTGGCCTCGTCCACGCGCAGCATCATGCCCAGGCGCACTTGTTTGCCAAAGCCCGCCAGCGGCCCGGACAGATCCTGGATGGAGCCCAGCGTGATGGTGTCCTTGCTCACGCCCTGGGTGGCCTGCGCGTGCACGGCGCTGGTGGCCAGGGCCATGGCAGCAAGGGCTGCGACGGAATGCAGTTTCATGGCACGTCTCCTTCGGTTGGATCGAAAACGATCACTCGTTATAGAACGATGCCCGGGGTGGGGCACCAGCACTTTCCCTATCTCGAATGGCCCGTCAGCTGGCGGCGTGCCCTGGCTTCGACAGGCTCAGCCCGAACGGCCTGGAGGGCGAACCTCAACGCAGTCCCCGGCCCGTTCAGCTTGAGCCTGCCGAAGGCCGGGCGCTACCGGTACATCGCCTCGATTTGCATGGCGTACTTCTGCTGCACCAGCTTTCGCTTGAGCTTCATGGTGGGCGTGAGCTCTTCGTCCTCGGCCGTGAGCTGCGTGTCGAGCAGGAAGAACTTCTTGATCTGCTCCACGCGCGCGAACTTCGCGTTCACCCGGTCGATCTCGCCCTGGATCAGCTCCTGCACCTCGCGAGTTCGCGTGAGGCTGGCGTAGTTGGAAAACGGCACGTCGTGGTCCTGTGCATACTTTTCCACGTTTTCCTGGTCGATCATGATGATCACCGTCAAATAGGGCAGCTTGTCGCCGATCACCACTGCGTCGGTGATGTATGGGCTGAACTTGAGCTCGTTCTCCAGCTCGCTGGGGGTGATGTTCTTGCCGCCGGCCGTGATGATGATGTCCTTCATGCGGTCGGTGATGCGCAGGTAGCCGTCGGCGTCAATGGTGCCCACGTCGCCCGTGTGCAGCCAGCCGTCGGCGTCGATGGTCTCGGCGGTTTTCTCGGGCAGGTTGAGGTAGCCCTTGAAGACGTTGGGGCCGCGCACCAGGATCTCGCCGTTGGCGGGGTCGATGCGCACCTCGTTGTAGCTGGCGGCCGGGCCGATGGAGCCGGGCTTGATGCGGCTGGCCGGCACGCCGGTGGCTGCGCCGCAGGTCTCCGTCATGCCCCACACCTCCAGCATGGGCACGCCCAGGGCCAGATACCACTTCACCAGCTCGGGCGAGATGGGTGCGGCGCCCGTGACGAGGAAGCGTGCGCGGTGGATGCCGATGAGTTTGCGCACGTTGTTCAGCGCCAGCCAGCGTGCCAGCTGAAACTGCGCCTTGAGCAACCCGCCCACGGGCTGGCCGGTCAGCACCCTGTCGGCAATGCGTGTTCCCACACCGATGGACCAGGCGTAGGCCGCCTGCTGCAGCGCAGTCGATTCCTTGAGCGCGATCATCACGCCCGAATAGAACTTCTCCCACACCCGCGGCACGGCGGTGAACACGGTGGGCGCGATCTCGCGCACGTTCTCGGGCACGGTGTCGGGGTTCTCCACAAAGTTCAGGCGCGAGCCGGTGTAGAGCGAAAAGTACTCTCCGCCCATGCGCTCGGCGATGTGGCACAGGGGAAGGAAGCACATGGCCTCGTCATCCTCGGTGCGCGAGATCAGCGTGTTGTAGCCGCGCACGGTGTAGGTGAGCGCGGCGTGCGTGTGCATGGCCCCTTTGGGCTTGCCGGTGGTGCCCGAGGTGTAGACGAGGATGGCCACGTCGTCGGGCTGGCAGGCCTGCACGCGGCGCATCAGGGCGTCGGGGTTCTGCTGGTTCCAGCTGCGGCCCAGCTCGCGCAGGGCACTCAGGCTCAAGACATCGGGGTCGTTCAGGCCGCGCAGCCCTTCCATGTCAAAGACCACGATCTTGCGCAGGCGGGGCAGCTGGCTGCGCACTTCCAGCGCCTTGTCCAGCTGTTCGTCGTCTTCCACAAACAGCACCGTGGTGGCGGAGTCTTCGCACAGGTAGTGCACCTGCGCTGCGGCATCGGTGGGGTAGATGCCGTTGGCCACGCCGCCACAGCTGAGCACGGCCAGGTCGGCCAGCACCCAATCGATGTTGGTGTTCGACAGGATGGACGCGCAGTCGCCGCGCGCAAAGCCCAATGCCATGAGCCCGCCTGCGATCTCGCGCACGGCCTCGGCGGTCTGGTCCCAGGTCCAGCTCTTCCAGATGCCCAGTTCCTTCTGTCGCATCCACACGTTGGGGCCGCGCAGTGCCACCGCGTTCCAGAACATGGCTGAGATGGTGCTGCCGGCCAGCACGTCGGTGCCAGCGGGCTGGATGTGATCGAGGTCCCAGAGGTTAGACATGTGCGCTCATCTCCAGGTCTTCTTTTTCTTCCACCGCCGCTCACCGCGCACGCCTTCATCTTTCATGCCGAGGTAGAACTCCTTGATGTCGTCCTTCTCGCGCAGGCGCTCGCAGCTGTCTTCCATCACGATGCGGCCGTTCTCCAGCACATAGCCGTAGTCCGATGCGTTGAGCGCCATGTTGGCGTTCTGCTCCACCAGCAGGATGGTGGTGCCGCGTTCGCGGTTGATGCGCACCACGATCTCGAAGATCTCCTTGGTGAGCTTCGGACTGAGGCCCAGGCTGGGCTCGTCCAGCAGGATCAGCTCCGGCGCGGCCATCAGCGCGCGCGAGATGGCGAGCATCTGCTGCTGCCCGCCCGAGAGCAGGCCCGCGTCCTGCGCGGCGCGCTCCCTCAGGATGGGGAAGTAGCCGAACACGGTCTCGATGTCGCGGGCCACCGCATCCTTATCGCTGCGGGTGTAGGCGCCCATCAGCAGGTTGTCCTTCACCGACAGCAGCGGGAACACCTCGCGCCCCTCGGGCACGTGCATCAGGCCCTTGCGCACGATGGCGGCCGGGTCGCGGGCGGTGATGTCCTGGCCCTGGAATTCGATGGAGCCCTTGCGCGGGTCGATGATGCCGCTGATGGTCTTGAGGATGGTGGTCTTGCCCGCGCCGTTGCTGCCCAGCACGGCCGCGATCTCGCCGCGGCGCACCTGCAGGCTCACGCCCCGGATGGCCTTGATGGGGCCGTAGGCGCTCTCCACGTTCTGCAGGCGCAGCAGGGGCTGGGCCACCGCGCTGGCGGCGGGCGGGCTTTGGGCGTCCAGAACGGCGCTCATGCACGCACCTCCACGCCGGAGCCTGCTGGGCGCCGCAGGTTGCTCACATCGTCGATCGTGCCCAGATAGGCTTCCACCACGCCGGGGTGCGTCTGGACCTCGCGCGGCGTGCCCATGGCCACGACCTCGCCCTGGTTCATGGCCAAGACGCGGTCGGACACTTTGGAGACCAGCGACATGTCGTGCTCCACCATCAGCACGGTGATGCCCAGCTCGTGCTGGATGTCCTGGATCCAGAAGGCCATGTCGTCGGTCTCCTCCACGTTCAGGCCCGACGAGGGCTCGTCGAGCAGCAGCAACTGCGGCTCGGTGCACAGCGCACGGGCCAGCTCCACCACCTTGCGCACGCCGTAGGGCAGGCCGGCCACCATGGTGTCGCGGTAGTGCTGCAGGTCCAGAAAGTCGATGATCTGCTCGGCCTTTTCGCGCGCCAGGATTTCCCCTTCGCGCACCTTGCGGGTGAAGAACATCTCGGCCCACAGGCTGCTGTGCTGCTGGGTGTGGCGGCCGATCAGCAGGTTGTGCAGCACGCTCGCGTGTTCAAACAGCTCGATGTTCTGGAAGGTGCGCGCAATGCCCAGGCTGGCCACCTTGTGGGGTGGCTGGTCGGTCAGCGGCAGCAGGGCGCCGCCCGGGCCGGCGTACGCGATGGTGCCGGTGGTGGGCATGTAGATGCGGCTGATGAGGTTGAACACCGTCGTCTTGCCCGCGCCGTTGGGTCCGATGAGGGTGAACACCTCGCCACGCCGCACGTCGAAGCTCACGTTGTTGACGGCCAGCACGCCGCCAAAGCGCACGCTGAGGTTCTGGGCCGAAAGCAGGACTTCGTTGGTCATCGCAGTCATTTCAACCTGTCGGATTTTTGAAAGGACTTCTGCCGCTTGAACATCCCCTTGCGGTAGAACGGGAACATCTGCAGCCATGTGCGCACCTTGAGCCAGCGGCCGTACAGGCCCATGGGCTCGAACAGCACAAAGGCAATGAGCACCACGCCATACACGACCGCTTGCAGCCCAGGCGCCTGGCCGATGGTGGCGGGCAGCCAGTCCTTGCTGAGCGAGATGAGCTGTGGCATCGAGATCAGGAAGATGGCGCCCAGGAAAGCCCCGTGCACCGATCCCAGGCCGCCAATCACGATCATGAGCAGCAGGTCGATGGATTGCAGGATGTTGAACTGGTCGGGCGAGATGAACTGCAGCTTGTGGGCATACAGCGCGCCGCCGATGCCCGCGAGCGCGGCCGACAGCGAGAACGACAGCGTCTTGTAGCGCGCCAGGTGGATGCCCATGCTCTGCGCCGATATCTCTGAATCGCGAATGGCGACAAAGGCCCGCCCCGTGGGCGAACGCAGCAGGTTCAAGATGGCCAGCGTGCAGACCACGGTGATGACGAGGCACAAGAAGTAGAACGACTCCGTGGTCGCGAACGAGTACCCGCCGATCTGCGGCGGCACCAGGTGCTTGCCGGAGTTGCCGCCCGTCACCGACTCCCAGCGCGCGAACACCTCTTCGACGATGAAGCCGAACGACAGCGTGGCCATGCCCAGGTAGATGCCCTTCACGCGCAACGCAGGCAGCCCCACCACCACCCCCACAGCGGCCGACAGCCCCGCCGCGCAGGCCAGCGACAGCGCAAACGGCCAGCCCATGCCGGTGAGCACGGCCTGCGTATACGCCCCCACGCCCAAGAAGGCCGCATGCCCCAGCGAGAAAAGCCCCGTGAAGCCCGCCAGCAGCATCAGCCCCAGGCCCACGATGGCATAGATGAGCACAAAGGTCAGCTGGGCCAGCCAGTATTCAGGCGCCACCCAGGGCGCGGCGACCAGGGCCAGGCACAGCAGGCTGTACCAGAACACATGCCCGCCATGTTTGGCCAGGCGGATGTCTTGCTCGTACGAGGTCTTGAAGAGAAAGCGCATGGGTCAGACTTTCTTTCTCAGCTTCTCGCCGAACAGCCCATTCGGTTTGACCATCAGCATGATGAGCACCACGATGTACGCAGCCGTGTCCTTGAACCCATCGGGCAGGTAAAAGCCCGAGAGCGATTCGACGATGCCGATCACCAGCCCGCCCACGATGGCCCCCGGCAGGCTGCCGAAGCCGCCCACCACTGCAGCCGGAAACGCCTTGAGCCCGATGAAGCCCATGTTCGCATGCACGAAAGTGATGGGCGCCAGCAGCAGCCCCGCCACCGCCGCCACCACGGCCGCCAGTCCCCAGGCCAAGCCGTTGAGCCGCTGCACCGGGATGCCCATGTAGTACGCGGCCAACTGGTTTTGCGAGGCGGCCTGCATCGCGATGCCCAGCTTGCTGTAGCGGAACATGGCAAAGAGCAGCACGCACAGCACGCCGGTGGCGCCAATCACCACCAGCTGCTCGGCGCTGAGCACCAGCTCGCCCAGCCGCAGGGACTGGTCCTTGTAGGGCACGGGCAGCGTGTGCGTGTCGGTGCCGATGTTGGGGATCATGGTGACCAGCCCGCGCAGCACGTAGCCGATGCCGATGGTGAGCATGACGATGGAGAAAGCCGGCTGTCCGAGGATGGGGCGGATCACCGCGCGCTCCAGCACCACGCCGAAGAGCCCCATGGCCGCGATGCTGGCCAGCACCGCCACCCAGAAGGGAAAGCCCAGCACGGTCATCAGCGCCAGGCCGCAGAACGCGCCCAGCATCATGAGTTCGCCCTGGGCAAAGCTCACCGTTTCCGTGGCCTTGTAGATGAGCACGAAGCCGAGCGCGATCAGCCCGTAGATGCACCCCTGGGAGACACCGCTGATCAACAGTTGCACGAATTGCACACTGGCTCTCCAGAATATTTTTACAAAGCGATTGCTTTGCATAAATGATCGTGCCTGCCCGGGTGGCGCTTCGCACTCGGGGCTAACCCTGACGGGCTGCGGTGGCCGGCAAGCCGCGGATATTGACGGGCGCGGACGCGAGGCGCAATAAGGGTTGTGTCCTACTCAGCCCACCGCAGGGCGATGCCGGGCCTTGAGATGTCGCGTGGGCGACATTGATGGCGCAGGCAGAAACGCATTGTTTAAGCCAAAATGGCCGCTGGCGCTTGCTGGGTAAGCGCAATAAGCTATCAAAATTGAAGCGACAGACCGCACGGGCTGTGGGTCCACGCCGTCTTCCTGCCGGAAATCCTCATGAGTAAAACCGCCCCTTCGTCTGCCGCGGCGTTCGAGCCCGAGTTCATTGACGGGCTGCGCACCATCTTTGAAGAGAAAATCGTCTTCAACCAGGTGCTGGGCCTGAAGGTGGTGGACCTGCGGCCCGATGGGGTGGCGGGGCGGATCGACATGAAGCCCGAGTTGGTGGGCCACTACGCCTACAACCGCGTGCACGGCGGCGTGATCAGTGCAGGGCTGGACGCCATGGGCGGGCTGGCCGTGATGGCCGCCATCGGTGCCAAGCACATGGACGAGCCGCCCGCGCAGCGCCTGCACCGCTTTGCCAAGCTGGGCACCATTGACCTGCGGATCGATTACCTGCGCCCCGGCATTGGCAGCCATTTCGAGCTGCGCGCACAGGTGTTGCGCCTGGGCTCGCGCGTGGCCACCACGCGCATGGAGTTTCTGGGGCCGGACGGACAGATCATGTCGGCAGGCGCGGCGGCGTACATCGTGTCCTGAAATCGCGCGGCTCAGGTGCTGCGGCGAGGCTCCAGATTGCGCGCCGTGCCCAGCCAGGTCGCGCACAGGGTTTCGATGCCAGCGTCATCGACCGCCCACACGTCGGCGGCGCAGATGCTCAGCAGGCTGCCCGCATCAACCACACGGCCCCTGGCACGCAGGCAGGCACCACGGGCTGGAGCAAACAGCTTGACTGTGCCGTCCACCGTGGCGTTGGCCCAGCCGGGTGACAGCAGGCTGCCGGCGGCCGCCACGGCGGCAAAGTCGCCGAGTGCATAGACAGCAGTCGCCTGCAACTGGCCGGGCCGAAAGCAGAAGGCCTCGAGAATGGGCATCTCCACGGTCACGGCGCCGGGCGCGGCATCCAGAAAGCGCAGCCTGAGGGTGCGTGCCATGGGCATGGCAAGCACGGCGGCTTCAAGCTGCTCCAGCAGGGGAGCGGAGGTGGGGTTCATGAACGGTCTCCTTGGGTGGAAGGGGTGGCCGGTGTGGCCTTGCGGACGCGGGGCCAGGGCGCCCGCGATGGAGCGGCGCCGGGGCGCTGGCTGTGCGCCTGCTCGGCCTGGCGGGCGCGCAGCCACTGCGCGTGGTCGAGCGCCAGCCGTTGCTGCGCTTGCAACGCAGTGATCTGCGCTTGGATCTCGTTGGCCCGGACCTCCACGGTGTCCGCCAGCTCGCCAGGGCCAATGCGGCCACGCCGCCAGGCCTGCAGGTGACTGCGGATCTGCGGCAGGCCAAAGCCCAGCGCGCGCGACATGGCGATGAACACCACCTCGCGGCGGGTCGAAGGGGCATAGTCGCGGTACCCATTGGGCAGGCGTGCCGGGCGCAGCAGCCCGGCGCGCTCGTAGTGGCGCAGCGCATGCACCGTGACACCCGTCTGGCGGGCCAGTTCGGAAATCTGCATGCCCCCAGGCTAACAACCTTTGCGCTGCGCTAGGCTTGCACAGGCGACACCATGCACAGGCTTTCGAGCGCTGTATGGTGTTGCAAGCGCTGCAAGCGCTTGCAACCATCGAACCTTCTCGTTACCGATCTTGCGTAACGCGCGCATCTTTTTTGTAGCTGCCGTCCTACGATGAATTCTTCTTTTCAAGGAGATCTGATGGCCGTGCAAAACCCCTTCTTTGGCAAGCGTGAAACCGAATCCTTCCAACCCCGCCACAGCGCAACGTCATCCACAGGGCTGA
>NZ_JALEGG010000081.1 GCF_022763525.1 Acidovorax sp.
CCAGGTTGACGATCTGCTCGATGTTGTGGCGGGTGCGCGCGGGCGTGCAGTTGCGCAGGAAGGAAAGGCCCCACAGCCACTGGCGCATGTCCGCGCGCAAGCGGAAGAGCAGCGGTGCGTCTTCCTGGCCCAGCCACTGCAGCACCTTCAACGGTGCACTGGGGTTGGCCCAGGGTTCGGCGTGGCTCACCGAGATCTGCCCGCCGTTGGCAAAACTGGTTTCCGCGCCGGGCGTGGCCTGGCGGTCGATGACGGTCACTTCATGGCCGAGTTGAGACAGGAAATAGGCCGAGGTCACGCCGAGCAAGCCGGCGCCCAATACGATCACGCGCATGTTTTTCAAAGCCTTTCTGGGCTCTGGCGCTTGATGGACGTGCGGTGGGTGCTGCTAAATCAATAGCAAAAAAAGCAACCGGCGCACACCCGCCAAGCTGCCGCTCCCCCTGTCCTTGGTACCTGAGAGATTCACCGCCTGCCCACCCGGGCTGCGGCTTGCTCCTTCGGTGCGCTGCGCACCCGGCGGGTGGCAGCGGCTCTCCAGACGGCTTTTGAAAAAATGGTGCAGTACGGGACCTGAGCGTGTATGGGAGTTTGCGCCTTCGGTGAAGCGGGCGTGCCGCTGACTCTCCTGCGAGGGGCATTCTAGGTTCCGTTTCTGCTTGGCGGCGGGGCTTGCGCGGCTAATGGCCCGCAATCGTTGCTGATGCTGTCGCGTCGCCACTGGCCATAATTCGCCACGCTTGTTGCCCGCCCGGAAAGACTGCCATGCCCGATACCGCCTTCGACCCTTTTGCCAGCGCGGCTGTCATCACCATGTCCCGCCAGAGCCGCACACCCCGCCCGCTGGATTTGCCCGCGGCTCTGCGCCCCCGCAACGCCGCCGAGGCCTACGCCGTGCAGGATGCCGTCGTGCGTGAGCGCGGCGAAGTCGCCGGCTGGAAGGTGGGAGCGGCGTCGCCCCAGGCGCTACCTGCGCGGGCCGCACTCACCGCCGACTCGATCTGGATCGAGCGCGCGGGATTGCCGGTGCACCTGCCCGCAGCGGGCTTTGCCGTGATGGGAGTAGAAGCCGAGCTGGTCTACGAGCTGGGCGCGGACCTGCCCGCCCGTGCTGCCCCCTACACCGCCGCCGAGGTGCTGGGGGCCATGGCCTCGGTGCACGCCGCCATCGAGGTGTGTGACACCCGTTTTGCCGCGTGGGCCCAGCAGGGCGAATGGAGCCGGATGGCCGACCAGGCCTGCCATGGTGCACTGGTCGTGGGTACAGGCACGGCGAACGTCCTGGGCGTGCAGCCCCTGGCGCAAGGGGTGACGCTGTCGGTGAATGGTGCTGTGGCCGTCGAGCACGCGGGCTGGGGCAACCCGGCCGGGGATCCCGTCCGCTTGTTGGTGTGGCTGGCCAATGAAGGGGCGCTCAGCCTGGGCGGACTGCGCGCAGGCCACTGGGTGACCACCGGCGCCTGTACCGGCACCGTGCTGGTGGCACCGGGGGCGCAGGTGCTGGCGGATTTTCCGGGCCTGGGGCGCGCCGAGCTTCATCTCGACTAGGGCCTGCTGACACTGTCTTTGCCAGATGCGCCGCGATGCCCAACGGGCCAAGGCCCCGGCCTTGGCGTCGACACGCGCCGGGATTGGCGTGGCGTGGCGGGGGCGGCCTGCGCACCGGCAAAAATAGCGTCAACAAGCCCTAGATTGCAGACGGCCCTGGTCCCGCGCGCGGGCCGTCAATTGCGGTAGGGGTTGTCGGGGCGGCGGTCATGGTGGTTGGGCACACCATCGCCATCACGGTCGCGGTCGTGGCGGTTGGCCACCCCATCCCGGTCCTGATCGTGGTGGCCGCGTTCATAGCGGTTCGGGATGCCATCACCGTCCCGGTCGCGGTCGTAGCGGTTGGGTATGCCGTCGCGATCGCGGTCCCAGCCGCCGGGGCGCATTTCCCAGCGGCCACCGTGTTCCACCCATCGGGGCTCGCGGTAGTAGTAGCCGGGGCGTGCCTTAACCCAGTGCCCCTGCATCCACACATAGCGGTGGCCGCGCCATTCCCAATGGCCGGGCACCCACGCCATCCCCCGGCGGGGATGTGGAACAACCTCATGGCGGGGCGGCGGGGGCGGACCATACTGCACCACCATGGGCGCGGCGGGCTGGTATTGCGGGTGCCCCGACTGGATGACGACGGTGGCGCTGGTCTGGGCCTGCGCTGCCGAAGCGGCGCCCAGCGACAGCAGGGCGATGGAAACAGCGGCGAGTGCATTGCGGGTCATTTGAGAACTCCTTGGAACCGTTCGGTGCCCGTTCCCGGGATCGGCGGGTTCCTGAAAATGATTCCTTGCGGAACCGGAGCCTTGATGGTGCGCAGGGTGCGTCAAGCCGGTGTAGGGGCTTTGCGAAGTCTTGTGAAGTTGTGTTTCCTGCTGCGGAGACGGAATAGCGCTTTGCCCGTTTGATTCGGCAGCGTTGCTTCTGCGGAAACCGGCACCTCTCTCAGCGCCACCACACCAGGGTAGCCACCACCAGCAGAACAACCCATGCAGGGTGCCGGCCCTCGGTCGCAAAGAACACCAGCACCCCGCTGGCCAGGGCGGCCGCTGCCGCCACGTCGGCTACCCAGGTGCCCAGGTCGGCGCCGGCCGCACCGGTGCCCAGGCGCCACAGCAGCGCGCTCAGGGCCCAGCCCAGCACGGTGACCAGGTGCCAGGTGCCCCACAGGATGCGCACGTGGAATTCGCGCAGCACGGGCTGGCCCCCCGTGGGCACGATGCCGCCGCGCTGGCGAAGCCTGCGGAACACCAGGATTTCGCCCAGCACGGAGTGCGCAGCACCCACCAGGGCGAGGACGGCAGCTGCCAGTACCAAGGCGGTGTTCATGGCTGCGTCCTCGGCGGGAGAAGGGCCGTGGTGGCGACCATGAAGGCATGCTGGGTCCGCACCCTCGCGCCCAGGCCAGTCAGCAGGTGCATCAACCCCATCCACATGCGTTCGAACACGGGCATTTCGGCAGGCACCTGCCAAAGGTGCTCCCCCAGCACGCGGCGGTGCGCCGCCGGAGTGATGGGCGGCGGCGCTTTCGTGCCAAAGTCGAACACCGGCTGGGTCAGCGGCTCGATCTGCCACGCCTGCATTTCGGCCAGCGCGGGCGCGAGTTCTCGGGTGTAGGCATCCAGCGAAAGCTCGGGCCTGGCCAGTCCCAGCGCCTTGTAGGCCTGCAGCACCTGCGCATCGCGCTGCGGATGGGCGGCGGACAGCAGCAGTGCGGTCCAGGCCTGCGCCACCTGGGCGAGAAACACGCTGGAAAGGTCCCGAGTGCACCCGAAATCGAGCACGCCCACGCTGCCATCGGGCGCGAAGACGAAGTTGCCGGGGTGTGGGTCGGCATGCACGCGGCCCAGCGTGAAAATGCAGCGCACGAACCAGTCCCACAGATGCTGCCCCGCCCGGTCGCGCAGCGCCTGGCTCGGCTGCGTCTGCAGCCACGCCTGCAGTGGCAGGCCCGGCAGGTACGACTGCGTGAGCACTTGCCCCCGCGTGTGCGACATGATCGGCCGCGCCATCGCCACGCCCGGCAGCGCGGCGTGCTCGGCAAACCACTGCAGTTGTGCGGCCTCCTGCAGGTAGTCCACTTCGCGCAGCAGCGTGGCCTCGATCTCGGCCATCACGCTGTCCACGACCGTATCGGCGGGTAAAGGCATGTCAGTGTGGGCCAGGGCGCGCAGGGCGGTGTGCATCAGCTGCATGTCGCTGGCGATGGTGGCGGCAATGCCCGGGTACTGCACCTTGACGGCGACTGTGCCGTGCTCCACCAGTTGAGCGCGGTGCACCTGGCCCAGGCTGGCGGCGGCAAACGCCGTGGGCTCGAAATGCTGGAACAGGGCCTCGGGCTCCTGTCCGAACGCCTGGCGGAACACCCGGCCCACCAGCGCGCGGTTGAGCGGCAGCGCCTGATGGTGAGCGCGCGCCAGCTGTTGCCGCACACCCTCGGGCAGCAAGCCAGGGTGCATGCTGAGCACCTGGGAGACCTTGAGCGCCGAGCCCCGCAACTGACCCAAGGCCCCAAAGAGGATGCGGCCGAGCGCGGCTTCATGGTCGGCTTGCGCCTGCGCAGAAGGCTTGCGCACGCGATGTCCCAGCTCGGCCACACCGATGCGCGCCGCCGCGAGGCCGGAAATCGCACCGCGTGCCAGCCGGCTGGTGCGTGGCGGATCAGCGCTGGCCACGGTGCGCAGGCGGGTTGAGCCGCCGCAGCATGGTCGGCACGATGCGCCGGTGAAACGGCGTGACCACGGCCATGTACACCCGGCCCAGCAGGTTGTGGATATGGACCACCGTCGTGACCACCACCGTCGCCGGGCGGCCGGCGACGGCGTGCTTGGTCAACGATACCTGCACGTCCAGGTGCTTGTCGTCCTCACCCATCACGACCTCCGTGTCGCTCAGATGCCGGATCCGGAAGATGCCCACCCGGTCGCCCACGCGGTAGCTGCGGGCATCGTGCGCGGGGGCACCGCTGGCAGGGGCGTGCTGGTCGTGCAACTGCCCCAGCGCCTTGAGGCCGACCAGTTGCACCAGCCGGTTGCGCAGCGCCATGAGTTGCTGCGTCCAGCGAGGTGTGCGGGCGGCCACGTCGAGCCAGGTCTGGAGGGCAGTGCGGGACGGGTGGCAGTCCGGTACCTCGTACGCATCAAAGAAATCGGCACCGGGCAGGGTGGCATGGATGGCGGTACCTGCGGGCACTTGTGTTTCGCGCACGGTGGATGCGGGGGTCATGCGGATTTCCTTGGGCGTGCGTTGGCGGTGGACTTGGCGGCGCGCTTGGTACGGGCGGCGGCTGCCGGTGCCGGGCTGGCAGCGCGCGGCTTGCGCGGCGCGGGGCGGGGCTCGGAGGCCGCTGGCGCAGCGGGCCGCGGGGCGCTTGCCGTGTGGTTGTAGGCCGAAGCGGACGGCAGATCGGCCATGGCCTGCTTGGCAAGCTGCAGCACACCCATCAGGCTACTGTGGTGTTGCACCATGCGCGCCAACTGGCTGCGCAGCACAAAGCCGCCCAGCTGCAGCACGCGGTTGACCAGCCCACCCCGCAGTGCCTGCACCAGCACCCCCAGCGACAAGTCCACCAACTGCGTGGTGTCCGCGAACTCGTCGGAAGTATCCGCCAGCCAATACGTCACCACACCTGCCAGGTAGTCGGTGTAGAGGCCGCCCGCCAGGCCCTTGAAATCGCAGGGTTCGATTTCGCCGCTGGCCTCGGCCGCTTCGAGAAAGCTCGCGACCGCCTCGCGCAGGCTCTGCCGTGCGGTCAGCGGTTCCGCCAGCATGGACAACGGCGAGCGCCGCGCCAGCGTGCGCACCTGGGCCACGAATTCACGATCGGCCAGCAGGCGCTCCAGCACGGCATCGGTCAGGCGCTGCAGCTTTTCCTGCAAGCTGTAGCTGCCGAAGCCCGCCGTCGCCAGCGTCTCGGCCAACGCCTGGTGGGCCACGTCGTCCAGATAGCCCAGCACGATGCGGTCCTTGGTGGGAAAGTACTTGTAGATCGTGGCGTCGCCAATGCCGGCGGCGCGCGCGATGTCCTTCATCGTCGTGCCGTCAAAGCCCTGGCGGGTCATCAGGTCCACCGCGCTGGCCACGATCTGGCGGCGCGTGGCGTCTTGTTGCTGGCGGGTGGTTTTCATTGACTATCTTTAAAATCGGTTAAATGATGACTTAAAGAATAGTTGATTCACAATATGGAGTCAACAGGCGCACGGAGGTGTCATCTGAGGCTGCGCCTGCGCTTTTGAGCATCTTTTGCCACCCGCTGTTTGCTAGCCAGCGCTGGAAGCTATGAAAAGAATAGCAATCCGCGATCTCGCCGATGCTTCCATGCCGTGCCACGCTCGCCATTTCGCGAAATCGCGAAATGGCGAAGGCGGCGCGCAGCCCCAGGCCAGAGCACCCGCGGAACGGCTTCGCCGGACCACTGGGGTGTCGCCTCTTGGGAAGCCGCGCAGCGACTCAGGAGGGGAGGCGCCGCATGCCCGTGAACGCCTCGAACTCCCAGCTGCGCATGGCCAGCAGCAGCGTGTAGCCCTCCAGCTCGCGCGGCGCCAGTTTCTGGTCGGCCAGGTGCTGTTGCGCGAAGTCCTGGGCCACGCGCTGCATGCGTTCCATGAAGGCGGGTGCCAGGCCGCGGCTGATGGTGCCGTGCACCAGCAGCACGCCCTCACCGGGGCCGTCAAAACCGCCTGCGAAGTAGTCGAGCAGCGCGTGCTCGCGAAAGTAGTTCATCACCGGGCCGTGCGGGCGCCAGCGGAAGGTCTTGGCCAGCTTGAGACGGTAGCGGTTCAGCGGCCGGAGTTCGATGATGCCGATGCGGTCGAGCTGCGCCAGGTACTTGATGCCCTCGGCCTCCGTGAGGCGGTAGGTCGTGGTCACCTGTTCCAGCGTCCACTGGCTGAGCACGCAGATGGCCATGAGCAGCAGCTTCTTGTCGGCTACCACCGCACGTTCCTGCTCCTGGCTCAGTTCCTTGAGCAGTGGCTGGCTCTCGGCCACGCGGCGGGCCAGGTCCGCGAAGTCCAGCGCCAGGGCCCGGCAGATGGCGTCGATGCGCGACAGTGGCATGTCGCCCTTGGCCAGCATGCGTTTGACGCTGGACTCGGCCATGCCGAGCGCTTGCGCCAGGTCGGCATAGGTCATCTGCGCGGACTTGAGTTCCTTCTTGAGGGCGGCGACGAGGTCGGCGGTCGTGCTCATGGGTGCATGCTCCTAGGGATGTCTTGCATAACCCTCGCGAGTCGGTGGTAGTGCGGTTCGGGATGGGCCGCAAGGCGCCTTTTGGCAGCCAATAGCTCGGTCATCGGCAAGAAAGGCAACGCAGCAGACCGCCCGAGGCCGGGCTATCACGGACCGCAGGGGGTTATGCAGGCCATCCCAAGTATCGATTATCAATACTTGAAGTGGCGGGGGTGGCCCTCTGCGCGACTTTTGGATGCGAAGCACGGGCGGGTTTTCACACACTGCGCGGCATTCACCTTTCCACCCCGAGGACGCAATGACCATGACCTTTCGGATTTCTCACCTCCACCGGCGGCGCCAGCCTCTGGCTCCCGCCGAAACCGCCTTGCTGCTGGGGCTGGCAGCCCTGCTGGCGCTGGCCGTGTTGGGGCCTGTGGTGCCCGCCAGTGAACACCAGCACGGCTTTGCCGACCAGCGGGCGCTGTGGGGCATTCCCTGTGCGCTGGACGTGCTGAGCAATCTGCTGTTTGCCCTTGGGGGGATGTGGGGCCTGGCGGTGCTGAGCCGCCTCCAGCCCGGAGTGCTGGACAGCAGCTCCCGCGCGCTGGCCGCGCTGTTCTTTGGAGGCCTCGTGTGCACGGCGGTGGGCTCGAGCGTTTATCACTGGCAGCCGCACGACGCGGGCCTGCTGTGGGACCGGCTGGGCATGGTGCTGCCCTTTGCGGGCTTGCTGGGGCTCGCGGCCCACGGCCGCGTGAGCGCGCGGGCGGGTCATGCCAGCGCCGTCGCAGTGCTGCTGGCAGGGCCGCTGGCCGTGGTGTGGTGGGCGCACACGGGCAACCTGATGCCTTGGGCGGTAGTGCAGCTGGGCGGGATGTTCGTGGTGTTGGCGCTGGCCTGCTTGCCGCGGCGCACCGACGCCCTGGGTGTGCATCTGGGGGCAGTCATCGGTATGTACGCCGTGGCCAAACTCTTCGAAGCCGCCGACCATGCGGTGTATGACGCCACCGCGCAATGGGTTTCGGGCCACAGCCTCAAGCACGTGTTCGCTGCAGGTGCTGCCTGGCCTGTATTGCTGGCACTGACGGCGTTGCGCCACAGCGCCGATCACTGCGTGCCGGATGTCGCGCGCTCCGGGCAGAATGGCGCCCACGCCGTGGGTGTCGCCCGCAGGTCACGCGCATGACGGCCCTGGAAGTGCGGGTGCGGACAAAACCAACAAGCCAACCCATTCGGTCAACGAGGAGAAACGCATGCACCCCGAGAACCCCTCAGCCAGCGTGGCGCCAACGCATGAGGATCCCAACCAGTTCGCCCTGCTTCGCCAGCGGCGGTTTGCGCCATTCTTCTGGACGCAGTTTTCCGGCGCGGCCAACGACAACCTGTTCAAGTTCGCCTTCACGGTGATGGTGACCTACCAGCTCAGCGTCGACTGGCTGCCGCCCGCCATGGCCGGGCTGGTGATTGGCGCGCTGTTCATCCTGCCGTTCCTGCTGTTCTCGGCCACTTCGGGGCAGCTGACCGACAAGTACGACAAGACCAAGATGATCCGCTTCGTGAAGAACCTGGAGATCGCCATCATGCTGGTGGCGGCCTTCGGTTTCATCGCGAACAACGTGCCCATCCTGCTGCTGTGCACCTTCCTGATGGGCGTGCACTCCACGCTGTTCGGGCCCGTGAAGTTCGCCTACATGCCCCAGGTCCTGAACGAGCGCGAGCTCACCGGCGGCAACGGCATGGTCGAGATGGGCACCTTCGTGGCCATCCTGCTGGGCAATGTGGCGGGCGGCCTGCTGGTGGCCATCCCGGGCATCGGCCACACCACGGTGGCCGTGGCCTGTGTGCTGGCGGCGCTGGCAGGGCGCGCGGTGGCGCAATTCATCCCCTCGGTGCCCGCCACCGACCCCGGCCTGACCATCAACTGGAACCCCTTCTCCGAAACCTGGCGCAACCTCAAGCTCGCGCACGAGAACATCGTGGTGTTCCGCTCGCTGCTCGGCATCAGCTGGATGTGGTTCTTCGGCGCCGTGTTCCTGAGCCAGTTCCCGAGCTTGGCCAAGAACGTGCTGCACGGCAATGAGCAGGTGGCCTCGCTGCTGCTGGTGGTGTTTTCCATCGGCATCGGCATCGGCTCGCTGTTGTGCGAGGTGCTGTCGCGCCGCCATGTCGAGATCGGCCTGGTGCCGCTAGGGGCCATCGGCATGAGCGTGTTTTCCATCGACCTGTATTTCGCGTCGCGCAGCCTGCCGGCGTCCGAAGTCATGGGCCTGGCCGCGTTCATGGCCCAGGGAGCCCATTGGCGCGTAATGCTCGATCTGCTGCTGCTCAGCCTGTTTGCCGGCCTGTACAGCGTGCCCATGTACGCGCTGATCCAGATGCGCAGCCAGCCCACGCACCGCGCACGCATCATCGCGGCCAACAACATCCTGAACGCGCTGTTCATGATCGCCAGCTCGCTCATCGCAGGCGCCTTGCTGGGCGCGGGCTTCACGGTGCCGCAGATCTTCCTGTTCACGGGTCTGGCCAACGCGGTGGTGGCGTTCTACATCTTCATGCTCGTGCCCGAATACCTGCTGCGCTTTGTCGCCTGGGTGTCGTCGCGCTTCGTATACCGCTTCAAGGTGCAGGGCGACGAGAACCTGCCTTCGGCGGGCGCGGCCATCCTGGCCTGCAACCATGTGAGTTTTGTCGATGCCGTGCTGCTGATGGCCGCGAGCCCGCGGCCCATCTACTTCGTGATGGACCACCGCATCTTCCGCGTGCCGCTGCTGGGCTGGCTGTTCCGCCTGGCCAAGGCGATTCCAATCGCACCCTACAAGGAGGACCCCGCCACTTACGAAGCCGCGTTCGAGCGCGCGGCCCAGGTGCTGCGGGAGGGCGACCTGCTGGCCATCTTCCCTGAAGGAGGCATCACCAAGGATGGGCAGCTGCAGGAGTTCAAGGGCGGCATCATGAAGATCATCGAGCGTGCCCAGGCCGAGGGCGTCGAGGCGCCGGTGATTCCCATGGCGCTCACCAACCTGTGGGGCTCGTACTTCAGCCGCATCGAGCAGGGCGGCGCCATGGTGCGGCCCTTCCGGCGCGGCTTCTTCAACCGCGTGGGTCTCAACGTGGGCCGGCCTGTGGCGCCCGCCCAGGTACAACCCGCGATGCTGCGCCGCCAGGTGGCGGACCTGCTGCAAGCATGATGGACCGCGACAACGCGTCATCCGCCGCGGCAGCCGCCCACGCCGCTTTGACGGACCGCATCCTGGATTTTCTGCGCAGCATCGGCATTGCAGTTTGCGAGGCCGAGGTGCCCGAGGGCAGCTTCCTGCCCGGCATCCGCATCGAGCGCGGCGGCCTGCGCGTAGACCGCGCGCGGCTGCGCTGGCCTGGCGATCTATTGCACGAGGCAGGCCACCTGGCGGTTGTGCCCGCGGCCTTGCGTTCGGGTATGGACGACGACCTTGCCGAGCTGCCGCCTGTGCCGCATGGCGGCGAAATCGAAGCTACGGCATGGGCCTGGGCCGCGCTGCAACACCTGGGTATGGAGTCCGCCGTGCTGTTTCATGACGGGGGCTATCACGGACGCTCGGCCGGGTTGCGCAACACGTTCGAGCTGGGGGTGTATCTGGGGGCGTCTGGCTTGGCCGCTGCAGGTCTTGCATTGCTGTCGGGGCAGGTGGTGGCCGGAGGGCCTCCCGCCTATCCGCACATGCTGGCTTGGCTGCGGGCCTAAAAGCAGCCCACCGCGGCGCTCAATCCGGGCGGATCTGCGCCCGCTGCGCGATCGCGCGCATGCGCGGCAGTTCGTCCTCGATCTGCGCCAGCACGGCATCGCCGGGCGCATAGGCGGGCTCCAGCCCGCTGGCCACCAGCTTGCTGCGGATGTCGGCGTCTGCCAGGGTTTCGGCCAGCGCGTTGTGCAGCTTGGCCTTGGCGTCTGCGGGCAGTCCGCGCGGCGCCACCACGGCCAGCCACGAGTCGGCAGCAAAGCCCGCAAAACCGCTTTCGGCCACCGTGGGCACGTCGGGCAGCTGCGTGGCGCGGGTGGCGCCGGTGACGGCAATCGCCTTGATCTTGCCCGCCTTGAGCTGCGGCAGCGCGGCGGCCACGGTGTCGATGGTGAACGGAATCTGCCCGCCCATCAGGTCCGCCATGGCGGGCGAGCTGCCCCGGTAGGGCACGTGCATGAGCTTGATGCCCGCAGCCGACCAAGTCAGCTCCGCCGCGAAGTGCCCCGTGGTGCCGTTGCCGAAGGAACCGTAGGAATACCTGTCGGGCGTGCGCTGCACGGCGGTGATCAGCTGCTTGAGATTGCTCACCGGCACTTCGCGGTTCGCCAACAGGATCAGCGGCACGCGGGCCACCATGCCGATGGGTTCGTAGCTTTTGACAGGGTCATAGGGCAGTTTGGCCTGCAGCGCCGGGTTCACGGTGAAGGTCGAGCCGGAGCTGATGAGCAGCGTGTAGCCGTCGGCAGTTGCGTTGGCTACGTAGCCGGCACCCACCACCGTGCCGGCCCCGGCCTTGTTTTCGATCACCACGGGCTGGCCCAGGCGGTCGCCCAGCTTTTTGCTGATCAGCCGGCCCACGATGTCCACGGCCCCGCCGGGCGGGAAGGGCACGATGAGCTGCACCGGCTTGGCAGGAAAGCCCTCGGCGCGCGCGTGCTGCGCCATGCCGCCGGCCCCTGCGGCCAGGGTTGCTGCGAAGAGAACCAGGCTGCTGCGTCGGTCAAGCTTCAGGCACTTCATGGAGGAGCTCCTTGAAATCAGGCGCAGGGTGGGCGAAATGTCCCTGCAGGGAATGGCGCTCAGATCACCGACAGCGCGGCCAGCCGGGCCAGCCGCTGCTGTTCGTTCAGGGGCTCAGCCGTTGCGAAAAAGAAAGCTGTAGGCGTTGAGCGCCGGCACCCCTCCCAGGTGCGCATACAACACGCGAGAGCCTTCGGGGAATTCGCCCTTGCGCACCATGTCGATCATGCCGTGCATGGACTTGCCTTCGTACACCGGGTCGGTGAGCATGCCTTCCTGGCGCGCGCACAGGCGGATGGCTTCGAGCGTGCCTTCGTTGGGCAGGCCGTATTCGGGGCCGCCGTAGCGAGTGTCCAGCACCACGTCCTCGGCCGTGATGTCCTGGCCCAGCTCCACCAGTTGGGCGGTGTTCTGGGCAATGCGCAGGATCTGCGCGTGCGTCTTCTCGGGCTTGGCCGAGGCGTCGATGCCAATCACCTTGCGCGCCCGGCCGTCGGCCGCAAACCCCACCACCATGCCGGCCTGCGTGCTGCCCGTGACCGAGCACACGACGATGTAGTCGAACTGAAAGCCCAGCTCCTTCTCCTGCTGGCGCACCTCTTCGGCAAAGCCCACGAAGCCCAGGCCGCCGTAGGGGTGCTCCGAGCAGCCCGCGGGGATGGGGAAGGGCTTGCCACCTGCCTTCGTCACGTCCTCCATCGCCTGCTCCCAGCTGGGGCGGATGCCGATGTCAAAGCCCGCGGCGTCCAGGCGCACGTCGGCGCCCATGATGCGGCTCATCTCGATGTTGCCGACGCGGTCGTACACCGCGTCGGAGTAGTTCACCCAGTTCTCCTGCACCAGCACGCACTTCATGCCCAGGTGGGCCGCCACGGCGGCTACCTGGCGCGTCTGGTTGGACTGGATGCCGCCAATCGACACCAGCGTGTCGTAGCCGCCCTTGATCGCTTCGGGGATCAGGTATTCGAGCTTGCGCGTCTTGTTGCCGCCAAAGGCCAGGCCCGAGTTGCAGTCCTCGCGCTTGGCATACAGGTGCACCTTGCCGCCCAGGTGAGCCGACAAGCGCTTGAGTGGAGTGATGGGCGAGGGGCCGAAGGTGAGCGGGTGGCGTTCAAATTTCTGCAGGTTCATGGCGGTGCCTTCCGGTGTTTCAACAAGGGGTTGCAAGCGCGGCTTGCAGTGCCTTCATCGTAGGAAAACGGGTGCGCCATGTGGTTGCAAAGTTGGGGACATTTTTGGCTATTCAGTGTTCTCCGGGACAATATTGCATAACATGATTTCTCGAAAGTCGATATGAGTGCAATAAAAGTTCGTCGGCAGAGTGTGCCGCCAGCCGATCTGGGGGCCGAGCTGGACCGCACCGACCGGGCCATCCTGCGCCAGCTGCAGCGCGACGCATCGCTGTCGAATGTGGCCCTGGCCGAGAAAGTGCACCTGAGCCCGCCCGCCTGCCTGCGCCGCGTGGAGCGCCTCAAGCGCCTGGGGCTGATTGACAGGGTGGTGGCGCTGCTGAGCCCACGCGCCGTGGGCGCGGGCATGCTGGTGATGATTGGCGTGGTGCTGGACCGATCCACGCCCGATTCCTTCGCGGCCTTTGAGAAGGCCGCGGCCAAGGTCTCCGGCTGCATGGAGTGCCATGTGGTCACCGGCGAGTTCGACTACTTCATGCTGGTGCGCACGCGCGACAACGACAGCTTCAACCGTCTGCACGCCGAGCAGCTGCTTTATTTGCCGGGCGTGCGCCAGGTGCGTTCATTCATGGTGCTGCGCAATGTGCTGTCTACCACCGAGCTGCCGCTGGCGGTGTGATGGTCAAGCGGCAGGGCGCATCCGTCCCTTGAGCCGCGCCCATGCAGGGCCTCCCAGCACATTCACGAGCAGCCCCGCCATCAACAGCCCGGCGCCTGCAAAGTGCACCGGCTGCAGTGCCTCGCCAAACACCAGCCAGCCCGTGGTCAACCCCACCACCGGCACCAGCAGCGTGAACGGCGCGACCCGGTTCACGGGGTAGCGCGACATGAGGTAGGTCCACAGGCCAAAGCCCAGCAGGGTTGAGATCCAGGCGATGTATGCCACGGCGGCCATGGATTTCAGCGACAGGTGCTGCACGGCGGACAGCACGGCACCCGGGCCATCGATCCACAGCGAGAGCGCCACGAACGGCAACGGCGCCACCAGGCTGGACCACACGATGAACGCAAACTGGTTCATGGGCCCATGCCGGCCCACGGCGCGCGTCACGATGTTCCCGCAGCCCCACATTGCCGCCGCCGCCACGGTCAGCGCAAACCCCGCCAGCGGCATGGAGGCACCGTGCGCGCTGCCGATCAGCACCAGCCCCACGGCTGCCAGCGCGAGCCCCGCCACCTGGTTGCCGTGCCAGGGCTCGCGCAGCCACCACGCGGCCAGCAGCAGCGTGAAGAACGACTGCGCCTGCAGCACCAGCGAGGCCAAGCCCGAGGGCATGCCGATGTGGATGGCCGTGAACAGCAGCGCAAACTGCCCCACGGCCATCGTCATGCCATACAGCAGGTACAGGCGCAGCGGCACCTTGGGCGGCCGCACGAACAGCAGTGCGGGAA
>NZ_JALEGG010000082.1 GCF_022763525.1 Acidovorax sp.
CGGAAAGCGCACCGCGCCATAGCTCTGCGCAGCCGCCGCGCCCTCGGCGCCCACGCTGTAGGTAGGAGACAGGCACCAGCGGCGCCACTGCAGGATCACACCGGCCGGCAGGTCGCCCACCTTCTTGAGTGCACGCCCCGGAAAGTACCCGCACAGCCGCGTGGCCAGCGGCACCAGCACCCACCAGAAATACGGAACGATGCGCTTGAGCTGCGGTGCGTTATCACGCCAGTAGCCGCTGCCCGCGGCCACGCTGAGCAGGCCCGCCACCTGCTCAGGCTTCTTGAACAAGCCCGGCAGCTGCGCGCCCAGGCTGTGGCCCAGCAAGTACAGCGGCAGCGACGGCAGCGCGGCCTTGGCAGCAGAGATCACCGCCTCGTAGTCCTGTGCCCAGTCAAACAGATCCGCCTTCACATCGCGCATCGCGCCTTGCAGCGAATCGCCATGCCCCCGATAGTCGAACGTGGTGACCCGAAACCCCTGCTGCGCCATCCACAGCGCAAAGGCCTCGTAAAACGACTGCCGCACCCCCATCGCGCCGCCGATGACAACGCTGGCGCGCGGTGCGCCCTCGGGTTCGTAGACACGCAGTGCCAAAAACACCGCCCCGTTGACCTGCAAGGTTTGCTTGTTCATGTCTGTCTCCTTAGATCAATGCCGATCTGCGCCGACTTGAATGGAAAACAAAAACAGGCAGTGCGCCTCCCCCTGCCTTCACACCCCGCCCTCAAGGGCGTAGCGAGCGGGATCAGCTGCTAGGCGGACGGAGCACAGGAACCGGAACGTACTAGAAGTACGTGAGGATTCCGAGCACCGCCCAACGACGCAGATGGCCCGCGCAGTAGCCAGCCAACTACAGGGCTTCGATGATGCCGGCGGCGCCTTGGCCGGTACCTACGCACATGGTGACCATGCCGTACTTCAGCTTGTGCCGACGCAGCGCATGCACCACCGTCGCCGCACGGATGGCACCGGTGGCCCCCAGCGGATGCCCCAGTGCAATCGCGCCACCCATGGGGTTCACGTTCGCAGGGTTCAGGCCCAGCGTATTGATCACCGCCAACGACTGCGCGGCAAACGCTTCGTTCAGCTCGTACCAGCCGATGTCTTCACTCTTCAAGCCCGCATACCGCAGGGCCGCGGGAATCGCTTCGATAGGACCAATGCCCATGATCTCGGGTGGCACGCCGCGCGCGGCATAGCTCACAAAGCGGGCCAGCGGCGTGAGGCCAAACTGCTTCACCGCCTTTTCGCTGGCCACGATGAGCGCACCGGCGCCATCGCTGGTCTGCGAGCTGTTGCCCGCCGTGACACTGCCACGCGCCGCAAACACGGGCTTGAGCTTGGCCAGGCCTTCCAGGGACGTGTCGGGACGCGGGCCTTCGTCCAGGCTCACGGTGCGGCGCTTTTCCACCACTTCGCCCGTGGCGAGGTTGGGAGAACGCTCCACGATCTCGATGGGGGTGATTTCGTCGGTGAACTCACCAGCCTTTTGAGCCTTGATGGCACGCAGGTGGGATTCGAGGGCGAACGCGTCTTGTGCTTCGCGGCTCACCTTCCACTGCTGGGCGACCTTTTCTGCGGTCAGGCCCATGCCGTAGGCGATGCCTACGTTCTCGTCCTTGGCAAAGATCTCGGCATTGAACGAGGGCTTGTTGCCGCCCATGGGCACCAGGCTCATGGACTCGGCGCCACCGGCGATCAGCACGTCGGCCTCGCCCACGCGGATGCGGTCAGCGGCCATCTGCAGGGCGGTGATGCCGGATGCGCAGAAGCGGTTCACCGTCACGCCGCCCACGGGGTGGTCGAAAGCCAGACCCACGGCGATGCGGGCCATGTTCATGCCCTGCTCACCTTCAGGGAAGGAGCAGCCGATGATGGCGTCTTCAATCGCCTTGGGGTCCAGCGTGGGCACCTGCAGCATGGCGCTCTTGATGGCGGCGACCAGCAGGTCGTCAGGCCGGGTGTTCTTGAAATAACCGCGGCCCGAGCGCCCGATGGGCGTGCGCGTGGCGGCGACGATGTAGGCGTCCTGGACTTGTTTTTGAGCCATGGTGAAACTCCTTCAATTCTTGGGGGGGCGGCTGGAAGGAACCCAGGCCCACGTAAATACACATTCGACCGGCTCCACACCGGCTTCGTCGGTCACGGTGACTTTCACCTGCACCTCGCCCTTGTCGCTGGCCAACATGGCGGCGCGCTGCTCGGCGGTGAGCGTAGCCACCGCCTTCAGGCCGCCCGTGGCGCGCTTCTTGAACGCCATGGAGAGCTCCTTCGCCAGCGGCAGGCAGTCGTCGCGCACATTCATGCCCACCACCATGCCGGTAGCCGTTTCGGCCAGCAGGTTCATGGCCGAGGCGTGCACGCCGCCGATGTGGTTCTGCACCCGGCGCTCGTTGGCAAGGTGCACCTCGACACGCTCGGGCGTGAGCGACACGAACCGCACCCCGGCCGTGCCGGTGAAGGGCACGGCCCGGCGCAGGATGATGTTCTGCACGAAGCCGCGCATGAAGGCGGGGGCTTCGTCCAGGCGCATCAGCGAGCGCTGGAGTTTGTTGGGGGCTTGGCTCGTCATGGTGATGCCGATCAGTTGCGGACAGGCTTGCCCGTGGAGAGCATTCCGAGAATGCGCTCATGCGTCTTGGGCTGGGCGATCAGGTGGCAGAACACCTTGCGCTCCAGCGTGAGCAGGTATTCCTCGCTCACCAGCGAGCCCGCATCCACATCGCCGCCGCAGACCACCTCGGCGATCATGGCGCCGATCTTGAAGTCATAGGCGCTGATGAAGCCGCCGTCGCGCATGTTCACCAGCTGGGCCTTGATGGTGGCCAGGCCGCTGCGGCCTGCCACGGGGAACAGGCGCTTGTGCGGTGCACGCCAGCCGCTGGCGGCCATGGACTTGGCTTCGTTGATGGCGACGAACAGCAGTTCATCCTTGTGTGGAACGATGACGTCGCTGTCCAGCAGGTAGCCCAGCTTGCGCGACTCCAGCGCGCTGGTGCCCACCTTGGCCATGGCGGCGGCGGTGAAACCTTCGGTCAGGAAGGGCAGCAAGTCCTTGCTCGTCGAAGCGGCCATGTTCTCGGCCGCGCGGCGGGCAATGTAGGTCAGGCCGCCCGCGCCGGGCACCAAGCCCACGCCCACTTCGACCAGGCCGATGTAGCTTTCCATGTGCGCCACGCGCTTGGCGGAATACACGGCCAGCTCGCAGCCACCGCCCAGCGCCATGCCATGGATGGCAGCCACCACCGGCACCTGGGCGTAGCGGATGCGCATCATCAGGTTCTGCAGTTCCTGCTCGATGCTTTCCACCGCGTCGGGGCCGCCCACGGCAAAGGCGGGCATGGTGGCTTCCAGGTCGGCGCCCACGCTGAAGGGCGCATCGCCGGACCAGATGACCATGCCGTCGTATTCGCGCTCGGCCAGCTCCAGGGCTTCCGCCAGACCTTCCATCACTTCGGGGCTGATGGCGTGCATCTTGTTCTTGATGCTGGCAATCAATACCTGGCCGTCGAGCGTCCAGGTGCGCAGCGCCTTGGACTCGGCAATGGTCGTGCCAGCGGTGCGCCAGTCGGGCAGGCTGGTTTCGCCCAGCAGGGCCTCGGGGAAGATCTGGCGCTCGTACACGGGCAACTGGCGGCGGGGCACAAACTTGTTCTGCGATGCACTCCAGGAACCTTGCGCGGTGTGCACGCCACCGGCTTCGGCCACAGGGCCCTTGAAGACCCACTCGGGCAGCGGTGCCTTGCACAGGGCTTTGCCAGCGTCTATGTCTTCCTGGATCATCTTGGCGACTTCGAGCCAGCCGGCTTCCTGCCACAGCTCGAAGGGGCCCTGCTTCATGCCAAAGCCCCAGCGCATGGCCTGATCCACGTCACGGGCGTTGTCGGCAATCGTGGCCAGGTGCACGGCGGCGTAGTGGAAGCTGTTGCGCAGAATGGCCCAGAGGAACTGGCCGGGCGCGCCTTCGGCGTTGCGCAGCAGGCGCAGGCGTTCGGCGGCGGGCTTCTTGAGCATGCGCGCATACACCTCGTCGGCCTTCTGGCCGGCGGGCACGTACTCTTCGCTTTCGAGCTCAAAGCGCATCACGTCGCGGCCGACCTTCTTGAAGAAACCGGCCTTGGTCTTCTGGCCCAGGTTGCCCAGCTCCAGCAGCTTCTTCAGCACGGCAGGCGTGCCAAAGCTTTCGTAGAACGGATCGGTCTCCAGGCTCAGGTTGTCCTGCAGCGTCTTGATGACGTGGGCCATGGTGTCCAGACCCACCACGTCGGCGGTGCGGAAGGTGCCGCTCGATGCACGGCCCAGCTTCTTGCCCGTGAGGTCGTCCACCACGTCGTAGGTCAGGCCGAAGTTCTCGACCTCTTTCATCGTGGCCAGCATGCCGGCGATGCCGACGCGGTTGGCCACGAAGTTGGGGGTATCGTGCGCGCGCACCACGCCCTTGCCCAGGCCGCTGGTGACGAAGGCTTCGAGCTGGTCCAGCACTTCGGGCTGGGTGGTGGGGGTGTTGATCAGCTCCACCAGCGTCATGTAGCGCGGGGGGTTGAAGAAATGGATGCCGCAGAAACGCGGCTTGATGCCCTCAGGCAGCACTTCGGACAGCTTGGTGATCGACAGGCCCGAGGTGTTGGACGCCAGAATGGCGTGCTTGGCCACGTGGGGCGCGATCTTGGTGTACAGGTCGAGCTTCCAGTCCATACGCTCGGCAATGGCCTCGATCACGAGGTCGCATTCCTTGAGCAGGTGCATGTGCTCTTCGTAGTTGGCCTGCTGGATCAGCGCCGCGTCGTCGGCCACACCCAGGGGCGAGGGCTTGAGCTTCTTCAGGCCTTCGACGGCCTTGGTGACGATGCCGTTCTTGGGGCCTTCCTTGGCAGGCAGATCGAACAGCACCACGGGCACCTTCACGTTGACGAGGTGGGCGGCGATCTGCGCGCCCATCACGCCTGCGCCGAGCACGGCGACTTTTTTCACTTGGAATCGGGACATGGGTTGGGTTCCTGGTTGGGGCGCTGCGCAACACCTCTGGGGTGTGCGCGGCCACGGGAATGGGGTTACTGGACGCGGATCCAGGTTTGCGTGCGGCCGAACGGGCCGACAGAGCCGCGCACTTCGAGCTTCTTGCCGCCCTCGATGGGCGTCAGGCGCAGGGTGTAGTTGCGGCCGTTCTCGGGGTCGAGAATCTTGCCGCCCTCCCACACCTCTTTGCCGTCAGCCTTTTTGGCGCCGCGGATGATCTCCAGCCCGAGGATGGGCTTGCCCTTGCGGTCATCCGAGCACTCGTCGCAGACCTCATCGGGCTTGGCGTCCTTGAGCAGGCGCTTCTCGATCGCGCCGTTGAGCACGCCGCCGGCGTCGCGGATGCGGATTTCGGCCTTGGCTTCGCCGGTCTTGTCATCAATGTTGCGCCACAGGCCCTCGGGCGTCATCTGCGCCCAGGCCGGCAGCGCACCCGCTACCAAAACAATAGCTACTACCGCTTGATGCATAAGCGCTCCGTGCCAAAAACAGGTTGAAATCCGCAGCGTGCACATCAAGCCAGCGCCAGGTCCGTGTCCATCAGCACCTTGCTGCCGGCGCGGGCCGTGCGCATCAGCGTCGCGGTTTCGGGGAACAGCTTGGCGAAGTAGAAACGGGCAGTCTGCAGCTTGGCGCCATAGAACGGGTCGGTGTTGCCAGCGGCGATCTCACGCAAAGCGACCTGGGCCATGCGGGCGAACAGGTAGCCGAACACCAGGTGGCCAGCCACGCGCAGGTAGTCCACCGCGGCGGCGCCCACTTCGTCGGGGTTCTGCATGCCCTTGAAGCCGATCTCGGTGGTGAACTTGGTCATCTGGTCGCCCAGCATGGCGATAGGGTTGATGAACTCGGCCATCTTCTCGTTCACGCCTTCTTCTTCCACCAGCTGGCCGATCAGCTTGCCGAACTTCTTGAGCGTGGCGCCGTTGTTGGACAGGATCTTGCGGCCCAGCAGGTCCAGCGACTGCACGGTGTTCGTGCCTTCGTAGATCATGTTGATGCGGTTGTCGCGCACGTACTGCTCCATGCCCCATTCCTTGATGAAGCCGTGGCCGCCGAAGACCTGCATGCACGCGTTGGTGGCGATGTGGCCGTTGTCGGTGATGAAGGCCTTCACGATGGGCGTGAGCAGCGCCACCATTTCCTCGGATTCCTTGCGCACCTTCTCGTCGGGGTGGCTGTGCACCTTGTCCAGCAGCAGCGTGCAGAAGATCTGCAGCGCGCGGCCGCCTTCGGCGTACGCCTTGGCGGTGAGCAGCATCTTGCGCACGTCGGGGTGCACGATGATGGGGTCGGCTTCCTTGTCCTTGGCCTTCACGCCCGAGAGGCTGCGCATCTGGATGCGGTCCTTGGCGTAGGCCAGTGCATTCTGGTAGGCCACTTCGGTCAGGCCCAGCGACTGGTTGCCCACGCCCAGGCGCGCGGCGTTCATCATCACGAACATGGCGGCCAGGCCCTTGTTGGGCTCGCCCACCATGGTGCCGATGGCTCCGTCGATGGCGATCTGCGCGGTGGCGTTGCCGTGGATGCCCATCTTGTGTTCCAGGCCCGTGCAGTAGATGGGGTTGCGCTCGCCCAGCGAACCATCGGCATTGACGTTGAACTTCGGCACGACGAACAGGCTGATGCCCTTGCTGCCCTTGGGCGCGTCGGGCAGGCGGGCCAGCACCAGGTGCACGATGTTGGCAGTCATGTCGTGCTCGCCGGCGCTGATGAAGATCTTGTTGCCGGTGAGCTTGTAGGTGCCGTCGGCCTGGGGCTCGGCCTTGGTGCGCAACAGGCCCAGGTCGGTACCGCAGTGGGGTTCGGTCAGGCACATGGTGCCGGTCCACTCGCCGCTGGTCAGCTTGGGCAGGTAGATCTTCTTCTGTTCGTCAGTGCCGTGGGCGTGCAGGGCTTCGTACGCGCCGTGCGACAGGCCGGGGTACATGGTCCAGGCCTGGTTGGCCGAGTTCATCATCTCGTAGAGGCACTGGTTCAGCACGAAGGGCAGGCCCTGGCCGCCGTACGCAGGGTCGCAGGAAAGCGCCGCCCAGCCGCCTTCAACGTACTTGGCGTAGGCTTCCTTGAAGCCCGACGGAGGCTTGACTTCGTGCGTCGCCTTGTCGAGCACGCAGCCTTCGGTGTCGCCGCTGATGTTGAGCGGGAAGGTCACTTCAGCAGCGAACTTGCCGGCTTCCTCGATCACGGCGTTGATGGTGTCCACATCCACCTCGGCGTGGGGCGGCATTGCCTTGAATTCTTCGCTGACCTTGAGCACCTCGTGCATGACGAATTGCATGTCGCGCAGGGGCGGCGTGTAGGTAGGCATCGGTTTACTCCTTGGAGGTGGTGGTTTGGTTGGAAACTTTGCGCCGCTTGGCGGCCGCAGGCGTGGCTGCTGGCGCGGCGGTCGGGGCCGGGGTGTCTACGCTGTAGCGCGCCAGGATGTTGTGAAAGCCCTGCACGGCCCGGGCCATGGAGCCAGGGGTCTGCAGGAAGCGCGCCTCGTAGTGCAGCGCGAGGATGAGGCCATGGATTTCGAACAGCATCTGCTCGGCATTGGTATCGGCACGCAACTCGCCCAGGCCCTTGCATTGCTCGATGGCGCGGCGCATGGCGGCATGCCAGGTCAGCACCGAGCTGGCCAGCGCATCGCGCACGGGGCCGGTGCGGTCATCGAACTCCACCGCGCCGCTGATGTAGATGCAGCCCGAGTCGATTTCGATGGAGGTGCGCTTCATCCAGTTGTCGAACAGGGCTCGCAACCGCTCCACCCCGCGCGGGGCGGCCATGGCGGGGTAGAACACTTCCTGCTCGAAGCGGGTGTGGTATTCGCGGATGACGGAGATCTGCAGTTCTTCGCGCGAGCCAAAATGGGCGAACACGCCCGACTTGCTCATGCCGGTGACGTCCGCCAGCGCCCCGATGGACAGGCCTTCCAGCCCGATGTGCGTGGCCAGGCCCAGCGCCGCCTCGACGATGGCAGCCTTGGTTTGCTGGCCTTTTTGCAGAGCGCGCCCATTGCCGCTGCGAGAGCGCGGACTGCGGGTGGCCTGGCTGGAGGAAGAGGTGGCGGACATGCGGGCAAATAAAAACGAACGTTCGTTCTATTTTGCAGCAAATTCAGTCCGCAACCAAAGCCCTCCCAAAAAATAGGGAGAGGCGCTCAAAGACGCGTTGCAGGGGCGCCACCAGCGGTGCCCGACGCCCGGGACGGGCTCAGGAGGCCGTGCGGCCCGGGCTTGGGGTCCGCTTCCCCGTCTACAGGATCAGGCCGAGACTGGCCTCCAGGTGCTCGGACGGCAGTCGCTTGAAGCCCGACCGGGCATAGCGCTGCAGCCGGCCCAGCGCAAACGCGGTGAGCACGCTGGCCGAGACCTGGGCATCCACGGTCGGCGTGGCCGATGCGGCTGCGGCGGTGCGCAGGCACTGCCGCAGGGTTGACTCGATGCGGTCAAAGAACTGGTTCATGCGCTGTTGCAGGCGTTCATGCTCGAAGACCAGCGCGTCGCCCACCATCACGCGCACCATGCCGGGGTTGCGCTCGCCAAACTGCAGCAGGACCGCCACGATGCGCGCGGCCTGTCGCGCGGCCACTTCCGGGGGCTGCTGCGCATCCGGCACGTCGCGGCCCGTGATCTGCGTGACCAGGGTGAACACGGACTGCTCGATGAAATCGATCAGCCCCTCGAACATCTGCGCCTTGCTCGCAAAGTGGCGGTACAGCGCGGCTTCACTCACCGCCAGGCGGGCCGCCAGCGCGGCGGTGGTGATGCGCTCGGCGCCGGGCTGCTCCAGCATGGCGGCCAGCGCCTGCAGGATCTGCACGCGGCGCTCCCCGGGCTTGGGCCGCTTGCGGGCGGTGGGGGCTTCGCCTGCGTCATCGGTCGTGGCTGGCTCGGGGACTGCAGAGAGTTCAGACATGCGGGACAGAGGCTGGGGTGAGGCCGGGTGGCCAAAAACGCCGTGCGGCGGGCGCATGCGGCAGGGCGTAAGTCGTGTGTGGAAATGATTCTCGCACAGCGGATTGATAGCGGATTGGGGTCGCCTCGCACGGGCGGGCCGCCCTTTAAAGCGGGAAAGTCACCGTCACCAGCAAGCCGCGCCCCTGGGGGCCCACGCCTAGCCGCAGGGAGGCCCGGTGCACGCGCGCGATTTCATCGGCAATGGCCAGCCCCAGTCCGGTGCCCTCGCCGACGGTGCCCGGCACCCGATAGAACCGCTGCGTCACCCGCGCACGCTCGGCCTCGGGCACGCCGGGGCCGTCGTCCTCCACCTCGATGAACACCCGCGGCGGCCCTGCCCGGCCCTGACGCATGCCGCAGCGCAGGGTGACGATGCCGCCGGCCGGCGTGTACTTGATGGCGTTGTCCACCAGGTTGGAGACCAGTTCGCGCAACAGCCAGCCATGGCCGGTCACATGCACTGGCTGCACGTCCAGGCCCAGGTCCAGCCCTTTGCCGGTGGCTGCGTCCAGAAAATTTTCGAGCAGCGCCTCGCACAGGTCCTTCAGGTCCACCCGCTGGGGCGGCTGGGCATCCAGGCTGCGCGCGTCGGCCCGCGAAAGCGCCAGCAGCTGGTGCGCCAGCTGGGAGGTGCGGCGGGTCGCATTCCGGAGCTTCTCGATCTGATCCGCTCCCAAAACAATAGCACCCTGCGCTCGCCCATCCTGCGCCAGGGCCAGTTTTCTCTCCGCATCGGACGGGGACACACGCGGTGGCGCCGAGGCTTTGGCCATCATGGCCCACGCCTCGACCTGCGCCTGCAGCCCCGCCAGCGGGGTGCGCAGCTGGTGGGCGGCGTCTGCCACAAAGCGGCGCTGCCCCTCCGCCTGCGCGTTGACGAGGGCAAACAGGCGGTTGAGCGAGTGCACCAGCGGGCGCACTTCGGCGGGAGAGGCGGCTTCGTCGATGGGACTCAGGTCGCGGGGGGAGCGGTCTTCCACCGCCTCCGCCAGGTCAACCAATGGCTTGAACGCCGTGCGCACGGCCCAATGAATGGCCAGCGCGGCGGCGGCCACCAGCACCAGGTTGGGCAGCAGCACCCTCAGCAGCAGTTGCTGCGCCCATTGCTGGCGGGGGTCGGAGCCATCGGCCAAGGCCACCACCAGCTCTCCCGCCCCGGTGCGCCCCCGCTGCACAGCCACGCGGTAGGTCACGCCGCCATACTCGACACTGTGGAACTCGGGGGCCAGCGTGGTGGGCACGGCGCCGTGCACCCAACTGTCCCCCAGCAGCAACCGGCCGGACGTGTCGCGCACGCTGTACCCGGAGAAGCCGGCCTTCTGGAGCAGGAAATCCTCGATGGGCGGGGCCAGCAGCAGCAGCGGCGGCTCTTCCGCACGGATCGGGGGCGCCAGCACCGAATCAGCCAGCGCTGGCAACAACCTTAGAAGGCGCTGGTCGTGCTGCCCAGCGGCTTCGTCGGCCGAGCGGTAGTCCATCCACACGCCCACCAGCGCCAGCAGGCACAGCGGCAGCACCAGAAGCAGCAGCAGACGGTTGCGCAAGTCGGAGGTCATCGCCCGCAGGCGCGGGCGGTGGAACGGGAGGGGCCGGGGCTGCGTCACGGCGGGCTATCGGCGAAGGCGATGGGTGCGGTGGCGCGCTGGATGTCGCTGCGGTCAGGCCGCCTGCAGCTCCAGCCGGTAGCCGAAGCCCCGGATGGAGCGCAGCGCCACCCCGTGGGGCTCCAGCTTTCCGCGCAGACGGGAAACGTAGACCTCGACCGCATTGGGCGTGATCTCCTTGTCCCAGCCCGTCAGTGCCTGCAGGAGCTTGTCCTTGCTCGCGGGCTTGGGGGCGTTGATGAGCAGGTATTCGAGCACCGTCCATTCCCGCGGCCCGAGCTCGATGACCTGCTCGCCCGCGGGCGTGCGGATGGCGGCACGCCGCCCTGCCGTGTCGAGCTCGAGGGGCCCGAAGCTCAGGACCGCCGTGGTCGCGGCCTGCGAGCGGCGCAGCAAGGCCCGCAGCCGCGCCAGCAGCTCAGGCAATTCGAACGGCTTGACCATGTAGTCGTCAGCCCCCAGATCCAGCCCCTGCACCCGGTCGTGCAAGGCATCGCGTGCCGTCAGGATCAGCACGGGCATGGCAGGGCTCACCATGTCTGCGCGGCGCAGGCGGCGGGTCAACTCCAGCCCATCCATGCCGGGCAGGCCGATGTCGATGATGGCGGCATCGAAGGACTCGCTGCGCAGCACCTCTTCGGCGCGCTCGCCGCTGCCCACCCAGTCCACGGCGTAGCCCGCGTCCGTGAGCCCCAGCTTAATGCCGCTGGCGACCATCACATCGTCTTCAACCAGCAAAAGCCGCATGTCAAAGTCCTCCAGCGCTGCGCATCGCCTCGGGCCGATGCGCGGGGCACGGCACAGGCCGGCGGACGCCATGGAGCGGGCCTTGCGAGGCCCCGGGCGCTGCCCACCCCGAGAGAGCGGGCGCGAAGCGGCTCAACAGCAGCATTTCAATGGCTTCGAATCATCGTGCCGTAGGCCTGCTCGGTCAGGATTTCGAGCAGCATGGCGTGCGGCACCCGGCCATCAATGATGTGCACGGCATTGACGCCGGCCTTGGCAGCATCGAGCGCCCCGGCAATCTTGGGCAGCATGCCGCCGGAGATGGTGCCATCGGCAAACAGCTCGTCAATGCGGCGCGCGGTCAGGTCGGTGAGCAGGTTGCCCGCCTTGTCCAGCACGCCCGGGGTGTTGGTGAGCAGCATCAGCTTTTCAGCCTTGAGCACCTCGGCCAGCTTGCTGGCCACCACGTCGGCATTGATGTTGTAGCTCTCGTTGTTCTCGCCAAAGCCGATGGGGCTGATCACCGGGATGAACGCATCGTCCTGCAGTGCCTTGACCACGCTCGGGTCGATGGAGACGATGTCGCCCACCTGGCCCACGTCGTGCTCGACGTTCGGATCCTTGCTGTCCACCATCTTGAGCTTTTGCGCGCGGATCATGCCGCCGTCGCGCCCGGTCAGGCCCACGGCCTTGCCACCCGCCTGGTTGATCAGGCCCACGATGTCCTGCTGCACCTCGCCAGCCAGCACCCACTCGACCACTTCCATGGTTTCGGCATCGGTCACGCGCATGCCCTGGATGAATTGCCCCTTCTTGCCCAGGCGGTTCAGCGCCGTCTCGATCTGCGGACCGCCGCCATGCACCACCACCGGGTTCATGCCCACGAGCTTGAGCAGCACTACGTCCTCGGCAAAATCGGCCTGCAGGGCAGGGTCGGTCATGGCGTTGCCGCCATATTTGATGACCATGGTCTTGCCATGGAACTTGCGGATGTAAGGCAGCGCCTGGGCCAGGATTTCAGCCTTGTCGCGCGGGGCAATCGAAAGAAGGTCGGTCATGGAGGCGGGCCATCCAGAGAAAAACGGTGAGGCGCAAATTGTGCCGCATTCACGCCCGGCGCCGCGCAGCCCGGCACGTCCATGCCTCAGTGGCGCAGCCAGCTGGGCACTTTGAATCGCACGATGGCGAAGTAGCCCATCACGTAGCTGACGACAAAGAGCCCGCAGAACGCCATGAGCAGCGGGCTGTTGCCCCAGAACAGCACGGCCGGCACCACCGTCAGCAGCGTGAAGCCCCACAGATACGGCGAGGTGCGGTTGTTGCGCATCAGCACCCGGCGCGACTCGTCGTCGTGAAAAACCCCGCGCACGATGCGCCGGTAGATCAGTTGGTGAAAGTGCAGCGCATCCGCCACGCCGGGCGATACACCCCGCACCGCCTTGCGGTAGATCGAAAAAATCGTCTCCCAGACGGGGTAGATCAGCAGCAGCATGGGAAACCAGGGCGATACATCGACATTGCGCTGGACCAGCGAAATGCTGGCGAGCGCGATCACCACGCCCCAGATGTACGCTCCCCCGTCTCCCGCAAAGAGCATGCCGCGCGGATAGTTCCACACCAGGAAACCGCCAGTGGCCGCAGCCGTGCAAACCAGCAGGGCCGCCAGCGAGCGGTCCCCCACCTGCAGTGCCACGTGGGCAAGCGCCAGGCAGACGATCAGCGCCACCATGCCCGCGAGGCCGTTGTACCCGTCGATGATGTTGAACGCATGAGGCAGGCCCGCGACCGCCAGCACGACGATGGCCATGCCCAGCCACGGGGCTGAAGCGAGGAGCGAATCGGCCCACGCCCATCCCGTGCGCGGCAGCGTCAGGTCCAGCAGGAGGACCGCCAGAACGCCCGAGGCGCCGGTAAGACTCAAGCGGTACCGCACGGAGAGCCGCTGCGTCATGTCTTCGGCAATGCCGCCCAGCGCCGCCGGCAGCAGCACCAGGAACCAGCCGCCCACCCAGAACCCCAGCTTCAATGAACCCGGATCGCCCCAGCGGTAAGACTGAAGGAACCCCAGCCCCCAACTGCAGGCAATGCCCACCAGCAGCGCTGCACCGCCCAGGCGGGGAACGTCTCCGAGGTGAAAACGCTGCGGCATGCTGTTGCCGTAGACGGAAGCGTGGCTGTGCATCCAGCGGACAATGAAGCCCGCAGCCAGCGCCGCCACCATAAAAGCCACCACGGAGATCCAGATCATGAGCGGCCGATGGTACCTGCAGTCGTTACAAACGGCTGTAAGAAAGCGCTAGCGACTGTCGCGCCGACACTCCGCTGAAGCAAACTGCGTGAAGTTTTCCCGCTGATCCCACAGATTTTTTGCACCCGTTGCGCTGGCCTGGCATACGCCTCAATGGCGCTGGCCAATGGAACGCCGCGGTTCGCCAGCGCGAGGGCATTCTGCGTGCACAGGCGCCCTGGCCCCACACGGTGATCATTCTTACTGCGTTTGGTCGCCGGACGCCTTCCGTCGGGCACCCCGCAGGGCGTTGCTCGGCTCATCCTTGGAACTCGGCAGGGCGCTAGCGCAGCAGGCTGCGATAGAACTGCATCACCTTCGCCACGTACTGCTGCGTCTCGGGATACGGAGGAATACGGCGGCCATACTTGATAACCGCCCCTTCACCAGCGTTATAGGCAGCCAACGCGAGTTCCTTGTCGCCATCGAACATGCGCAACAAATCGGCCAGGTAGCGCGTGCCGATCTGTGCATTCACCTTCGGCTCCATCGCGGCATGTTCACCTTCTGCCTCTGGTTTCACAGTAACCCCGTATCGCGCTGCGGTCGCGGGCATCACCTGCATCAGCCCCAGCGCCCCCTTGCGGGAAATCGCTTTCACGTTGAACGCGGACTCGGTAGCCGCCACGGCAATGACAAGCGCCGGGTCGATCTCTGCAGATGTTGCTGCCGCCTCCAAATGGGGCAGGGCTTCCTGATATCCAGGAAACCGCAAAGCACTTTGCGGACGTTCCACCGCCGACGCTGGTTTCGAGTGCGGGACTTTGTCAAGCCAGATAACCCCACGGGTGGCGGGTTGGGCCGTGTTTCCCATATGAGTCACGCCATCTCCGTCCACAAATTGCCATACAGATTGTGCCTGTACAGGTTGGAGTGACACCGACGCAAGCAGCATCAATACACAACCCATTTTCTGCTTGAACAACCCCTCAATGCGCATGCAGGCTGACCTCATATCACTTGCTACCCAAGAAACGCGTTACGCGGGTACGCCACGATTTCGCGTCCATCGCGGCCATACGCTCGTTTGCCAGGTTTACCTGGGCTTGCGCGCTAGCACATGCTTGCTGCAATGCCGACTTCTCAGATGAAAGCTCCTGTATTTTCTGGCGTTGCAACTCGACTTGTTGTTCGAACCCGGCAATTAGTTGCCGTGCTTCAGCGAAAGCCTTTTGGTGCTCCCGCAGCGAGGCATTTTCCTCAGCATAGGTGAGCCGTAAAGCTTGCAGCTCGGCACGCAAGTGGCCGACCTCCTTACGGACATTAACGGCCTCCCACTCACGCGAGTCGCGTGCAGGCGCCGCGACCACCATCCATTGGTATACATCGAAATCTGCCCACCCCGTGAGCAAATGCTGGCGCCATGCATCAGGTATGGCCTCCCAATACGAGGCAAATTCGCTCTTCGCGATGGGAACCCGGTTGGCTTCCCAAGCAAGGGGAACCCAACCACAGTCCATCAAAAGCTGCTCTATGCTGCGACGAGTGAAGAAGCGAACGTGCGTGCGATCAAGCAAGCCTTTGTCGGCATAGTCAAACACACCAGCACGCAAGGCAGACGCTACGCCAGCGTACGCGATGTTAGGCAGAGAGATGACCAAGCTGCCCATCGGCTGCATCAGTCCGGAGAGAGCATTGAGCACTTGCTCAGGGCCGCGCAGATGTTCCAGTACATCGCAGGCCAAAACGCAATCAAAGCGTTCCCCCCTTAACCCATCCAACCACGCTAGATCATCAAGATCTGCTTCCACAGCCTTCACCTCAAGACGACGCAGCGCCTGTAGGGCAGCGGGGTCGTTTTCAATCACGGTGATCGAATGTCCGCGCGCTTTCAAGACCTGCGTCATCGCCCCCGGACCCGGCCCTAACTCCAGCACTGAAGCGCCTGTGGGAACCCGGCGCAAGAGTTTGGCGGCCCACGCGTCACCGTCAGGGTCGAAAGCATAGTCGTAACGCTCTATATCGGACATTTTTCTCCCTCGCATGTCGCTGTTCGCCACATCTGGTCCCACAAACCCCAATGCCACCAAGCCCAGGGACGCTCGCGAACATCCCTCTCCAGGCGACTCACGATGGTATCGATTGCAGCCTGCGGCGTTCCAGATATGGCCTCCACTTCTACCGTCAGCTTGTCTGGAGCCAAGCTGCGCGTACAGCCATGCAGCAAGGGCGCGCCAGTGGATTGAGCAAGACGCTCGATACCCGTAGGCAAACGCAGATAGCCTCCCAGAAAGGGATGGTCGCGCATGCGAGCGAAATCAGGGCTCCACGCATCCGCCAAAATCACCCAAGCCTGGCCTCTGCGCAGTCCTTCATGGACAGGACGCAGAGGCTCACTTGACACACGCCACTGCCCCCCAGTAATCGCCGTGATGCTGGCAATTTTGCGCATCAAGAAAGCGCGCTGCGACTCTCCAAGATGCGGATTCTCTAAGACGGGCATCGTCAAGATATTGAGGCGCACGCCTCTGCGCCCCAAGGCAATCACCGCTGTAAGCAGGCGATCATAGTGATTGAGCACCAGAATGAAGCCTTGCCCACGCTCCTGCAAAACCCGGACATGTTCCCAGCCCGTCAGCGCAATGCCCGGTCCACCGGGCTGGCCCAAACGGTGCAAGGCAGAAGCGTCCAGCATTTCGGCGGCCAACATGTTCAGATGAGCCCGCGCCCACAACTGGCGCTGCTCCTCGCTCGACGCTGGAAAAATCTTGCCAAATTGACTCTGCAAAAACTGCTCCGTGGCGCGTCGGACCGGCGGTGCATCGCGCCCCACCAGATGGACAACGCGCCAAGGCAGAGTTGTAGGCGCTCGCCCCAATGCTGGGAAGGCCCAGTCCAGCCGCCAATCCCGCTTCATTGCACGAGCAACCACTCGTGCTCCAGCCATACCAAGCCAAATTCACGATGTTTTTGATTGAGCACTGTGAAGGGCTGAATCAACTCAGCCATGTCAAGAACCTGCAGGCCCGTGTCGTCCAACGTATAGACGCTCCACAAGTATTCACCCGAAAGCAAAGGCAGGCGCGGGAATTTCACGCGAATTCGGTGCGCACCCACCCCCCGCAAAGGCGGCCTGGCGCCCAAGAACTGTGTGCTGCTGCCAAAGACATTGTCCTTGTCTGGCCGCACAATCGAAAACCCTATGTGAAACGGCGCATCGCCATAGGACTCCACTTCAATCTCCAGGATCAGATCCTGAAAGGTATCCACCTGTGCAGGGTTGATCCCATCGGCAGTCTCGATGGTCAGACGCATGATTTTCACTGGCACGGAAGCGTGCGTGACTGGCCTTTGCCTCTCCGCCTGGTCTGGTACAGCGGCAGCCGATGTATCGGCGTTCAAATGCGCATAGCGTCTGCGCTCATGCGCTTCATATGCCGTGACAACATCCTCAGTTTTGCCAATAGCTGCGATCTTCCCCCCGTGAATCCACGCAGCGCGCTGGCAAAGGCTGCGCACTTGGTACAGGTTGTGCGAGCAGAACAGTACCGTTGCACCCTGCTCGCGCAAGGCGAGGATACGGTTCAGACTCTTTTTCTGGAAATTCAGGTCACCGACCGACAGCGCCTCGTCCACGATCAGGACATCAGGATCAATGGCCGTAGCAGCGGCAAATGCCAAGCGCATGAACATGCCAGATGAATAAGTCTTCACCGGCCGTTCCAACGTTTCAGGAGTCAACTCCGAAAAGGCCGTTGCCTGCTCGTAGAAGGCATCCATTGCCGATCCCTCAAGCCCGTGCAACGCTGCCATAAACCGAATATTGTCGTAGCCAGATTCCTCCGGGTGAAAACCCGCACCCAGCTCCAACAGCGCCGCGACCCGCCCCACACGCGTCACCTGTCCCTGCGTTGGGCGAATCGTGCCTGCGGCAATCTTCAACAAGGTGCTTTTGCCCGCTCCGTTTTCACCAATCAGGCCGAAAGTCTCACCCGATTGCACCTCGAAGTCCATGTTGGACAATGCCACGTGCACGCGGTGGCGCTGCCGCCTGGTAACCCATTCCAACAGGCGATCCTGGGGCTTGGCATAGACGGGATACGCCTTCCCAACTCCTTCAAAGCGAATGCTCATTGCCTACAGGGCCTCTCCGAGTACTGGTTTCATGGAGCGAAAGAACCACCACCCGCCCCCTCCAAGCAACGCCACCCAAGCAACCAGGGCCCAAACCGTCCCCGGCGGAGCTGGCATGTGGAGCACTGCCGATTGCACCGTGAGAACCAGGCACGCCACGGGATTGAGCAAAAACCAGCTGTGAAAGCGTTCTGGAACTTGCGCCAGTGGATACACGATAGGGGTCAAATAAAAGCCGAGCTGAAGGCCAAACCCCACAAAGGAACCCACGTCGCGCCACAAGAAATGCGCCATGCTGAGAACCAGCGTCAGGCCGAAAGTCAGCGCGATCTGAGCCAGCACCAACAGCGGCAGCCAGCCCCACGTGAAAAACGGGCCGACACCCTGTGCGATTGACAAGACCAACAGCAGGCCGTAGCCAATGCCAAGGACCAGCAGGCTCCCGCCTACCGATACGGCCGGCAGTATTTCCGCAGGCATGGGTTGCTTGCGCAGAAAATCCTCATAAGCCGCAAGGCTCCCGACCCCCCGTCCGATAGCGTCGGTAAAAGGCAGCCAGATTGCGAGGCCGGCCAGCAAATGCAGCAAGTAACCATTGCTCGCCGCAAGGCCGGGAACGCGCACCGCCAAAATCAAGCCAAACAGGACATAAAAAATAGCCAAACTGGCCAATGGCTGAATCACAGCCCATGCCACACCCAGCACCGAACCGGCGTAACGCGTTTTGAATTCGCGCAGCAGCCAATAGCGCCAAAGAACCCAGGCATGTTGCGCCCCACCAGAGGGCGCGCCGTGGTCCGGGTCCAGCCGTGTCTGCGCGAGAGGCTTTCCGCTCATTGATGCCTCGCCCATTCAGTGTTCCAAACCAGATTGCACTCAGACGGGTACTGCGGCACTTGCGGACTCCCCAGAAGACACCTCGGCGTCATTCGTCGATGCCAATGCAATGCGCGCGGTCAAGAGCCCCTGGACAAATGCGTCAGCCGATGCCTCCCAGTGCTGCTGGGCCGCGAAAGCCTGCGCACGTTGGCATTGGGCTCTGCGGGCCTCGTCGTCTTGCAGCAAATGGCACAACGCGTCGGTTAACGCTTCCAGCGTTGGGTCGGTCAGCGCAGCAATCTCATCGTTGAGGAGCCACTCAACGCATTCGCCTCGGTTGGAGACCACGGCACAGCCGCTTGCCATGAGCTCCAAAGGCATGAGCGAAAGGTTGGTCAAAGACATGATCAGCGCAGCATCGCACTGACTGAAGACATCGGCCAGCTCTTCGGGCGAAACGACGCCCGCCGCAAGGTGGGGAAACGGAATCAAATAGTCACTGACATCCCAGCCAGCCAGAATGAACTGCGTGTTAGGCAACCTGCGGGAGACGGCCTCCAGGACCAGCAAGCCGAACTCGAACGCTCGCCTGGGGGTAGGAGGCCGGGCATAGAAGAAGACGCGTTTGACGCTGTCATCGCGCCGGGGGCGCAACCGATAACAATCGTGGTCCACACCAAAGCCAATGGGATGTGTCCGCATTCCATATTCTTCTTTCAGCTTTTTTGCCAGCCAGCCACCGGCGGTAATGCCAAAAAATCCGAAACGGTAGGTGTTTTCTGCCAACATAGATTCCGTGCCGACCGGATAGAAGTTGGGTTCGAAATCCTGAACGAAATACAGCTTCTTGACATTCCCGGTGATCGCCCTCACCGGGTATGCAGTCTGCCACCCCGTTGCAATGGCGAACTCACAATTGGGCAAGCCCTCGACGCCCATGTACACCTTTGCCTTCAAGGGGAAGAAGTGTTCGCAAATGTCGTGGCGCGCAGATTCTGCGTTTGCGTGGTGCGCCGGGCCCACGATCACGATGCTCGACTCCCACCCCATGCGTTCCAGGCGCATGATCGTGCGAAAAATAGTCTGGTGCCCGCCAGACCCGATGTTGAAGTCGGGAATGAACCAGAGCAAGGTTCCTTCACGTGCCGGCTCGGCTGCCAGCTCCACCTTGTCGACACGAACGAAATCGTAATGCTGAAAAACGTTGCGGCTTTTGGAGCTGCCTGGCCCATGCTGCAGCCGACGCTTTACCATGGAAATGGCGCCCAATATTCCATGGCGCTTCGCCAGCGCCCACACTTGCCGCACGCGCAGCCCAATCATTCCTACCATAAACACTCCAAAAACACATCGTCCTAGAGCTTCGCTCGGCATGAACCGCCCAGCCAGTGCCCCGGACACGTGAGTTAGCAATACTTGAGCACACCCTTTACGCAGAACGGCCACGCTGCAATGTCTGATCACGGGACAGCAATCCCACAATCCAGCCGGGCAAGTGCTTGTGCCGCGTCCCAAGGAACTGCCCCGTGGTGCGGGCCAGCTCCACGCCCGCCATGTAAGCTGCATTCTTCAGCCAACGCCCGCCCCTCAGCCCCGCCTGGCGGAGCCAGCGTGCATCTCGCCGAGCAAGCAACGCTGCGCTCGCCCACGCGCGCACCACACTGCGCTGCATGTCATAGCCAAAATAAAGCTGGAACGACCGCGCCTCATCAAAATTTCGCTGAAGCGTTTCCCATACGCCGAAGTCATGGGAGTGGTACACCGCAGCCTGTGGTGCATAGGCTTTGCCGTAACCGGCTTTAACAGCTGCTAGCGCCCACGTTTGATCTTCTGCAAAGGCGACATCCGGAAACGGCAAGCGCTCCCACACCGAGCGACGCAAACAAGAATTGTTGTTAGAAAAAAAATGCAGGTATTGACGATAGCCCGGATCCGCGTCGAAGCGCGCGCGGTCTTCAATCCGTACCACGCTTTGTTCAGCGCCGAAGCCTGCGAAGTGCTCGGCCAGCTCGCGCGTCGTAACGATTCGAGCGCCGGGGTGTGCAATGTGCGGGCCAAAGGCACCCGCGACGTCGGCGCCGGCATCACAAGCCTCAATCAGGTGGTGAAGCCACTCAGGACTCGCTGGTTTGGCATCTTGCGTGATGAAAACGAGAAACTCCCCTGCAGATAGAGAGGCCAACTGATTGCGCGTGCGCCCGTGCCCAAAGGACTCTGGCGCAATGACCTCGCAGCGCACGCCACGAGCACGCACCAAATCTACCGAGCCATCGGTGGAGCCCGAGTCCATCACAATCACTTCGAACGGCCATGGAGCACGCTGCGCGAGAACGGCATCCAGCACATCGCCTAACAATGCGCCGCCATTTTTAACGGGAATGAGTACAGAGGCTCTAGGGTCCATGGGTGCAGTGCTGCGATCTACCGACCACAGCGCAGCCATGGGCCAATTCGCAGTCGGACGAAAAATTAAGGTTAACCGCGCATCTTAGCGCATGCGGTGTCGTTCGCCCACTCAGTGCACGCGTGACTCGCTCGGCGCCACATCAGCGTGTGGTCGCATCTAGAAACCGCCCTAATTCGAGCCAGACGCAGCCAGAATCTTTTGCAGATCTTCCGGGTATTCCTCTGGGTTGATAAAACCGGAATCACCTAACACTTGCCCGTTGTAAAAATCTTTAAACACCGATGTAATGCGCTCAGGGAATTTTTCCGCGTATCCACTGCCCTTCAGAAAGACCGCCACATAATCGCTCCACACCGCGACATCCTGGCGGCTGACATAAGACTCCAGCACACACGCATCCACACCATTGCGCTTCGCCCAAGTGATCAATGCCTTGCCGCTGTCGGGGTAGAAGCGCCAGCAGTCCACCGGATACCGGTGGAACGTGCCGTTGGACGGGGCGTTGAGATAAAACAGCCCCGGCGATTTCAAGACGCGAAATATCTCGAGAAACAAAACCCAAAATAACTCGGAATGCTCAAAGCACGAACTGCTGACGACCACGTCGACCGACCCATCCTCGAACGGCAGGCGGTATGGGTCATCCAAAACAACATCCACCCCTGGAGCCTGCACAAAATCCACGCCGATGTATTTCAAATGCGGCGGGCAAACGCTGCGCAGCGATCCATTGACATCTTGCGCGCCAATATCAATCACTACACCACTCGATAATTTCGACGCGTAAGTCTCAAAAAACAACTCGCCGTTGCGCATGGCAGAGGGATGCATTCTTTACTTTCCGAAACCAGAGGATATGGGCTTACTTTTTGCTGAACATGCCGCGAACAGCATTCTCATTGATCTGCACGCCGTATTTTTTTAACACGTTTTCATGCACCGTGGCACGGCCTTGCTCACGGCAATACCTCACCGCCTGCTGTGCGGCAACGCCGGACACCGCCGACCAGGGCATGAGTTGCCCGGGCCGCTTCTCGGCGATCTGGAACAAATAGACATAGTCGCCATCCTTGACAGGCCCCACCAGCTCGCCTTGATTGGCCGACTCCAGCGCGCGCAGGATCACGTTGTCGTCGCTCAATGCCACCCAGCCCACGTCGCCCTGCGCATCCAGCTTGTAGATTTGCTCCGCTTTGGAAGCTGCCGCGTCAAATTGTTGCTGCCCCCCGCTGATCGCCTTCGCCTGCTTGAGCAACCAGGGTTCTGCCGACTCGCCATCGACGGTGGCATCCGCAGGCAAGATGACCCGGCTCAACCGGATGGACGTGGGCACCGTGAACGCCTTGGGCGTCTTGTCGTAAAAGCTCCGCGCAGCCGCTTCATCCTTGGGCGCTTCGCAAGCAGGGCTAATCTTTCTATAAACAGTCAGGGCGTAGACATCGTCAAAACGAGTGGCGGCTCGCTCTTTGGCCCGTTCAATACCCTGGGCTGCGCCCTCCAGGTTGAGCGCGCGCGCCACGGCCATCTCCTTCACGATCATCAAGACCCCTGTCGCATTGCCCACGGCGCTTTTGAGGTCCACACGCCGTGCCACGTAGCTGCTCAGGTCCTTTTCGGTAATCGTTTCGCCGTTGCTGAAAGTGGCCAGTACTGCGTTCTTTTGTTCTTGCGCCAGCCCGATGCCTGGGTGAGTCAAAGCGGCCGCCAGTGCAAGGCATGGGATCATGTTTCGAATCAAAGTCATGTCTATCCTGCTTCAGTGATTTGAATGGAGTTGGCGCTCTCAATCTGCTCGTGCGCCCAGGCACGGGTTCCCGTGCTTGGCGGCATTGCAGAGTTTTCAAGCATTTTTGGCCTCCAGCGCTTATTCATCAAGCGCCAGCAGCTATATTTTTAATAGCATTTCGTTGGTACGGCACCCCAACACCTTTGCGCAGGCTACACACCGTCCCCAGCCAAAACGCTCCCTTCTGGTTTTGAGGTGCCACTCTGCGGTGGAGCTGACCCGCCCCAGCGGGCCACTCAGCCGACGTGAGTGCGCGGTCAGGGCTTGGGGTTTGTGGCTTGATCCCACAAGGGTCCGTAGATAACGTCCGCTTGTTTGCCCGCAGAGTTGAGGACCAGCACGTCCATCTGACCATCGGCATCAATATCTTCGATCTGCAAGGTGGTGGAATAGCCGCTGGTGGGCAGTTCCCGGGTTTCCAGAACACGCCCAGCGTTGTCAAGGTGCTGCATCGTCAGGCGGCGATCATCGCCCCACATGACGAGATCGTCGGCCAGCGCGGCGACCGCACTAGACCCTCTCGGATCCGCTGCAAGCCATTGCAGTTCCCCGGTTTGCAAGTGGATACGCGCGTTGCGCCCACCCGTTTCCAACGCCACATAAAGCCACTGGCCTGATGGTGACACCCGCACTTGGCGCGGAACGACCTTGAAGCGGGCCAGCACCTTGGGCGCCGCCGAAAGATCGGAATCGGGCACGGCTATCACCGTCTTGTCGTCCAGGCATGCCACCACAATGCTGCTTTGCTTTGACTCGGACCAGTGGGACACACGGATGGGATGCCACGGCGAGCGGCACCAGTTGGCCTTGCGCACCTCCACCGCCTGGGGCTTGTCCTCGCTCCAGTCCACCCAAGCTACTTCTGTTCCACTGTAAGGCGTCGTAAGCATGCGATAGCGGCCCGCTGCCTGCGTGGGCAAGGCAATCACATCGCGCGGATTGAACCCGACATTCGCCTGCACCAGCGGCGTCAAGCGCCCGCCATCCACCCGAAAAATATCCAGGCTGGTGGTTTTTTCTACCGCAGCCACCAACAACTTGGGCGACAGCCAGGCGGCAGAGTCCGGGTGGTAGGCCAAGGGCTTCTGGTCCAGCAAGGTGGCCACACGGCCCCGGATGCCGACCAGCGAGAGCTTGCCAGTTTCATGCTCTACCGCGCCCAGCAGGCAGTCCGAAGGCGCCGCACATTGCAGCTGCCCGCCCCAGGCTTCTGGCAGTTCAAATTGGATCGCCTGCAATGCCCGCCCCGCCTTGGCGGAAGACGCACCAAGTGCTGCCTTTTGAGACGCAGGAGATGTCGGTACCCCGCTGCATGCCGACATCAGAAAAGCGGCAAGCAGCGCCAGATAGCGGCAGTGCCCCACACGCAATTGCATCATTGACACACTCCAAAAAAAATAGCGCCTCGCGGCGCTATAAAAAAGCCCTCCTTGAAGGAGGGCTTCGTTTTCATACCAAGAGGGGCCAGGCCCACCCTTGGTGAATGAAAATTACAGAGCGCGGTGGAAGCCGAGCACCGTTTGCGTAGCACCGAAAGCAGGAGCGGTGATCACGCTGTACGTGAACACGCTGCCGTCGATAGGAGTTGCCGTAGCGTCAACCAGGGCGCCGTTCGAATCCCAGTCGATGAAACCGTCGACGAAGTTGGCAGGACGGCCAGGGATCGTGGAGGGATCGAACCAGTCCAGTTCGTCAAACTTCAGGTCGAAGTTGACGGACTTGCGGTTTTGCTTGTCGTCATAGATGTTGACGGTGTGCGTACCCTTTTGGATACCGGTGGACCACACAACGATGTTGGTGGAAGCGCCGCCGTCCAGGAAGTAGCGCATGCTGAACACAGCATCACCACCACCAGCAGCCACAGACTGCGCAGCGCCGGCAACGGCGGTCACGGAGTCAGCGCCCATGACCGTCAGGTCCGTCAGAGCAGCGTTGAAAGTGATAGGGCCATCGATCACAGGCGTGTAAGCCACGTCTTGAGCAGCAGCATTCACTTGGAAAGCGTGAGCTGCAATTTGGCCGTTGGCCAGACCAACAGAAGGTGCCACGGAAGCAGCGGAGCAATCGGTAGCCGTTGCAACGTTGCCACCCACGGCGAACACCAGGTAGCCGCGCTTGCCTTCCAGGCCAGCACCGGATTCGTTAGCCCAAACGAAAGGCGTGTAGTCCTTGTTCGTCATCACGAAGCAACCGTCGGTGACGTGCTTGGAGTTCTGATCGAAGAACGTCCAGAACACACCCTTGGTCACGCCAGACTGGTTCACCAGGCCCACAGCAGTGGTGTCCGAAGCGCCGTTGTGGATCACGTTAGGAACCACCACACCATTGCTGAACGTGCCAGCGGTGTAGGCTTGTGCCACGCCAGCGGTCATTGCTGCTGCCGCGACGGCTGCCATTGCAAATTTTTTCATCTCTAAGTCCTTAGATA
>NZ_JALEGG010000083.1 GCF_022763525.1 Acidovorax sp.
GTGGTGGCGCGCGATCCGGGGAGGCAGCCGGCGTTCGAGGAAGTCCGCCAGGCCATTGCCGTGACGCTGCGTCAGCAGACCTGGGTGAATGCGCTGCGCCAATACCTGCAAGTGCTGGCAGGAGCTGCGGTGTTGGAGGGCGTGGTGCTGGATGCGGCCGAAACACCGCTTGTACAGTAAGCCCTTGCGCTGCACCGGACAACACCATGCCTGACGAACTGCTCGACCGCCTGCGCCGTTTCCACAACGACGCGTTCCCCCAGTACCGTGAGCAGTTCAAGACCCTGGTAGACGAGGGGCAGCATCCGACCACCTTGTTCATTGGCTGCTCTGATTCGCGCTTGGTGCCTTATCTGCTGACGGGGGCCGGTCCCGGCGAATTGTTTCTGGTGCGTAACGTCGGTGCGTTTGTGCCGCCGTGCGATGGATCGCATGGTCACCACGGCACCACGGCCGCCATCGAGTTTGCGGTGCTCAATCTGCAGGTTCGCCGCATCATCGTTTGCGGCCATAGTCACTGTGGGGCTATCAAGGCGATGTATGGTGAGGTTTCGCCGGAAGCGCCCAACCTCAACCGCTGGCTGGACCTGGGGCGTGAGGCGGTGCTGCCCATGCAGCCGGCTCCGGAGGTGCTGCGCCGCACCGAGCAAAGGGCTATCGTGCTGCAGCTGGAGCGGCTCATGGAATACCCCATGGTGCGCAGCCGGGTGGAAAGCTGCCAGATCAGCCTGCACGGCTGGCACTATGTGATCGAGGAAGGAGAGGTGCATGTGTTCGATGTCACGACGGGTGGCTTCGTGCCGGCCTCGCAGGCCGACAACAGCGGCACGGGCCCCTACCACCCCTATGTGGAGCATGATGGGCAGGTGCTTCTGGACGAGTTGTGACCGCCCGCTGACGCGGCGCCCGGAGGCAACCGGGGGAATGCCGCGTTCTTGAGGGAGCGCAAAGCCCTGGCCGCGTGAAACCCAAATCATCTGCCCCCATGAAACGCGAACCCCAGCCCCCACTCTCCAACACCGATTCGCCCGCGGCCGCATTGCAGCCCATCAGCATGGACGTGCTGCGCGAGAAATACCTCAAGCCCGGCGAGACCACCGTTCAGGAGCTTTACCAGCGCGTGGCGCGCGCCCTGGCTTCGGTGGAGGCTCCGGACCTGCGGGGCAAGTACGAGGCACTTTTCCTGGCGAACCTGCAGGCGGGCGCCATCGGCGCCGGCCGCATCATGAGCGCCGCCGGCACCGACATCCAGGCCACCCTCATCAACTGCTTCGTGCAACCCGTGGGCGATTGCATTCAGGGGGTGGACGACGGCGGCTTTCCGGGCATCTACGAGGCCCTGCGGGAAGCTGCCGAAACGATGCGGCGCGGTGGTGGCGTGGGCTACGACTTCTCGCGCATCCGGCCGAAGGGCGCGCAGGTCAAGGCCACGGCATCGATGGCTTCGGGTCCGTGCAGCTACATGAACGTGTTCGACCAGTCCTGCTCCACGGTGGAAAGCGCGGGCGCGCGCCGGGGTGCGCAAATGGGCGTGCTGCGCATCGATCATCCCGATGTGCTTGAGTTCATCACCGCCAAGCGCACACCCGGCCGCTGGAACAACTTCAATGTGTCGGTGGGCGTGTCGGACGAGTTCATCCACGCCGTGGAGAACAACGCAGCCTGGGAGCTGGTGCACAAGGCCCAGCCGGGCGCCGCCTTGCTGGCCCAGGGTGCACGCCAGCGGGCGGACGGACTGTGGGTCTACTCCACCGTGCCCGCGCGCGAGTTGTGGGACACGATCATGAAGTCGGCCTACGACTTCGCGGAGCCCGGCATCCTGTTCCTGGGCCGCATCAACGAAGACAACAACCTGCACTACTGCGAGGAGATCGCGGCGACCAACCCCTGTGGCGAGCAACCCCTGCCGTCCTACGGCTGCTGCGACCTGGGGCCCATCATCCTCACCCGCTTCGTGCGCCATCCCTTCGGCTTTGGCGGCGTGGCGGCATTTGACTTCGAAGCCTTTGCGCAGGCCGTGGCCCTCCAGGTGCGGGCGCTTGACAACGTATTGGACGTGACCTATTGGCCGCTGCCGCAGCAGCGCGACGAGGCCATGGCCAAGCGGCGCATCGGCGTGGGGTTTACCGGCATGGGCAACACGCTGGCGATGCTGTGCCTGCGCTACGACCTGCCCGAGGGCCGCGCCATGGCTGCGCGCATTGCCGAGTGCATGCGCGATGCGGCCTACGCCGCTTCCGTGGACCTGGCGCGGGAGAAGGGGGCTTTTCCCAAGTTCCAGGCCGATCCCTATCTGTTGGAAGGCACCTTTGCCAGCCGCCTGCCCGACGCGCTCAAGGCGGCCATTCGCGAGCATGGCATCCGCAACAGCCACCTGCTGTCCATCGCGCCCACGGGTACGGTCAGCCTGGCCTTTGCCGACAATGCCTCCAACGGCATCGAGCCGCCGTTCTCGTGGATGTACAAGCGCAAGAAGCGCGAGTCCGACGGCAGCACGACCGAATACGCGGTGGAGGATCACGCCTGGCGGCTGTACCGGGAGCTGGGGGGCGACGTGAACGCGCTGCCGGACTATTTCGTCTCGGCGCTCGCCATGTCCGCGCAGGACCACATCGCGATGATGGAGGCGGTGCAGCCGTTCGTGGACACGGCCATCTCCAAGACCGTCAACATCCCCGCCGACTACCCCTATGACGATTTCAAGGACCTGTACCTGCAGGCCTGGCGCGCGCGTCTGAAGGGCTTGGCGACGTACCGCCCCAACACCATTCTGGGTTCGGTGCTGGAAACCCACGTGCCCGCGCCGACGGCAGAGGCGCCGGCCCCTGCGCCCAAAGCCGCGTCCGCCGTACCGGTGGATCCCATGCGCACCGTGATCGAAAGCCGCCCCCAGGGCGGACTCTCGGCCGTGGCAGAGAAGCTGGAGTACTGGACGCAAGAAGGCCACAAGACGCTCTACCTCATCGTCTCGTTCCTGCCGGTGCCCACGGGCGTGGGCGACCGCACGGTGGACCGGGCCATCGAGTTCTTCATGCCCGTGGGCCAAAGCGGCGAGTCGCAGCAGTGGATCACCTCCAGCATGCGGCTGCTTTCGCTGGCAGCGCGCGGGGGCTTTCTGGAGCGGGCGCTGAGCGACATGCGCAAGGTGGCCTGGGACCGTGGCCCCGTGCGGCTGGGAACGCACCGCAAGGACGACGGGACGCTCGTGCCCATGTGGCACGATTCCGAGGTGGCGGCCATGGCCTTTGCCATCCAGAACATCCTGGCCCGCCGCGTGGCCGACCGGGTGCAGCAACAACTGCGGGTGGGCGAGCCCGCGGCCCCACCCGTGCCGGTGCCGCAGGCCATGGCGGGCAAGAAGTGCAGCGAGTGCGGGGCGCACGCTGTGATTCGCAAGGACGGCTGCGATTACTGCACGCAGTGCGGCCACCTGGGAGCCTGCGGGTGAGTGCTCGGCCCGTGATCCCCGTGCGTCCGGCATCGGGAAAGCACTCTCCTGAAGCGTTGGCAGCGCTGGACCGGCGCTGGCGCTGGCAGTACGTGATGCTGGCGCCCCATCGGCTGGGTTTTCTGCTCGGGATGGCGGTGCTCGTGGCATCGGGTGGCTGGTGGGCTGTGGTGCAGCTCGCACGCTCGACGGGCTGGTGGGGCATGTACTACGCCATGTCGCCCACGGTGGTGCACTCGGCCGTGATGGTGCTCGGTTTCATCCCGCTGTTCTTTGCGGGCTTCCTTTTCACGGCCGGGCCCAAGTGGCTGGGGGTCGAGCCGCTGCCTCCGCAGGCGCTGCAGTGGCCGTTGCTGGCACAGGCGGTGGGCTGGCTGCTGTGGCTTGTGGGTGCGCACTGGCGCATTGGCGCGGCCCTGGCAGGGCTGGCGCTGGCCTGTGCCGGGCTTGTCTGGATGACCGCCCTGTTCTGGGGGCGGGTGCGCCTGAGCCGTGCCGAGGACCAACTGCACGCGCGGGTGATTGCGGCGGGCTGCGGAGTCGGGTGCCTGTGCATGGTGGGGCTGGGCTTGAGCCTGGCGTTCGGCACGCACGCCCTGGCCCGCGCCTTTGTGTTCACGGGGCTATGGGGATTTGTGGTGGTGGTGTACGTCACCGTGGCGCACCGCATGATTCCGTTTTTCACCTCCAGCGCCATGCCCATGGTGCAGGCTTGGCGGCCGTTCTGGGTATTGTGGCTCATGCTCGGCGCCGCGCTGATGCAGGTCGTGGCCGCATGGCTGGAGTGGGCGGGCGTGCCCGTGGTGGGTGCCGGGCCGCCCTGGACACTGGTGCTCGGAACGCTGCAGTTGGCCGTGGGGGGCATCCTCGTGTGGCTGGCTTGCGTCTGGGGATTGGTTCAGAGCCTCAAGAACCGGTTGCTGGCGATGCTGCACATTGGGTTTCTCTGGCTGGGCATGTCGTTCCTGCTGGCGGGCGCATCGCACTGGCTGGCCTGGCGCTTTGGCATGGCCGCGCTGGGCCTGGGGCCCTTGCACGCACTCACCATGGGCTGCCTGGCCTCGCTGATGCTGGCCATGGTCACGCGCGTGTCCTGCGGGCACAGCGGACGCGCCCTGGTGGCCGACCGCACCGCGTGGAGCCTGTTCTGGATGCTGCAGGCCGCCACCGTGCTGCGCATCGCCGCCGAGTTGCCCGGCATTTTTGGTATGGCGTGGACCTGGATGTTGCCGGCTGCTGCCTGCCTTTGGGCTCTGACCATGGGCGTGTGGGGCTTGCGCCTGGGCGGCTGGTATGGCCGTGTGCGCGCGGATGGCCGCCCCGGCTGACTCAATTCAAGGACCTGCAAATGGCTGTGATTCCCTGGCCCGTCAAGCCCGCCCGCCACCCGGGCTCCGTGGCAGCGTCCGCACCCCGCGATGCCGCGGCGAGCCGCGTCGCAGCAGCGCCTTCCGACGAGCCTGCTGCGATGGCCGCGGCGCTGATCCAGTCACGCCAGACCATCCTGCCCAAGCGGCTGGGCGCGCCCGGCCCCACTGGCGCCGAGCTGGCGCAGATTTTGGGGGCGGCGGCCCACGCGCCCGACCATGGGCAGCTCGTGCCGTGGCGCTTCGTGCTCGTCCCTGCGCCTGCGCGGCCAGCGTTGGCCGAGGTGTTTGCCCAGGCGCTGCTCGAACGCGACCCCGAGGCCTCCCCCGAACAGGCAGAGCAAGCCCGTGAAAAGGCCCATCGCTCGCCCGTGCTGCTGCTGGCCGTGGTCGATGCGCAGCGCGGCGACCCCGAGGTGGATCTGGCCGAACGCATGGTCTCTGCGGGTTGCGCCGTACAGAACATGCTGCTCATGGCCACGGCGCAAGGGTATGGCTCGGCGCTGACCAGCGGCAAGGCACTCAAGGCGGCGGGGTTGCGCGCGCTCTTCCAGTTGCTGCCCAGCGAGCAGGCCGTGTGCTTCATCAGCATTGGCACCGTGGTCTCGCGCAAGGCCGTGCGGGTGCGCCCCGCCGCCAGCAGCTATGTGAGCACGCTGCAGCCGGGACGGGGTGTGGTCCCCGGCTTTTGAGGTGGCCGCTTTTCTTGTGACCGTTTTTTGAGACCCTTTCCATGGAAATTTTCAGCTTCGATGACCTTCTGCGCGCCGCGCGCCTGCAGCCCGAACCCCAGCGCCTGCTGTTTGTCTTCGCGGCGGTCGAGCTGTCCGACGACGCCACCCCCGCGCAACGTGCGCGCTTCGAGGCAGGGCAGGGCGGCGCGCTGGTACCGCTGATGTGCGTGGACAAGACTCCGCAGGAGCTCGCGTCGTTCGATGCGCTTGTGCGGGAGGCTCAGCAGTTCACCGCGCCGGGACACGATTGGGCCATGGTGTTTGCGGCCGCCATGTCGGGCACCTTGAATCGTGCGCCCACCAGCGCGGAGGCCGAGGCGCCGCTGCAGCGCATGGTCGATTCGATCAAGGCCGGCAGCCACGGTGCCTTCATTCCTTTTGACCGCCAGGGCCAGCCTGTGCGTTTTGGTTGATCTGCCATGGCGTCCACGGCTGTTCCCGCGCGTCCCGTTCCAGGCTTCACCGCGCCCGCAGTGGGCTTTGAGCAGCCCTTCGCCATGCTCGAGGCTTGCCACGAGCGCGTGCAGCGCACGTTGGCGTTGCTGATGCGGCTGCGCGCGCATGTGCGCGAACAGGGGGCTGACGAGAACGCACGCCAGGCCGCGCGCGATGTGCTGCGCTACTTCGACATGGCCGCGCCGCTGCACCACGAAGACGAAGAGCTGCACCTGTTTCCCCTGCTGCTGGCCCATGGCGCGCCGGAGGTCGCCCGGGCCGTGCGGCAGCTGCAGCAGGACCACATTGCCATGGCCGCGAGTTGGGCGGCCGCCCGCGCACCCCTGGAGGCGCTGGCCCAGGCCACGTGCGCGGCGTTCATCGCCGAGGATGAAGCCGCGCTGGAACGCTTTGCCGCCCACTATGCGGACCACATCGCCGTGGAAGAAGGGCTGGTGTACCCGGCAGCCCTTGCCTTGCTGCCTGCCGAGGCGCTGAGCGCCATGGGTGATGAGATGGCTTCGCGGCGCGGGGCCATCAGGGTGCTATAAATAGAATAGCTGGTTGCGCTTGTGGGACAGGCGCTGTGGGCCATTTTCTTTGACGTGTGGCGCGCCGTGCGCCAACGGGTCGCTGCAGGGCAGCGGGGGCGTGCACGAGCGCTGGCGGATTGCGTATGCCCGGTGCGGGATACTTGCCTCACCCGCGCCCATGCATACGTCGCTCCGCTTCCAGCATGTTCTCCTGATGTCCCAGCTTTTTCCCGTTCGCGTTGCCGCCACGCTCGCCCTCGCCTGGGCCGCGGCGGCCTTTTGTGTCGCCTTGGGTACGCCCTTGCCGTGGATGATCGGCCCGCTTCTGGCCACTTCGCTGGTGTCGATGGCTGGCGGGCCGACCGAAAGCTGGGGCCCGCTGCGCAATACGGGGCAGTGGACCATTGGTGCCGCCTTGGGACTGTATTTCACGCCGGAGGTGGTGGCGTTGATCGGCGGGCTTTGGTGGGCCATCGCACTGGCCGTTGGCTGGGCGCTGCTGCTGGGCTGGCTCTTCGGCGCGTGGCTGTATCGCCTCCATGCGCCGCGCATGCACGGGCTGCCGGCGCCGATGATGCGGGCCACCAGCTACTTTTCAGGCGCCATCGGCGCGGCGTCTGAAATGACGCTGCTGTCCGAGCGGGAGAACGCGCGCACCGACCTCGTGGCCGCCAGCCACAGCCTGCGGCTCCTGATCGTAACCGTCACGATTCCCTTCGCCCTGCAGTGGAGTGGGCTTCATGGCCTGGACATCCTGCCGCCCACCGTGCGGCACGTCTGGTGGCCGGGCTTGGCGTTGCTGGCATTGGCGACCGGGGCCGGTGCATGGGTGATGGAACGCCTGGGCCGCGCCAACCCGTGGTTCATGGGTGCCATGGTGGTTTCGATGGGCCTGACGATGGCGGGATTCGTGCCGTCTGCCGTTCCGCAGGGGCTGGTGAATGCAGCGCAGCTCGTGATTGGCGTGAGCCTGGGGGTGCGTTTTCGCAAGGAGTTCCTGCACACCGCACCACGCTGGCTGGCCTCCGTGGCCGTGGGCACGGTGGGCCTCATGGCCATCTGTGCGGCGTTTGCCGCCCTGCTGGCTTGGGCCACGGGCCTGCCCTGGGTGACCTTGCTGCTGGGCACGTCCCCCGGCGGCATTACGGAGATGGCCATCACGGCCAAGGTGCTTCAGCTCGGCGTGCCGGTGGTCACGGCACTGCAGGTGTGCCGGCTGATTGCCGTGTTGATCCTGGTGGAACCGATGTACCGGCGGATTTATCCGACCGGGGAGTGACAGGTCAGCGGCGCGCGAAACTGGCGCCGCGCGATCGCGAGCGACGACGAGCAAGAGCCGCCCCGCAGCGCCTCCGCGGGGATCAGTGCACCACGACCGGGTTCTGCGCCAGCCCGGCATAGCGGTCCAGCGCGTCCTCAACCTCTTCCTGCGTGGGGGTTTCGCGCTGCCACGCCAGGATTTGTTCCTGGAACATTTCTGCCCAGGAGCCATCCAGGTACACCTCCTTGCCGGAGCGCTTGTCCACGATTTCAAACCCGTGGCGCGCAAGCTGAGGCCCAGCGGGCGCAGTGTCATTGAGCGCCGGGGCGCTCCTTGGCTCGGCCGCGTCGGGCAGCATGTGGACCACCACAAAAGACTCCGAGTCGTAGAGCATGTGCATCGCGTTCCCCTGGTTGATTAGAAAGTCAGATGACAGCGGCGGCGCAGAGTTCAAGCCCCGGGGGCGGCTTGCGGCAAAAACCGGCACGGGCGTAGCGTCTTGTCTGACCGCGACGGTCCGCACAGGTCTGCGCCAGCTTGCTGTGTACCAGTATTTCACGAAATGGCCTGCAGCCCGACGCTGGCAGGCGATTTGAGCCCCATGGTGCGTAGGCGCAACACCGCCCGTGCCAAGGCGGCTGGCGGGGATGGACTCAAGGGGCGGTGCTGCTGCGCAGCAGCAAATCCGCAAAGTCCCCATTGGCCTGGGTGATGCGGATGCGCACCGGCAGGTAACCCAGGCCGGGGGCGACCCACAGCTCGGCCTTCTGGTCGTAGTCCTTGCGCGGCAGGCGCTGCAGTTTGAGGGCTGGGGTAGGGCCGGCCGGCAGCTCCAGGGTTTCCGGGCCTTCGATAGTGAAGGTCCAGCGGTCGGCGCTGCGGGCGCTCACCGTGGTGAGGGCAATCTCGGTGCCGGGCACAAACCGCCCGGGATCGGCCGCGAGCAGGGCGCCGAGCTGGATGAAGACGCTCAGCCGGTCTTGCGCGCCCGCGCCAATGGCCGCTTCCGGCGTATTGGCGCTGAAGGTGACACGGCCTTTGGCCTGGTCGAAGTGGGCGGCCTGTTCGCTGCGCGAGCGGTCGGAGAACCGCTCGGGTTGCAGCCCCTGGGCCGTGATGTGGCCCGCGCTCCGCTGGACCCGCTTGCCCAGCAGGAAGGCGCTGATTTCCTGCCGCGCCTCGTAGCGGCTTCCGTCGTGCTGCCACAGCAACTCGGCGCTGGCGGAGTAGGCGAATTTCTTGGCCTGGCCGTGGACGTCAAAGGATAGGCGGGCGGGGGCTGGCAGACGCACCGGGGGCGGCGCGGTGCTGGTGGCCTGTCCCGGGCCGCCGCCGGGAGCTCGGATGTCCACACCGGCGTCGGTGCGGGCGTCTGCGGAGGCGGGAGCGGGAGGGGAAGGGGGCGGCGGCGAGGAAGGCGTGGCAGAGGGGGCCGCGGACTCGGTGTCTGGATTGGCGGCGGCCAGGCTCTCGGCCGCGGGTGCGGGGGGCTCCGCAGGTGTTGCCGCGTCTTCGCTGGCCGAAGGCAGGCTTTCCGCCGGGGGCGTGGCGGGTGCGGTGCCGACCAGGGGGCTCGTCGGTGGCGGAGTTGCCGGGCTGGGCGCGGGCGGCGTGGGTTTGCTTTTGCGCGTGGCGGCGGCCTTGACGGGGTCTGGCGATGCTGCAGCCGAAGGGGCAGAAGAAGGGGCCGGGGCAGCCGGCGGCAGGGAGATGCTGCGGGTGCTGAAGGCTGGCGCCGGTGGCGGGGCGGCAGACTGCCATCCCAGCGGCAGCCCGCCCAGGACCAGCCAGTGCGCGGCCAGCACCAGGGCGGTAATCAGAACCAGCGCGCGGCGGGGCATGGGGAGGATTGTGGTCGCCGAGGTCAAGACGGGAGGTTCGCGCCCAGGTCGCGCGACAGCTGCGCCGCGGCGGCACGCAGGGGGGCGTCGATGGCGCCACCCCATTCCGGGTCGAACGTGGCGATGGAACCCAGCGTCGTGATGCCCAGCTCCAGGTGGCCGTCTGCATCAAACACCGGCGCGCAGAACGCCACGATGCCCGGCAGCAGTGTGTCCACCACACGGGCGGCACCGTGCGCCCGCACCTCGGCCAGCAGGGCGTTGACTTCGGCCATCGTGGCGGGCAGGTCGGTGCGGCGCATCTTGGTGGCGCGCGCCAGTTCTTCCTTGAGCAACGGGGCCACGGCTTCGGGCGCCATGTGCGCCGCAAAGCAACGCCCCGTCGCCGACGAGAGCAGCGGCATCACGTCGCCCAGCCGCAGATTGGCGGTGACCGCCTGGGGCGATTCCTCCCAATGCACGATGGTCGGGCCATGGTTGCCCCACACGGCCAATGCCAGCGTATGGCCGATGGTTTCCATCAGGGCAGGCATGCGCTCCCGCGCCATCCGCACCCCGTCCAGCCGGGTGAGCGAGGCCAGGCCCA
>NZ_JALEGG010000084.1 GCF_022763525.1 Acidovorax sp.
CTGGCCGACGGCAGCCTGTACAGCACCGACCCTGGGCGGGCAACCGCCATGACCACAAGGGCGACGGCCATCGACGACGAGTTGATGAACGCACTAGAACGCTGGACCACCCTGTCCGAATAAGCCAGCGATGTGTGGGCCTGCAGCGTGCAGGTGATGCAGCCTGGGGACCCGAGGAACGTCAGATGCGGTGGTGCAGCCGGTCCGTGGTGCCCCGCAGACGAGCGAGCAATGCGGGGGCAATCTGCCCCAGTGGAAGCACCTCATCAGCTGCACCGTGGACGATGGCTTCGCGCGGCATGCCAAACACGATGCAGGTTGCCTCGTCCTGCACGTAGTTGTAGCTACCGGCATCCTTCATCTCCCGCATCGCTGCCGCACCGTCGTTCCCCATGCCCGTGAGCATGATTCCGAAAGCGTTGCGGCCCACGACTGCCGCGGCGGACTTGAACAGCACCTCCACCGAGGGCTTGTGGCGATTCACCGGAGGCCCGTCATCGACAACGGCGACATAGTTCGCTCCGCTGCGCGCCACAGAAAACTGGGTGCCGCCCGGCGCAATATAGGCATGGCCGGGAAGAATGCGTTCGCCATTCACGGCTTCTTTCACGGTGATCTGGCACAGCCCATTCAAACGGGCCGCAAAACTGGTGGTGAACCCCGCAGGCATGTGCTGTGTAATGACGATAGCGGGGGAATCCGCGGGCATTTGCACCAGCACTTCTTTGATGGCCTCCGTGCCGCCTGTCGATGCGCCGATGCAGATCAGCTTTTCCGTGGACAGACGACCCAGAAGGGCCGAAGCGGGAACGGCGGGGGCTGCACCGGCGCCTTGTGCGCTGCCGGCGGGCGCAGCTTCACGGCTGGGCGCGCGGCGCACATGGGCCACGGCTGCCACGCGGATCTTGTCCACAATCTGGCTTGCCAGTTCGTTCAGCCCGCTGGCCAGGCCCACGCGGGGCTTGGCCACGAAATCGACCGCTCCCAGTTCGAGCGCCTTCATGGTCACTTCGGCGCCCCGCTCCGTCAGCGTCGATATCATGACTACCGGCATGGGCCGCAGGCGCATCAAGCGCCCGAGAAAATCGATGCCATCCATGCGCGGCATCTCCACATCCAGGGTAATGACGTCGGGGTTGAGTTCGCGGATCATCTCGCGCGCTATCAAAGGGTCATTGGCCGTGCCGATGCACTCCATGTCCCGCTGCCGGTTGATGATCTCGGACAGCAGACTTCGGACCAAGGCCGAATCGTCCACCACGATCACCCGGATTTTCCTGCTCATTCACTCACGCCTTCTCAAAACAGATCGACAGAACCACCCGAAGTCGTTCTGGCCACGACAGCCGCGTTGCCCCGCACTTCTTGGTCTGCCAAGGCCTCGGGGTGTGCGTGCGCCAGGCGCTTGACCATCGCCTTCCCGGTGATGGGAAAAAAAACGACCTTGCGCGGATAGATATCCAGCACATCCTCCGAAACAATGGGAATGCGCTCCGTGTGCAGATAGTTCAAAACAAAATTGGTGTTGCGCTCCCCCACGTTCATCGTCGTGAAGTTGTGCATCACCTGTGCGCCCCCAAAAATCTTGGCCTGCATGGTTTCGCGGCGGGCACCGAGCTTGAGCATCTCGTTGATCAGCAACTCCATGGCATATGAGCCGTAGCGCCCCGAGGCGTCAGCCACATCCCCGTCCGGCAGCATGAAGTGATTCATGCCGCCCACGTGCGCACGGCTATCCCAGAGACACGCAGCAATGCAGGAGCCCAGCACCGTCATGATGACCATGTTCTCGTCGGCCACGAAATACTCGCCAGGCAGGACCTTCACCGCATTGTGCTGAAAGTGATGGTCCAGATAAAAGAAAGACGCCTCGCCGGGTTTGCGGGTGCGCGCTTTGAGTTCGGGCAGCGAGGAATCGCGCGCCACCCGCCCCCCTGCGGCGTAGATATCCGCACTCAACGGGGCTATGCGAGGCGCTCGGCGCCGTTCGGAGACGCCTGGTGCGGCGGTAGCAGTCGGCAGCGGAGGCAGTCCAGGGGGAATATTGGTCATGGGCTAGGTGCGAGGCAACATGGTCGGTCAGCGGCGCTCATAGACCGTTTTGCCACGCAGCGTGAACAGGTCTCTGGATTCGCTGAAATTCTCGGCATGGCCGACGAAGAGCATTCCACCGGGCTTCAAGACCCGATGGATTCTTTCCAGCACACGGCGCTGCGTGGGGGCGTCGAAATAGATCATGACGTTGCGGCAGAAAACGACGTCGAAAGGTTCCTTGAAGGGCCAATCGTCCCGAATAAGGTTCACGCTCATGAACTCGATTGCGCGTCGCAACTCCGGCTTGGCGCGAACCATGCCCAGATTGCCCCCTTTTCCGCGCAGAAAGAATTTCTGCAACCGCTCGGAGCTGAGGCCCTTCAGGCTGTCAAGCCGATAGACACCCTCCGCCGCGGTGGCGAGCACCCGCGAATCGATATCGCTGGCCGTGAGCTTGAAAGACGCATTCGAACCCAGCGCTTCGAACGCAGTCATGACGATGGAGTAAGGCTCTTCCCCTGTGGAAGCCGCGTTGCACCAGAGCCGCCAGTTCGCAGCAGGCTTGCTGCGCAGGTGCGATGCCAAAATCTCGAAGTGATGTTGTTCGCGGAAAAAAGCCGTCAGATTGGTGGTAAGCGCGTTGATGAACTCCTGCCACTCGGGGCCATCGTGAGTTTCCAGCCAACTGAGATAGTCGTGAAAACTGCCGTGCCCCGTTTCCCGCAAGCGACGCGACAGGCGGCTGTACACCATCGCGTGCTTGCCATCGTGCAGGCTGATCCCGGCGCGCTGGTAGATCAGCGCCTGAACTTTGGCGAAGTCGGCGTTGGTCCATACGAACTCACGCCCCTGCGCCAGAGGACCTGACGGCGGCGTGCCCGCAGCCAGGACAGGAGCAACCTTGCCACGGCTCGACAAGGCTGAAGAGGGAGCACTGGTGGATTCGGCCATATTGATCGTCCGACGGAAAATCGCTTTCGCTCCTAAAGATGATCTGCAAGCCACCCCGGGTGCTGGCCAGCGACAGCGCTTGCGCCGCGATGTCTGCCGGCCGCGGAGATCTACTCGTTGGCTGTCGCGAGCCCCATGTCCACGCCCGACATGAGCTTCTCGATGTCCAGCAATATCAGCATGCGTTCGCCCACGGATCCCAGCCCCAGAATGCAGCTGTTATCAATGGCACTTTCGATATCCGGAGCCGAGCGGATACTTTCGGGCGTCAGCTCCATCACATCGCTCACCGAATCCACCACGATGCCCACAACCCGGTTGCGCAGGTTCAGGATGATCACCACCGTGAAGCTGTTGTAGTCAGCCTGCGCGCAGTTGAACTTCAGGCGCATGTCGACAATGGGAACGATGGTGCCGCGAAGGTTGACCACGCCCTTGATGAAAACCGGGGCGTTCGCAATCCGCGTGGGCGGCTCGTAGCCTCGGATCTCCTGCACTTTCAGGATGTCGATCCCATACTCTTCCTGGTCGAGCCGGAAGGTCAGATACTCACGGGTGCCCGTCGGCACCGCTTCAACAGTCTTGCCCATCACGCTCATGGTGCATTCTCCTTTCATGACAGCGTCGCACCCGCGGGGTGCAGCGCTTGAACCTCTTGGCTAGTGGCGAGCGCGGCGAACCAGGGCGCCCGTGTCCAGAATGAGTGCCACCGTACCGTCGCCCAAAATAGTGGCCCCCGACACATTGGGGACCTTGCGGTAGTTCGACTCCAGGTTCTTCACCACCACCTGATGCTGCCCCAGCAGCTCATCGACCAACAGCGCCACACGGCTGCCGTCGGCCTCGACCACGACCATGATGTTGCTGGACTTGTTCGGGTCGGGACGCGGCACCTGGAATATCTTCTCGAGCGCGATCACCGGCATGTATTCGTCGCGCACCTTCACGAGCTGCGACCCCTGGGCCACGGTGTTCACGTCGTCTGCATTGACCTGGAAGGACTCCACCACCGAAGACAGAGGCAGGATATAGACCTCGTCGCTGACGCCCACAGACATGCCATCCATGATGGCCAGGGTGAGCGGCAAGCGCACCGAAACCTTCATGCCGTAGCCTTCGGCAGAGTCGATTTCAACGGTCCCGTTGAGTGCAGCGATGTTCCGCTTGACAACGTCCATGCCCACGCCGCGTCCGGAAACGTCCGTCACCTCTTCCGCGGTGGAGAATCCCGGCGCAAAGATCAGTTGCCAGACTTCGCTGTCGCTCATCTGGTCGGAAACATCGAGACCCCTCTCTCGCGCCTTGCTGAGAATCTTCTCGCGCGAAAGGCCGCGGCCATCGTCGCGAACTTCGATCACGATTGATCCGCCCTGATGCGAGGCCGACAAGGTAATGGTCCCGTGTTCGGACTTCCCCTTGGCCAGCCGGTCTGCCGGCATCTCGATGCCGTGATCGCAGCTGTTGCGCACCAGATGGGTGAGTGGGTCGGTGATCTTTTCCACCAACCCCTTGTCCAATTCGGTAGCCTCTCCCTGCGTGACCAGGTCCACCTTCTTGCCCAGCTTGTTGGCCAGATCCCGCAGCATCCGGGGAAACCGGCTGAAGACGATCGACATCGGAATCATGCGGATTGACATGACCGATTCCTGGAGATCGCGCGTGTTGCGATCCAGATCGGCCAGCCCCGCCAGCAACTGCTGATAAGCCGCCGAGTCCAGACCGCGGCTGTTCTGCGCAAGCATGGCCTGGGTGATCACCAACTCACCCACCAAGTTGATGAGCTGGTCCACTTTTTTCACGTCCACCCGGATGGTCGTGGATTCCATCTGCGCCTGCATGGCTGCTTTCGGCTCGCCAGCCTTCGGGACCGCCACTGCCTTGGCTGGCTGCATAGCGGTGGACTCCGTCGACCGCTGCGACTCTGCCCGGGGCGCCCCTGGCGCATCCACGAAGAAGCCGTAGACCTCTCCATCGGCAGCGGCGGCAGGAGCCTGGTCGGCCTCTGCAGGGACGGCACCGGACGACGACGCCTCGCGAATCACCACCTGTTCCTTGGCAACATGGAACGCAAACAGATCGAGGAGGTCGGCGTCGGTGGAACTGGTCTCCACCGCAAACAACCGCACATCGGGCGACGCGCCGTCCAGGTCACGGATAGTGCCAAGACCGGGAATGTCCCTGAACAGTTCCTTGATGGCATCTGCCTGGGCCGTACGTTCGAGGGGGCCGATCTGGATCTCCAGTGCCCGCACCTGCCCTGCCACTGGCGGTTTGGCCGCCTGGGCCGCTGGCACCACCTCCTGCGGTGCGGGTGCCGGCGCGGGAGGCGGAGGCGGCGCAGGGATGACTGCTGCGGGGGCATCGTCAGGTACCAGCCCTGCCGCCAAATCACTGATGCGACGCACCAGCGACGTCGTGGAAACCGCCTCCCCTTGTCCTCCCGCCTGATGGCGTGCCAGCAGGCTGCGCGAGGCGTCGGCGGATTCGAGCAACACATCCACCATCTGCGGAATAGGCTGGAGCTCATGTCGACGCAAGCGGTCCAGCAACGACTCCATCTGGTGCGTCAGCTCCGCAACATCGGAGAACCCAAAGGTGGCCGCGCCACCCTTGATTGAGTGAGCACATCGAAAAATGCCATTGAGCTCTTCGTCGTTCGCGCTGCTCAGGTCCAAATCGAGGAGCATCTGCTCCATCTGGTCCAGGTTTTCGCCTGCTTCCTCGAAGAATATCTGATAGAACTGACTCAGGTCAAAATCAGCGCCTGCGCCCGATCCTTCTTGGTAGGTTTCCGCCATCGTAGGCTCCTAAGGTTCTTGGGTTAATCCCGGCCAACCCGACTCAGCGGATCACTTTCTGGATGACTTCGATCAAGCGATTGGGATCGAAGGGCTTGACCAGCCACCCGGTCGCACCAGCCGACCGACCTGCCTGCTTCATCTGGTCACTGGACTCGGTGGTGAGGATCAAGATTGGGATGGTCTTGAACTTCGGGTTCTCGCGCAGTTTTCGCGTAAGGCCAATCCCGTCAAGCCGCGGCATGTTCTGGTCTGCCAATACAAGATCGATGTTGTGGGTCTCGGCCTTTTCCAGGGCGTCTTGCCCATCCACCGCTTCCACGACGTGGTAGCCGGCGCCCGTGAGAGTAAACGACACCATTTTTCGCATGGACGGTGAATCATCTACGGCAAGGATCGATTGCATGTAAGGCTCCAACTGACTTTAAATATATAGGTTAAAGAGCGGTGTAAAGATCAAAAAAGATCCACCGAACCTGCATCCATCTCGCTCTGGGTAACAGGGTTGGGCCTGTCCGGCCCCATCTCGGCAAAAGGGGCCGCCTCTTCGCCCTCTTCATTGCCCATGGCCTCTGAAGCGAGGCGGAAAGCGCATCCCTGCAGCACCTTGGTGGTGTGAAAGATCAACTGGGATGCCATGTCCTGGAACTGCAGCTCCGTCACGGCGCTGCGCAGGGCAGCACGGGCGGCGAGGAGTTCCGGGGAATCCCCGACGGCAGCGTCGGTAAGCAGTGCATTGGCCTCGCCAAATCGCTCGAGTAGATTATCGGTAGCATGGTTGAGCAGCCCTTCCAGTCGGTGCAGGTCGTGCATCACGACCAGCAACGAATCCTGCAGCTCCGCCGCTACCATGACGGGGACCTGGACCGCAGGGCCCCCAGGCGTCGTTAGCGTAGATTGCATCGTTTCTCCATCGCGGCACACAGCAGCAAAACACGCATCAGCACAGGACTATGACACTCTGCGAAGAATTTCGACGCGGCGAGCGCCATCGGGCGTGCTTCCGTTCAACCTCTTGAGACGCCGAAGCTGAAATCCCTAGCGACCAAGCTTCATTTTGTTCCAATTTGTATCCTATGATAGCGTCCCGCCCGTCTTTATGACATCAGACCGCACGCTCAACATCCTGCATCTGGAAGATTCTGCGGCAGATCATGAGTTGACCGTATTGACTCTGCGACGCTCCAGACTGCGGTGTCAGCTCCACCGCGTGGACTCTCTCCCTGATTTCCAGCGCTTGACGGATACCGAGACGTATGACGCCATCTTGGCAGATTACCGGCTCCCTGGCTTCACTGCCCTGGACGCTTGGGCGCATGTTGCGCAAAAGCCGCAGCATCCGCCCTTTGTCCTGCTCTCGGGTGCGGTCGGCGAGGCCGCGGCCGTGGACGCCATTCGGTTGGGAATCGCAGACTACCTTCTCAAGGACGATCTGCCTCGGCTGCCGCATGTGCTGGCGCGCGCGCTGGAAATTCACGAAGCACGCCAAGCGCGGGAGCAAGCGGTGTCCGATTTGCAAGAGTCCGAACGGAGGCTGGCCGATCTGACGGAACATCTGCAGTCATCCATCGAGCAAGAGCGCGCATCCATCGCCCGAGAGATCCACGACGACATCGGCGGCGCTCTGACCGCCGTGCGGTTTGACGTTGCATGGATGGGTCGCCACAGCACCGATCCGGACATGCAAAGCCATGCGGCTTCGGCGGCAGAAATGCTGCAGCATGCCATCGGCGCCAGCCAGCGGATCATGATGAACCTGCGCCCCCCGATCCTGGAACAAGGTTTGGTCGCAGCCATTCAGTGGCTTGCAGCAGGATTCGAGCGCCGTTCGGGGATCCCAGCCCAAGTGGCGACCAGCAGCGAGAGCATTCATGCGGGGCCGGATGTGCAGCTCGTGGCGTACCGCACGGCGCAGGAAGCGCTGACCAACATATCCAAGCATGCGCATCCGCGCACAGTGCACATTGACCTCTCGGACCGGGAAGGCGTTCTGACGCTGGAAGTGAGCGACGACGGGAATGGCATCGATCCGGCCATGCTGGCCAAACCCAAGGCGTTCGGGCTGAGGGGCCTGCATGAGCGGGCGCGCACGGTGGGAGGATGGCTGGACATCAGCAGCCGGCCGGGACAAGGCACGTCGGTGATCCTTTCCGTGCCGCTAACATCCCCTTCGTCACCACCAGCCCCAGGAGATGCGCTGTGATTCATGTGGTCTTGTGCGACGACCACGCCGTTTTGCGGCGCGGCATTCGCGACACCTTGGCAGATGCGCCGGATATCCAGGTCACGGGTGAAGCCGGTGGGTATTCCGAATTGCGCGAGGTGCTCCGCTCCGCACCTTGCGATGTCTTGCTTCTGGACCTGAACATGCCGGGCCGCAGCGGCCTCGAAGTTCTTGCGAGCCTGCGAGAAACGCACTCATCCATCAAAGTGCTGGTCGTCTCCATGTATCCCGAGGACCAATACGCCCTGCGTTGCCTCAAGGCCGGAGCGCAGGGCTACGCCAACAAGGCCGGCGACCCCATCGAACTGATCGCGGCCGTGCGGACCGTCATGCAAGGCCGCAAGTACCTCACCGCGGAAGTGGCCCAGATGCTGGCCGACAGCCTGGCCCAGCCCACGCCCGAGGCGCCGCATGCGGCGCTCTCTGAACGGGAACTGCAAACGTTGGTGAAGATCGCCTCGGGGCGCAGGCTGTCGGACATTGCCGAGGAATTGATGCTCAGTCCCAAGACGGTGAGCGTCTACCGATCGCGGGTGCTGGAGAAGCTCAAGCTGTCCAACAATGCGGAGCTCACGGTGTACGCGATCCGGAATCAGTTGGTGTAACTTGGCACGACGTCAGGGAGCCATCGGCGCCTACCGCTGGGCGGCAAACAGATCCACCGCCCGCTGCATCAAGGCCAGCACGGGTTGCTCCAGCAAGGGGAGCGTCGCCACGATGCCCAGCATGCCCACCGTCAGGGTCACCGGGAAGCCCACGGCATAGATGTTCATCTGCGGGGCCACGCGCGAGATGATGCCCAGCGTCAAATTGACGAACAACAGCAGCGCAATCATGGGCAATGCGATCCACAGCGCGCTCGAGAAGAGCGAGGCGCCCAGCTCGTACAGCCGCATCTGGGCCAGCGCCTGCATGAAGTTCCCGTCCACCGGAAAACGATCGAAACTCTTCACCACCGCCATCAAGATCAGCAAATGGCCATTGATGACAACAAAGAGCAACGTGGCCATGTGACCAAAAAAGCGTGCCACTGCGCTGACTTGCGCGTTGGATGAAGGATCGAAAAAGGACGCGAAGTTCAGGCCCATCTGCAACCCAATGATTTCGCCAGCCAGTTCCACGGCAGCGAACACCAGCCTGACCGCGAATCCAATCGCCAGCCCCACCGCCACCTGCTGGGCCACGGCACCCAGTGCCTCGCGCCCGTTGACACTGATCGTCGGCTGGTCGCCCAGCACGGCCTGCGCGCACAGCGCGACCAGAAAGGCCAGCCCGATCTTCACGCGCATCGGAACCGCACGCATGGAAAACACGGGCGCCACCGTGAACACGGCCAGCACCCGCAAGAATGGCCACAGGATCGGCGACAGCCACGCCATCAGCTGGGACTCGGTGAACGTGATCACACTGATCTGCTTCGGTCGCTGCCAAGCCTATTGCATGCGTGTACCAGAGGGCCGCCCTAGCCAATCATGGACGGGATCGACTCGATGGTGCGGCGGATGAAGTCCACCAGCGTGCTGAGCATCCAGGGGCCGGCAATGGCAAAGACCACCATCGCGGCAATCAGCTTGGGAACAAACGCCAGCGTGGCCTCGTGAATCTGCGTCACGGCCTGGAAGATGCTCACCAGCAAGCCCACGGCCATCACCACGCCCAGAACCGGCATCGAAATCATCAACAGCAGCGTCAGGGCATCACGCCCGATGGTCAGTACGACTTGCGGAGTCATCGCCAGATCCTTCAGGTTACAAAACTCGCGGCCAGCGAGCCGATCAAGAGATTCCATCCGTCCGCCAGCACGAACAGCATGAGCTTGAACGGCAGCGCCACCAGCACCGGCGAGAGCATCATCATGCCCAGCGACATGAGAATGCTCGACACCACCATGTCGATGACCAGGAACGGAATGAAGATCATGAATCCGATCTGAAATGCCGACTTGAGCTCACTGGTGACAAAGGCAGGGACCAGCACCCTCAGTGGCGCGGTTTCCGCCGTGACATTCGAGTCCAGCCGGGCGAGGCGGGAAAAAAGGGCAAAGTCCGACTGCCGGGTTTGCTTGAGCATGAAGCTGCGCATGGGAGCCTCCGCTTTTTCCAGGGCCTGCTCAAAGCTGATGGCGTTGGTGGTGTAGGGCACGTAGGCGTCCTGGTATACGCGGTCGAACGTGGGACCCATCACGAAGAAAGTCAGAAACAGAGACAGGCCGATGATGACCTGGTTGGGCGGTGCAGACTGCGTACCCAGCGCTTGGCGAAGCAGGGAAAGGACGATCACGATGCGGGTGAAGCCCGTCATCATGAGCAGGATCGCCGGCAGGAACGACAGCGCTGTAAAGAACAGCAGCGTCTGAATGGGCACGGAGTAGCTGTTGCCCGCCGGGCCGCTTCCGACCACCAGAGGCAACGAACCCGGAGCGCCTTGCGCGAACGCAGTTCCCTGGACGGCAAAACCCAATGCCAGCACAACGCCAGCAAGTGCCACGCGGCGGGCCACCGAGGTATCAGCCATGGGTCGAGTTTCCAGGCGCTTTCGCGGCAGCCGCGATCTCTTGCGCGAAGGACGGCACCGTTGGCGTCGACGTGGGCACTGCCGCGCCCGGGGCGCCCGCAGGCAGCACATGCAGGCAACTGATCTGCTGCGCGGTCACGCCCAGCACCAGCCAGCTTCGCGCATGCTCCGGCCCCACTTCCACGGTTACCACGCGCTGCTGGGGCCCCACGGCCACCGCCGACAGCACACGCGACGTGGCACCCGCACCCGCGGCACCCGCGGCGTGCCGCTGCTGCACTCGTCGCACAAGCCAGGGCAACGCGGCCATGGCGGCCACGAAGAGCACCACCACCAGCAAGGTCTGGGTCATGCCCCCGCTATCCACGGCTCACCCGCCGCAGGCGCTCGGAAGGGGTGACCACGTCGGTCAGGCGAATACCAAACTTGTCATTCACCACCACCACTTCGCCCTGGGCGATGAGGTAGCCGTTGACGAGCACGTCCATGGGCTCGCCCGCCAGCGCGTCGAGTTCAACCACAGAGCCCTGCGCCAGCTGGAGGATGTATTTGATAGGCACCTTGGTGCGCCCGAGTTCGACAGAGAGCTGGACGGGGATGTCCAGCACCATGTTGATGTCGTTGACCGTACCATCGCTGCCGCCCGAAAACGGCCGGACCGGCTCGCCGGACAGTGGCCCGCCCTGCTCCGCATCAGCGGGTTTGTCCTCGGTGCGCTTTTGCTCTTCCAGCGCCTCGGCCCAGCCAGCAAACGGGTCGTCCGCAGCGGCGTCTTTGTTCTCGTCTTCAGTTGACATCTTTTTCTCCAAGCCAGCTCATGTCCGCCGTGCGCAGGCATTCTTCGATGCGGATTGCGTACTTGGAATTGTGCGTACCGTACTGGCATTCAAAAATGGGCACCCCGCCAATCGACGCGCGGATGCGGGGCTCACGATCCAGCTCAATGAAGTCGCCAGGCTTCATGGCCAGCAGTTGTTCCACCGTCGCGTCGGCACGCGCAAGTTCGGCCACCAGGGTGACCTCGGCGGCCTGGATTTCCCGCGTCAGCACGCGCACCCAGCGGCGGTCCACCTCGATGGAATCGCCCTGCGTGGATGAATACAGCACATCGCGGATCGGCTCGAGCGTGGCATAGGGCATGCAGATATGGATGGCGCCCGAAAGGTCCCCGATTTCCAGCTGGAATGCGGTGGACACCACGATTTCGCTGGGCGTGGCGATGTTGGCAAACTGGGGCTGCATCTCGGAGCGCTGGTACTCCAGCTCCAATGGGTAGATCCCTTGCCAGGCCTTTTTGTATTCGGCGCAGATCACATCGACGAGGCGGTTGATCACGCGCTGCTCGGTGGGCGAAAAATCCCGGCCCTCGATTCGCGTCTGGAACTTGCCCACGCCGCCGTACAGCGTGTCGATGATGCCGAACACCAGCGACGGTTCGCAAACGATCAGCCCGCTACCGCGCAGCGGGCGGATGGCGACGATGTTGAAATTGGTGGGGACAGCCAGCTCGCGCAGAAACGCGCTGTAACGCTGCACCGAGACGGTGCCCACCGATATTTCGGGGCTGCGGCGGATGAAGTTAAAGAGCCCGATCCGGAAGTTGCGCGCAAATCGCTCGTTGACGATTTCCATCGTCGGCATGCGTCCGCGGACGATGCGCTCCTGGCTGGAAATGTCGTAGTTGCGAACCGAACCCGCCTCGGCGACTTCTTCCACCGATTTCTGGCTCTCGCCAGTCACCCCCTCCAGTAGGGCGTCAACCTCTTCCTGCGAAAGAAACGAATCACTCATGACTGGTCCTCGCCCGGGTCACTGGATGATGAAGCTGGAAAAGAGCACACGGCGCACCGGGTTGCGCTCCGTACGCTTGCGCGATGGACGGTCTTCCGCATCTTCGTCCTTCTCGACCGCCGCAGGGCGCGCCCGCTCTGTGGCAACGGAAAACCCAAGGGGACGCGAAACTTCCCGCAGGATGTCGGTCGCGAGCTTCTCCTTGCCTTCGCGCTGCAGCAGCTCGGCCGAGGTCCTCTGCGAAATGAGCATCAGGATTCCGCTGCGAATGGACGGCAGGTACAGCTTTACCTGCTCGGCCGTCTTGGCATCTTCCAGCTCCAGGGTAATGCCGATCTGTGCGAACCGGTCGCCCCCGGGGTCGGCCAGGTTGACCACCATGTTCTCCATGGGGAGGAAGGTTGGAGCCACCTTGGGGGCTTCTTTGCGGGCGGGTGCAGCACCCTCCTCATCCTCGGCATGAGAACGGCTGGAGATCAGCCAGGCTGCCACACCCCCGCCAATCACCAGAATGGCCACCACCACACCGATGATGATGATGAGCATCTTCTTGCTCTTGGCCGGGGCTGCTGCGGGAGGATTGGCTGACACGGTGCGGGTTCCTTGCGGTGAATACGGGCGGCGCCCGCACAGACCACGGGCAAGCAAACCGGATGGCCCATTATTGGACGAGGCTGCAACCAATAATAGCCAGAATAAAAGCCCAAAACCACGGCATTCACGGGGCTACGCATCCTCTGCCCAAGCCGGACTGAACTGGTCCGCGCTGCGGATCGAGATGGCTGCCTGCGGTAGCCCAGCGCCACCGGCAAGGCCGCGCCCGCGTTACACAAATACGTCCACGGCCCGATCTGGAGCGCCGGTGCGCAGCAGTGTGCTGGTGCCGGCCGGGGCGGCGGCCTCCACGCGCGCCTGCCGGCCACCGTCACGCTGCCCCTGGCGAGCAGATTCACCCGTTTGCTCACGCTGGCCGGACGATGTGCCCACCGACATGCCCGAAAGCACCAGCCCCTCGCTGCGCAGCAGCTCACTCAACTGCGCCATGCTTTTGTCCAGCATTTCGCGCGTGGCGGACTGGTCGCTGCGGAAAGCCACATGGGCTTCGTTGCCCGACAGGGTCACCGACACCTCCACCGGCTGGCCGTCCCGGTCGAGTGTGAGCTCTGCGTTCTGGGTCTTCTGGTTGACCCAATACGCCACCTGCTCTGCCACTTGCTCCTCCAGATTCGCCTGGGCGGGGTCGGCAAACACGGTCGCGCCATCCACGGAGCCGGCCTCGGCCGGCGCGGCGCCGCCCGCCGCCTCGAACCCCATGGCGCCATCGGAGCGCCCCTCGCCGGGGCGGCCGCGAGCATCGGCGCCGCCGCTCCCCGCTGCCAGCGCAGTCGACGCCGCTGCTTCGGTCAGTGCCGTGGCCAGGCCGTTCGCGGCCTCCGCCTGGGCCAGGCCACCCGCGGCACGATCGGGCATGCTGGCGGCCGCACCGCCCGCCAGCCGCTCTGCAGGGTTCATCAACAACACGCCGCCAGCGACCCCAGAATGTCCGCCCAGTGCCTGCGTCGTGGCCGTACCCGCCTGCAAACGCCCCGCCGAGGTATCGGCCGCATCGGCCTTTTGCGCCATCGCGCTTTGCAAGCGCGAGAAAGCCTTGCCGTGGGCTACGCCCCCGGCCAGTGGCGACCCATTCCTGCTGCCGACCGAAGCGTCCAGCATGGCCGTTTCCGCCACGATCCCTTGCACGCCTCCGTTGGCTCCGAACATCGCTTCAGCGCCCCAAGCCGCGCCCCCGGCAGCAGCTCCGGGGTCGATCGCATCTACACCTGGTAGGCCGCCCGCGCCCGCACCGCCCGGCAAAGCGCCGGCCTGAATCCCTTGGGGCGAGGCGTCCACCCGTGCGTTGACGGCGGGGGGCAGCAGCCCTTGCCATGCAGCCAGGAACGATGTGTCCTGGGCGTCGCTCGGACCGTCCTGTGGTGCTCCGTCGGACGCCGTCGCCGTGTCCAGCAAGGGATCACCAACCCCTGCATCCGAACTCCCGAGCGCCGCCAGCAGCGCCAGAAAGCCGCCGCTGCCCGCTTCGCCCGCGTCCTGGGTATTGGCCGTGGACCGGGGCCGCGCCCCGTGCGCGGGCTGAGGGCCCTGCGGCGAAGAAATTTTGTTCGATTCCATCGTCAATACTCCTGGCTCTCAGAGCCCTGTGCCGCGCCGCGGTACTGCAGCGCCGCCCGCTCATCGGTTTGTTTCTGATCTCGCCGCATCTCGGCGCGCTCCAGGTCGGCGCGCCGCTTTTCCACGACCTTCTTCAAGCTGGCCAGCCGCAACTCCGCCTCCAGCAGCGCGCCACGGGCTGCCGCCACCCGGTTGGCATGGTCGCCCACCACGCTCGTCTGAATGCCCGCCGCATGCCCCAGGCGATCCATGAAGTGGTAGTGGTGGAACATCACTTCCGGCTTCATCGTCGTGTCGGCCTGCATACCCCACCGGCTTTGGGTTTCCCGGGCGTAATCTTCCAGTTGGTCGAGCTGGGAGCGCGCAGCCTGCTGCGCGGCCAATGCGTCTTGCAGCACTTTGCGGGCGTCGTCCCGCTTGCGCGAGGCCACTTCGACAGCAACGACCAGGGCGGTGAGGGCAGACATGGCGACTTGCGCAACGTAGCGTTCATTGGCCCAGCACCGCGGCCATGCCAGCGACGCTCGCGTCCAGCGAGGCCGCCTCAAACATGTCCTGCTGCAGGAAGGCGGCCATCTGGGGCTGCAGGCGGATGGCCTCGTCCAGGGCGGGATCGGAGCCACTCATGTACGCTCCGACCTGTACCAGGTCCCGGCTTTTCTGGTAGCGCGAATACACGGCCCGAAAGCGCCGTGCCAAATCGAAGTGCCCGCGCGAAACCACGTTGTGCATCACCCGCGAGGCGGATTGTTCGATGTCGATGGCCGGGAAATGCCCTGTCTCGGCCAGTGCGCGCGACAGGACGATGTGCCCGTCCAGGATGGCGCGGGCTGCATCGGCAATCGGGTCCTGCTGGTCGTCGCCCTCGGACAGCACTGTGTAGAAGGCCGTGATGGACCCCACCCCGTGCAGCCCGTTGCCGCTGCGCTCCACCAGCTGGGGCAGCTTGGCGAAGCACGACGGTGGATAGCCTTTGGTGGCGGGGGGCTCGCCAATGGCCAGCGCAATCTCGCGCTGCGCCATCGCATAGCGCGTGAGGGAGTCCATGAGCAGCAGCACATGCTTGCCCTTGTCGCGGAAATGCTCGGCCACTGCAGTGGCGTAGGCAGCGCCTTGCATGCGCAGCAGCGGCGGCGCATCGGCTGGCGCGGCCACGACCACGGAGCGGGCGCGCCCCTCTTCGCCCAGAATGTCTTCCACGAATTCCTTGACCTCGCGGCCCCGCTCACCGATGAGCCCGACCACGATCACGTCGGCGCGGGTGTAGCGGGCCATCATGCCCAGCAGCACGCTCTTGCCCACACCCGAGCCGGCAAACAAGCCCAGCCGCTGTCCACGCCCCACCGACAGCAGGGCATTGATGGCGCGCACGCCCGTGTCCAGCGATTCGCGCACCGGGTCGCGGTCCATGGCGTTGATCTGGCGGCGGCCCATGGGCTCGGAGACCACGTCCTGCACCGGGCCTCCATGGTCCAGCGGCAGGCCCTGTGCGTCCACCACCCGGCCCAGCAGCCCCTCGCCCATGGGCAGGCGCAGCACGCCGGCCCGCTGGATGGCCCGGGGGGGCTCGCCCAGGCGGGGCACTGGAATGTAAGGTGCGGCGGGCACCACGCTAGCGCCGCTGGACAGGCCATGGATGTCGCCCGCCGGCATCAGAAACGCACGGTCGGCCGAGAACCCGACCACCTCGGCCAGCACCGGCGCGTGCCCCGGCATCTGGACCATGCACTGCGACCCCACCGGCACCCGGATGCCCACAGCTTCCAGCACCAGGCCCGTGAGCCGCGTGAGCGTGCCGCGTGTCTCCAGCGGCGCGCCCTCGGCCACGCGTGCGCGCGCGTCGTCGATCAGGCGCGACCAGGCGGCGGGGGCTTCAACGGCCATCGACGCCCTCCTCGTCGCTCCATGGCGACTGCAGGCCCAGTGCTGCAACGGCGCGCTGCCAGCGCTTTTCCAGGCTGCCATCTACCACCGTGCCGGCGGATTCCACCAGGCACCCGCCGGGCGGCACTGCCGCGTCCGCCATCCATTGCACGCCGGGCGCGCCGATTTCCTCGCGCAAGGGCTGGGCCATCGCCTCCATGTCGGCGGGATGGAGCCGCACCGTGGCGGGCCGGCCTTCAGATACCAGCATGCCCACGGCCTCGCGGACCACGGGCTGCAGCGCGTTCGGGTTGACCGAAAGCTCCTGGCGCACGACCTGGCGCGCGATGTCGCAGGCCAACTCCAGCAGTTGCTGGGCCATCTGCTGCTGCATGTCGATCAGGCTCGCGTCGAGCGACTGCATCACGCTCTGCAGGCGCTGGGCGGCTTCCTGGCCCTGCTGGGCCACGTAGTCGTCCATGCGCTGCTGCCATTCGAGCGCAGTCTGCGCCTGCCCCTGGGCAAAGCCCTCGGCATAGGCGTCGTCGCAGGCCTGCTGGACCAGTGCCTGCTGGGCCGCCTCGTCCACTTCGGGGGGAAGCTCTGCCACAGGCTCCGGTTCGGGCTCGACGAGGTCGGAGCCGTCCACGGCACCAAACTTCCACTGCGTGACGTCGCCCACTTCCTCGCTGGGGATGAAACGCGAGTAGGCGCGGTGGCTGTGATTAGACGTAGGCATCATCACCGCCGCCTCCAATCATGATCTGGCCTTCGTCGGCGAGGCGACGCACCGTCTTCAAGATTTCCTTCTGCTGGGCCTCGACCTCGGACAGGCGCATCGGGCCGCGCGACTCCAGGTCTTCGCGCAGCGCCTCGGCGGCGCGCGAGGACATGTTGGACAGGAATTTCTCGCGCAGCTCGGGCACGGCACCTTTGAGGGCCACGATGAGGGTTTCGGAGGCCACTTCCTTGAGCACGGTCTGGATCGCCTTGTCGTCGAGCTTGAGCACGTCCTCGAACACGAACATCTTGTCCATGATCTTCTGGGCCAGGTCGGGGTCGTAGCTGCGGATGGATTCCAGCACCACGGCGTCCATGTTGCCGCCCAGCAGGTTGATGATTTCCGCCGCCGCCTTGACGCCGCCGAGCGAGCTCTTGCGGATCTTGTCGCCACCGGCCAGCACCTTGAAGAGCACTTCGTTGAGGTCCTTCAGCGCCGTGGGCTGAATGCCTTCGAGCGTGGCCACGCGCAGCAGGATCTCGCTGCGCTGCCGGTCGGTCAGGTGCATTAGGATGCCCGAGGCTTGGTCGCTGTCCAGATGCACGAGGATGGCCGCCACGATCTGGGGATGCTCGTTGCGCAGCAGCTCCGCCACCGACAGCGGGTCCATCCACTTGAGGCTCTCGATGCCGGACACGTCCCCGCCCTGCAGGATGCGGTCGATGAGCAGGCCCGCCTTGTCGTCGCCCAGCGCGCGCTTGAGCACAGCCCGCACGTAGTTGCCGGTGTCGGACACCAGCAGGCTCTGGGCGGCAGCGGCACCGGAGAACTTGTTGATGACCTCGTCCACCTTCTCGCGCGACACCGAGCGCATGCGCGCAATGGTTTCGCCGAGCTTCTGCACCTCCTTGGGCGAGAAATGCTTGAACACTTCGGCCGCCTCTTCCTCGCCGAGAGACATCAGCAGAATGGCGGCGTCGTTGAGTCCTTGGTCGTCCATGGTCGTCGTCTGTGAGGTCAGTCGTTAGACGGGATCGCCGTTCAGCCAGGTCTTGAGGATGTTGGCGACAGCCACCGGGTTCTCCTTGGCCAGCACCCGCGCCTCTTCCAGGCGCAGCTGCTCCGGCGTGGCGACAGGCGCCTCGTCTTTCTTCGAGGGTGCGGGCAACGCTGGGCGCTCGGGCATTTCGGACTCCACGGCATCCAGCTGCCCACCAGCCACGGAGGTGGTCCGGGGCTTTGCCGAGGCGTTGCCCCCCTTGAGCACCGGACGCACCAGGCCCATCAGCACCAGGGCCGCGAACAGCACCGCCCCCACTGGCCAGGCGAAGGTCTTGGCCAGTTCGATCATTTCGGGCTGCTTCCACAACGGCACATCATTGGCAGGTGCGGCCGTTACCTGGAACGGGGTGTTCATGAGGTTGACGGAATCGCCGCGGTCGCGGTTGAAGCCGATGGTCTCGCGCACCAGCGCCGTCATCTGCTCGATCTGCTCGGGCGTGAGGGCCTTGGTGACGGTCTTGCCCTTGTCTTCCACCGACTGGTAATTGACCACCACGGCGGCGCTGACCCGCTTGAGCGCGCCGCTGCCACCGCGCGTTACGCGCACCGTCTTGTCGACCTCGTAGTTGGTGATGGACTCACGCTTGCCGGCCACGGCCTGGGCGCCCTGCGGCTGCTGGCCAGCAGCGGTGGGCGCGGGGTTGGCGCCATTGATGGGCGCGGTCGCTGGCGCGGGCGGCTGGTTGGTGGTGGCGCCGGGCACGCCCGTGGGCAGCGGGTTGCCCTGGGGGCCGGTGCTTTCCACGATCTGCTGGCTGCGGATGGCGCTGGCATCGGTGGCCAGGTTGGGCCGGTGCTGTTCGGACGTGGATTCGGTCTGCGTGAAGTCCACCTCGGCCGTCACCTGGGCCTTGACGTTGTCGCGACCCACCACGGGTTCCAGGATGTCCAGGATGCGGCGTGTGTACTGCTGTTCGATCTGCTGCACGTACAGCAGTTGCTGGGCGTCGACGCCGGTTCCCGCGGCGGTATCCGGCGACTGGGACAGCAGCTTGCCCGTGTCGTCGAGCACGCTCACCGCGGATGGCGCCAGCTCGGGCACGCTGGAGGCCACCAGGTGGACTATGCCGGCGAGCTGGGCACGGTCCAGGATGCGGCCCGGGTGCAGGCTGACCAGCACGGAAGCCGAAGGCTTTTGCTGTTCGCGGAAGAAGCCGTTCTGGTTGGGGAGCGCCAAATGCACCCGCGCGCTCTGCACGGACGAGAGCGCCTGGATGGAACGGGTGAGTTCGCCCTCCAGGCCGCGCTGGAAGTTCAGCCGTTCCTGGAACTGCGTCATGCCGAACTTGCTCGATTCCATCAGCTCGAAGCCCGCCACCGAGCCCTTGGGCAGACCCTGGGTGGCCAGGCGCAGGCGCACGTCGTGCACGCGGTCGGCGGGGATCAGGATGGCGCCGCCACCGTCTGCGTGCTTGTAAGGCACGTTCATCTGCGACAGCTGGGCCACGATGGCACCGCCGTCCTTGTCGTTCAGGTTGGCAAACAGCACCCGGTAGTCGGGCTGGCGGCCCATGACGATGGCCGCGATGGCCACCGCCACCAGCAGCGCGGCGCCCACGCCCAGCCGCATGCGCTGCGCCCTGTCCAGGGCAGACAGCCGCTGCAGCCAGTTCGGGCTGGCAGGGGGGGCGAGAGGAATTTCAGCAACTGCAGACATCTTGCGTTCCAGTAGGGCAGGCCGGCAACGGACCAAAGCGTGGGGTCGATTATTCGGTCACGCCTTCAAAATGTTCGCTCGATAAGCCGCGCGTTTGGCCATCATTTCAGAAGGATGGCCCCGGGCGCCATGGCTAGGATACGCAGCATACCGCCATTCCCACGGACACTGCCATGGACCTTCGCATCTCAAGCTCGACCGCCCCGCTCACGGGCGCTGGCATGGCGCGCCGTGCTGCAGCGCCGCAAAACGACGGCAACGACGTCGGATTTTCCAGCGCGCTCAAGGGAGCACTCAAATCCGTCAGCGCCGCGCAGAACCGTTCTGCCGAGTTGCAGACCGAAGTTCAGATGGAAAACCCCTCGGTGAGCCTGGAGGAAACCATGGTGGCAATCCAGAAAGCCCAGATCGGTTTCCAGGCCACGCTGCATGTGCGCAACCGGATGGTCCAGGCTTATACCGACATCATGAACATGCAGGTGTAGGCAGGGACACCCCCCTGAGCGACTGCGTCGCTTCCCCCGCTCTCACAGCGCTGCGCACAGTGGGCAGGGGGACGCAGCCCTCGCTGCGGGGCGGCCCTTGCATGGTTGCCCCGGCCCTGGGGCGCGCCGGCATCGACCCACATGGGTGCCTGGATTACTCCTGATTTTGTAGCTGGCCGCGCTTGTTGGATGGTCGCTGGAGTTTGATTTTGCTGGTCATCCCAGGAGCATCATTTCGCGACACTCCAGCCTGCTTTCCTGGCCAGCTTGCCCGTGGCACTGGCCACTTCAAGCCCTCCACCGCTTCCAAATTCATAGCTGCTCGCGCCTGATAGCTAAGCGCCAGAGACCGATTTGATGCATAAAAAAAGCCGACCTCACGAGGTCGGCTTTTTTTGTGGGGCTTTGCCAGCCCTCAGTGCATCATCTGCGGCTGGCCTTCGAACAGGTGCTCGAACTGCGCCAGCCAGGGCTCGGCCAGGCAGCGGATCTGGGCGTCGTTGCGCAGGATGCGCTGCATGATGCGCGTCTTTTCGCGGCGGTGCTCCGGCAGCAACTCGTGCTCTTGCGACTTGAAGCGCAACTGCTCGATCAGCACGGCGCAAGCGCCCTCGTAGCGGACCACCCCATCCCAATCCTTGAGCTTGGCGGCCTCCAGCATCTTGGCGCTGCTGTCTTCAATCGCCTTGTAGTAATCAATCAGCATGTTTGACATGGTTCAAGCCTCCGCCAGCACGGGCTGGACAGCGGTGGCGGCGGCATCCGGCGAAGCCTGGGCGCCAAGTTTCTTGATCTCGTTCCAGCCTTGGGCTACGGGCTCGATCAGGCGCATGACTTCCTGCATCATGGCGTCGTCGTTGCGGGCATTGGCCAGGATGAGGCGGCGCATGCAGTAGTCGTACAGCGCGCCAAGGTTCTCGGCCAGTTCGCCCCCGTCCACCTTGTCGAGCGACGTGGCCAGACCCTCTTCGAGAATGCGCACCGCTTTGGAGATGGCGTTCACCTTGCCCAGCACATCGCCGCGGGCCAAGGCACCACGCGCGGTGGCGATGGAATTGAGAACACCTTCATACAACAGGCTGACCAGCTGGTGCTGGTCGATGGTGTGCATGCTGGTTTCTACATTGATACGCTGATAAGCGTTGGCTGCACGGGGGCTGTAGGCGCTGAACATGCTGTCAATCCTTCCGAGGTATTGCTTAAGTTATCGGCTTGCGCTTAGAAAACTGAAGCCCCGGTTCTCACTTTGATTTGTTCCAGGCCGTCACCTGCTGGGCGATGTAGGCGTTCAAGCCATTCAGGCTTGCCATCTGCTTGTCCAGCGCGTTGTAGCGCTGGGTAATGCGCTTCTCGAACGCATCGACCTTGTCGTTCACGCGGTTCTGGTCTTGGCTGTTGCGCTTGAGGCTCAGCTGCAGGGTGTCGTCCTTGGATTTGAAGAAGCCGTCGCTGGACAACAGGTTGGTGGTGAGCGCCTTGAGCTGCACCGCAATGCCGTCCGCACTGCCGCCGCCGGTGTTGCGGAACAGGCTTTTCACATCATCAGGGTTTTCCGTCAGCGCCTTGGTCAGCTTGGCCGAGTCGACCGCGAGGTTGCCGCCCAGCTGCTGGGTGATGCCCACATCGGCCAGCCGGCTGAAAGCCCCGCCTCCCGACGTCACCGCCTGGATCGCATTGCGCAGTGAGTTTTGCAGTGCCACCGCTGTGGAATCACCCTGCAGCAAGCCAGCAGACTTGGTCTTGGCGTCGTACTTGGTGGCGTCCTGCAGGATTTCGTTGATGGCGTTGTAGGCCTTCACGAAACCATCGATGTTGGCCCGGATGGCCGCCTCGTCCTTGGCCACCGTGATTTCGATCGGGCCCGTGGTTATCTGTTCGGCCTTGAAGGTCACGCCGGACACGGTGGAGGCAAAGGTGTTGGTGGCGGACGTGACGGCGATGCCGTTCACCGTCGCCTTGGCATTGGCGGCCGCCTGCGAGACCGTCGTGCCTGCCACCAGCCGAGACAGGCCCGTGGCATCGGTGTTGCCAGCGCTCTGGGGGTCGGTGTCACCGCCTTCCATCACGCTCAACCGGAAGCCGGCTTCTTCACCAGTGTTCTTGCCGCGCAGCAGAAGGCGCTCGCCCGAGGCGTCGGTCAGGATGGAGGCGGTCACTCCGGCGTTGGCGCCGTTGATCTTGCTGGCTACATCGGAGAGCTTGTCGCTGGCGAGGATGGTGATATCCACGGGCTGGCCGCTCGATGGCGTGAAGGAGGCCGGCGCAACGCTCCACTTGCCCAGTTCCAGCCGCAGCGTGCCCGCACCCAGCGCGCCACCCACGGGCAGCAGAGCCGCCGACGCCGTGGCCTGTGCCTTGGCCAAGCCCTGCACTTCGACGCTAAAAGACGTGGGCAGCGTGCCGCCCACCGCAGACGCGGATACGAACTTGGAATCCGAGGAGGTGGTGGTGACGCCGTTCCAGCCCGTCACACTGGTGAGCTTGCTGGCAGCGTCCTGCAAAGAGGAGACCAGCGACTTGATTTGTCCGTAGGCGGAAATCTTGGTGCTGACGGTGGCCGCCTGCAGCTTCAGTGCGTCCAGGGGCTTTTTTTCCAGGGCCACCAACTGGGAGATGATGTTCTTGACATCAAGCCCGTTCGTACCAACGCCTGGTGATGAAATCGTGGCCATAGCAACCTCCTGAACTGGATCAACGGAAATTATGGCGCCCAATGGCCGCCAGGATCGTCCGTATTCACACCAGGAAACCCGTCTTATCCAGCGGTCCTGGTGCCCGCCGGTCCGGAGAACGTGCTTACGGCTCTCTTGTGTGCCCAAAAAGAATCATAAACACGCTCCAAAAGCCAAAGGGCGGCGGCAGAAATCATCTGCCGCCGCCGAGGTCCGACCGGGACGCTGCAACGCCCCGGCCGCCTGAACCCGCTGCTAATTAACGCAGCAGGGCCAACACACCTTGCGGCAGCTGGTTGGCCTGGGCCACCATGGCCGTGCCGGCTTGCTGCAGGATCTGCGAGCGCGACAGGTTGGCGGTTTCGGCCGCGAAGTCAGCGTCCAGGATCCGGCTGCGCGAAGCGGACAGGTTCTCGGACGTCACTTGCAGATTGCTGATCGACGTTTCGAAGCGCGATTGCAGAGCACCCAGCTTGGCGCGTTCACCGTTGATGAACGACAGGGCCGAGTCCACGGTCTTGAGCGCTTCGGTCGCCTTCTTGAACGTGGTCACGTCCAGGTTGGCAACTTCCTGCAGGTCGGAAGCCGAGTTGGCGGCGGTCGCCGTGTTGAACGCGTTGGTCGTGGTAGCCACGGTCGAGAACGCCTTCTCGGAGTCCAGCACCACGTAGCCGCTGATGGTCGACGCGTCGGCACCGGAGGCTGCTGCCAGCGTGTCTTGTGCGCCGATGGCGGTGCCGTCGGCCTGCAGCTTCTGGATGTTCACCGCACCGGAGTTCGCACCCGAGGTGGCGCTCTTGGCCAGCGTGATGTCCTGGCCGGAAGCGTTGGTCAGGATCACGCCGGTGTTGGTGTCGTTCACACGGGCAGTCACGCCGGTCTTCGAGGATTGCTCGTTGATGGCGGACACTGCACCCGAAAGGCCGTCGGCAGTGTTGAGGGCGGTCACGTTGAACGACACGGATTGGCCCAGCGCGGTGCCGGTCGGCGTGTTGTCCGAACGAAGTTCGAACGTGTAGGACCCCACCGCGCCGAAGGTCAATTCGACTTCCGTGCGTGCCGATGCCGTCACGCCGGTGTTGGCGGTCTGCAGATTGATGTTGTCCGCCATGGCCTTGGCCGTGTCGTTGGCAGCGATGGTGATGTTCTTGGAACCCAGCGAGCCATTCACAGCCAGCGTGCCCGCCGTGACGCCGTTGGTGCCCCAGCTGGTCGCGCTCGCACCGCTGCCGGAGCCGTTGGCCGACGTGTTCTGGTTGTTGCCATACACGCTGGTGCGCAGATTGGCCGTGGCCGCCACGATGGTCTGGTTGGCGTTGGCGCCCACTTGGAACTGCTGGGTGCCGAACGAGCCGTTGAGCAGCTTGGCGCCGTTGAATTCGGTGGTTTGCGAGATGCGGTCCAGTTCGGCGACCAGTTGGCCCACTTCCTGCTGCAGGGCTTGGCGGTCGCCAGCGCTGTTGGAGGCGTTGGCCGACTGCACGGCCAGTTCACGCACACGTTGCAGGATGTCGCCCGATGCCTTCAGCGCGCCTTCAGCGGTTTGCGCCAGCGAGATACCGTCGTTGGCGTTGCGCACCGCTTGGTTCAGGCCGCGGATCTGGCTGGTGAAGCGCTCGGAAATCGCCAGGCCGGCGGCATCGTCCTTGGCGCTGTTGATGCGCAGGCCCGACGACAGGC
>NZ_JALEGG010000006.1 GCF_022763525.1 Acidovorax sp.
CAACATCGAGCAGATCGTCAACCTGGGCACCTACAGCCGCGACACCCTGCAGCAGCTGCGCGCAGCCACCGGCATCCAGTACGACCAGCGCACGCAGGGCATCCTGCACTTCTATACGAACCAAAAGGAATTTGACGGAGCGCTCGCGCCGGCCGAGCAGATGCGCGCCCTGGGCTGCGAGCGCCAGGTGATCAGCGCCGACGAGGCCGTGCGCATCGAGCCGGCCCTGGCCCACATCCGCCCGCAGCTGGCTGGCGCCACGTTCACGGCCGAAGATGAATCGGGTGACGCCAACCGGTTCACGCGCGAACTCGCCCAGCGGTGCGAGGCCGCCGGCGTGCACTTCCGCATGGGCCACCACATTACCGCGCTGCGCGAGGTGGCCGGGCAGATCGACCATGTCGAGGTGACCAACGCCGAGGGGCGTTTCGAACGCGTGCGCGGCGACGCCTTCGTGCTGGCCATGGGATCCTTCAGCCCGCTGCTGGCGCAGCCGCTGGGCATCCACCTGCCCATTTACCCGGCCAAAGGCTACTCGGTCACGCTGCCGGTCAAGGACGCGTCGAAGGCGCACCAGGTGAGCCTGACGGACGACGAGTTCAAGCTCGTGTTTTCGCGCTACACCAGCGAAAGCGATGGCGATCGGCTCCAAGGCCGGGATGTGCTTCGCGTGGCCGGCACGGCCGAACTCAACGGTTACGACCGCAACCTCAATCCGGTGCGCTGCGAAGCCATCGTGCGCCGGGTGGAACAACTCTTCCCCGGCGCGGGCGACACGACGCAGGCCCAGTTCTGGACAGGCCTGCGCCCCGCCACCCCCAGCAACGTGCCGCTGATCGGCAAGACCCGGATCGGCAACCTGTTCCTGAACACCGGCCACGGGACGCTGGGCTGGACCCATGCCTGCGGATCGGGCAAGAGCCTTGCCGACATCGTTAGCGGCCGCGTGCCCGAGGTGGACTTTGCGTTCCAAGGCTTGCAAGGGCGACCCTGGGTGACGGCGCTGCAGCCCTCCCGCACGGCGGCATAGGGTCCCCCGCGTTTCGAGCTCGCAGGGATCGCTGCCAACCCGCTGCAGGCGGCTATTTGGCCGCGCCCGCCGCGTGAGCGACAAAACTGGCCACCGCCTTCATGTCGCTCTCGCTCATGCGCTCGGCATAAGAAGGCATGACACCGATGCCCGCCTTCAGGGCGCGCAGCACACGGGCGGCATCGGGCTTGAGCTCGTCGAGCACGGGGCCCACCTGCCCCTCGGCACCTGCCGCCTGCAGCGTGTGGCAGGCAGCGCAGGCGGGCTGGATCGTGCTGAACACTTCCTTGCCACGCGCCAGCTCCGCGGGGTCGGCAGCTCCACTGGCGCCCGACCACAGCAGCAGCAACGCCACTGCCAAGCTGCGAGCCCTCACCCCACCGTGCCCGCCGGGTGCCTCGATTACCGTGCCTGGTTGCCGAGCCGTGGAATTGGTGCAGACAGACCACCGGCGGCTTTCCCCTCGCCTGGGGGCAGTGCGCAATGCCTCGGGGGAAAGCCCCATCACGCCACCGTCACGGTCACCGCGTGGTCGCGCCAGCTGGTGTTGTTGAAGCCACCAAGGTTTTCCTCGCGCTGCTCGGCCTGCACATTGCCGGCCACATCGGTGGCGCGGCTGGCCAGCGTGTGGGTGCCTGCCTCCAGCTGCACCGGCAGCACGAATTGCCGCCAGGCGAAACGGCCCAGGTCAGGCCCCACGAGCTGTGCGGAGCGCCAGGTCTTGCCGCCGTCCACCGACACCTCCACCCCCTTGACGCCCTGCGTGCCCCCAAAGGCGACACCGTGCACCTGCACCAGGCCCGGCTTGAGCGGGCCGCTTTCGGCCAGCGGACCGTTGATCCAGGATTTCACACCCATTTCCCACACCGAGGGCTGGTCGGGGCTGGCCTTGGAGCCAGGGGGCGACATGCGGTAGCCGTGCGACATGATGCGCGCCTGCGACTGCACCGGCGTGAACGCCACCCGCTTGACGTACTTGATGTTGTTCACGCCCTGGTAGCCCGGCACCACCAGCCGCAGCGGTCCGCCATGGGCCAGCGACAAGGGCTCGCCATTCATCTCCCATGCCAGCAATGCGTCTTCCATTGCCTTGACAGGCACCGAGCGCTCCACCAGCACCGACAGCGGGTCCACGCCCTCGGGGAGCTTCTCCCCGCCCGTCCCCGTGAGGTAGACCATGCCATCGGCCACCCCGCCGAGCGCTGCCACCACATTGCGCAGCGGCACGCCGCTCCACACCACGCAGCCGGCGGCGCCCACGCTCCATGGCGTGCCGCTGGGCTTGCTCGGGAAGAATCCGCGCCCATTGCCCGAGCATTGCAGCACCGTGGCTACGGTCTCGACCCCCAGGGTGCGCAATTCGGCCAGGGTCAGCGTGCGGGGATTCTTCACGCCTTCGACGCTGACGGTCCAGGCATCGCGGCTATCCAGGATCGCTGCGTCTGGAGCTGGCAGGTTGTTGCGCACGTAGAGGCGGTTGGATGGCGTGATGACGCTGGTGCCGAAGGCCGCGCGCCGCGTCTCCAGGGTGTTGCTGCTGTGCACGATCAGCGCATCCGTCGTCTTCCAGCCAGCGTAGGCGGGCAGCGGCTTGACCGCCGCGCTGGCCTGGGCTCGCGCCGCGCCCGTCCATCCCGCCAGTCCGAGGGCGCTCAAGGCAGCCGCACTTCCGGCAAGGACGTGGCGACGGGGCAGGGTCATGGAATCTTTCATGAAATCTCTCCAAGGGGGTATGGATGGGCGAGCGGGCAGAAACAGCGCGCGGCTTTCCCGCGCGGGGGCGGCAACACCAGGATGGTCGTGCCCGAAAGCTGGCCGCCCGGCAGTCCGCATTCTGGGCGGACCTTCCCCCGGCACACAGCAGAAGCGATGTCAAAAAACGTAACAGATTGACCTCTCCTGCAACAACGGTACTGAGATGCCATGGAGCATGGGCATAGTCGCGCCTTGTAACGAGGGACTAAAAATGAGAGAGAAAAGCATGAGTGCATATTCCCGCGCAAGGTGGACTCGGGGCCTGGCGGCCGTGGCGATGTGCCTGATGGCCGCAGCGGTACAGGCGCAGACACCAACAACGCTCACGGCCATCGTGGCCGTGGAGCCCACGGCGCGCAAGGCGGCCCACACCATCTTGCGGGCGGCCGCCGAGTCCGGGCTGGCCAAGGCGGCGGGACAGCCGGTGACGCTGGCTACCAGTGAGGACCTGGCAGACGTGATGCGCGCCACCCGCAGCGCCGGCTTCGACATATTCATCGGCCCGGCCCAGGTGGCGGCTTCCGCCCTGCAGCGCGGCTACGAGCTCGTGGGCTCGACCCAGAAGTCCGAGAAGTACCTGCTGGTGGGGCTCCCGGCGATCGCCTCCGTACCGAACATGAAAGGCCAGAGGCTCTACCTGCCGCAACAGGACTCCATCTACACCTACATGGCGCGCGGCATGCTCAACGAGGCGGGCCTGTCTTTCCAGGATCTGCGCGCCGTGCAGTACGAGAAGTATCCGCAGGCAGGGCTGACAGCGCTCACATTGGGCAGTGCAGACGCGACCGTGGTGCGCGAGGCCGACTGGAACCAATGGGCTGCCAACCACCCCGGAGCGGCCCGGGTGCTGGCCACTTCGCAGCCCGTGCCCGGCGGCTTCTCGGTGGTCGTGAAAAAGGAC
>NZ_JALEGG010000085.1 GCF_022763525.1 Acidovorax sp.
CCACCACGACGGAGCGCTGGACTATGTCGCGGCCCATGCGTGGGCGCGGGACATCACGGGGCGGCTGCGCGATGCGCTGGTCCGAATGGAAGGCCAGACGGGCCGGCACTCCGACGTGCTCAACGCCATGCTGGACCATGTCACGACCTGCCTGGCGATCGTTGTGAGCAACGCTCCCACATCCGAACAAGAGGCCGCCAAACTCGAAGACCTGCTGGTGCGCCGCGGATTCGCGCTCAGTGACATGCTGCTGCGCCAGGCCACCACAAGCCAAGCCAGCGCCTACGATCCGGCCGTCGTTCAGCGGCATGCAGCGGCCACCCTGGAGCTGGCCCATACCCTTCAACCCTCGAAAGGAGCCTGAGATGGCAGATTCCCTCAAGACCCGCGTCGGACGCGTGATCACCGGGAGCGTGCACGCGCTGGTGGACCACCTGGAAAACCAGGCCCCTGTCGCCGTGATGGAGCAGTCGCTGCGCGAGGCTGACGCCGTCATCGGCGACGTACGCCATGAACTGGGCCTGTCCAGCGCCAACCGGCATCTCGCCCAGCAGCAGCACGCCAACCTCAACGGCCAGCACGGCAAGCTGGCCGAGCAAATCGAGCAGGCCCTGGTCGCCGGCCGCGAAGACCTGGCGCGCGCTGCGGTGGCACGCCAGCTCGATATCGAGGCGCAGATCCCGGTGCTGGAAACCACTTTGGCCGAGCTAGCCCGGCAGGAGAGCGAGCTCACCGGCTATATGGCCGCTCTGCTGGCCAAGCAGCGCGAGATGACGGAGGCACTAGAAGCCTTCCGCAAGAGCCGCGCGAGCGCTGCACCGTCCGCCGCGCAGGGCGGTGGCCCCAATCCCGCCGAGCGCATGGACGCCGTGGCAGGCGCGTTCGACCGCATCTATGCCCGACAGACGGGCCTGTCGGGCACAGACCGCACCAATACGCTGGACCAGGCGGCCAAGCTCAAGGAGCTGGACGACCTAGTGCGCGACAACAAGATCGCCGAGCGTATGGCGCAACTCAAGGCCGTCAAGCCGTGATCGTGGGCCTATTCACTGCTCCGGAGACCTGGCCCTTCGGCGTGGCGTTTGCGCTCATCGTCGGCATTGCGCTGGTCGAAGGGCTGGGCATGTTGATCTCGCTGAGTCCCAGCAACTGGATCGATGACCTGCTGCCGGACGTTCATGGCGACAGCGGCCTGGACCGGGTGCTGGGCTGGCTGCACCTCGGCAAGGTGCCGTCGCTGGTGCTGCTGGTGCTGTTCCTCATGGGCTACGCCGTGTTCGGCTACAGCTTGCAGAAGGTCGCGCACGGCCTGCTGGGCTTTTACCTGCCGGTCTGGCTCGCCGGCCTAGCCGCGATTGCGCCGGGCATGGCCACCGTGCGCAGCCTGGGCGCGCTGATCGCTCACATCATTCCACGCGACGAGACATCGGCCGTGAGCGAGATGTCGCTCATCGGCCGCCCGGGCGTGGTCTCGGCTGGCGCGGCACGCCGGGGCCTGGCCGCCCAGGCCCGGGTGCGCGACACCCATGGCCGCACCCACTTCCTGATGGTGGAACCGGACGTGGACGACGAAGTGTTTGACGAGGGGGCGCAGATCCTCATCGTGCGCAAGGTCGGCGCCTTCTACCGGTGCATCGCCAACCCGCACCCCGGGCTCATGTAGCCCGCAATAAATCCGACCGCACAACATTCAACCGAGGGAGAAACCAAGAGATGAACAACCTGATCGAAGTGGGCAGCATTGCCGGCATCGCCCTTTTGGCGCTGCTGACCATCGGCATCGTTTTTTCGCGCCTGTACAAGCGCTCCACCAAGGAAACCGCCTTCGTGCGCACCGGCCTCGGGGGCCAGAAGGTCATCATGGATGGTGGTGCCATCCTGCTGCCGGTGTTCCACGAACGCGTGCTGGTGAACATGAACACGCTGAAACTGGAAGTCGTGCGCCGCGCCAAGGAAAGCCTGATCACCAAAGACCGCATGCGGGTGGACGTGACGGCCGCCTTCTTCGTGCGCGTCAAGCAGACCGAGGAAGCCGTGAGCATCGCCGCCCAGACCCTGGGCGCGCGCACCATGAGCCCCGAGGAACTCAAGGCCCTGGTGGAAGACAAGTTCGTCGACTCGCTGCGCGCCACGGCCGCCACCATGACCATCCAGGAGCTGCAGGACAAGCGCCGCGACTTCGTGCAGGCGGTGCAGAACGCCGTGGCCGAGGACCTGGAGAAGAACGGCCTGGAGCTTGAATCCGTATCGCTGACGAGCCTGGATCAGACCGAAAAGCAGTTCTTCAACCCCAACAACGCCTTTGACGCCGAAGGCTTGACGCGCCTGACCGAGCAAACGGAAGCACGCCGCAAGCAGCGCAACGATGTGGAGCAGGACACCGAGGTGCAGGTGCGCACCAAGGACTTGGAGGCCACACGCCAGAAGCTCACCATAGAGAAGGACCAGGAGTTCGCCTCGCTGTCGCAAAAGCGCGAGATCGAGACCACCCGTGCCGAGCAGGCCGCACTGATCGCAATGCAGCAGGCCGAGCGCAACCGCGAGGCCGAGGCCGCCAAGATCGAGGCCGAGCGCCAGGTGAGCCAGAAGCGCATTGAGGCCGAGCGCGAGATCAAGGCCGCCGAAATCGAGAAGAACCTAGTGATCCAGACGCGCGAGATCGAACTGGAGCGCCACACCGAGACCAAGCGCGCCGAGCAACGCAAGCAGGTGGAAATCGCGCGTCAGGATACGCAGATCGCGATTGCCACGAAATCGCGCGAGCAATCCGACGCCGACGCCGCCGCCAACTTGGCGCGCGCCGAGGCCGTGAAGGCCGAAGAAGCCGTGAACACCGCACGCCAAGTGGCGGTGGCCGAGCGCGACAAGAACATCCAGCTGATCGAGGCCTCCAAGGACGCCGAGCAAAACGCCATCGCGATCCGGGTCTCGGCGTCGGCCGAAAAGGAAGCAGCGCTCGACCGCGCCGAGGCCATCACCATTGAGGCCCGCGCCCGCCAAGCCGCGGCGCTGGCCGAAGCCGAGGGCAAGCGCGCATTGAACGAGGCGCTGAACACCTTGTCGGCAGCGCAGGTGGACTTGCAGGTGCGTAGCCTGCTGCTGCAGCAGCTACCCCAGATCATCGAGCAGGCGGTCCGCCCCATGGAGAAAATCGACTCGATCCGTATCGTGCAGGTCGGCGGCATGCCCGGCGGCAGCGCCGGCCAGGGGACGGGCCAAGCAGGCAGCCCCGCTGCCGGCGGCACCTTTCCGGAGCAGGTCATGAACTCAGCCCTTCAATACCAGATCGCCAAACCCATCGTGGATGCAGTGATGAAGGATGCGGGCCTGTCGAACGAAGGCATCACCGGCATGGCGCAAAGTCTGGCCGGCATGCTGGGCGGGCAACCGGCGGCGGTAGAAAACACCCCACGGCAGCCTACCGAATAGGCCCACGAGCCTGCACGTGCCACAGGAGGATCGTCCGCGCGGCAACCCTTCGGCAAGGCGTCAAGCCGTCAACGGTTGAGCTCTGCCAACCGCTCGGGCGTACCGACATCCGTCCAGCGGCCGGCATAGATCTCGGCGCTGACGCGGCCATTGTCCATCGCGCGGCGAAGCAACGGCGCCAGCGGGGCTTTGATCCCGCCGGGGTTGCCTGGCGGGATGTCGCACCAGGGCGGCGCGAACAGCTCAGCGCGCAGCAGGGCAATGGTGCTGTAGGTGTAGCGCGGTGCGGGATCGCCTGCGGGCAGGTTCAGCGCCAGGCCCTGGTCCGACAGGCCAAAGTCGCCCTTTGGGTTATGGGCAGGATTGGGCACCAGCCACAGGTGGGCGAGGTGGCCGCTGGCTTCAAAGGCCTGTACGGCGGCGCTGTCGAACACGAAGTCCGGCGCAAACACGTCGCCGGCCGCCAGCCAGAACACCGGACCCAGCTGGGGCAGCGCGCGGGCAATGCCGCCGGCGGTTTCCAGCGCGCCGCCAAAGTCCAGCCCCTCGTGGGAGTATGAAATTAATAGCTCTCCGCGCTTGTCCAGCAAGCGCTGGAGGCCAAAAACATTGGAAAACCGGTCGCTGATCTGCTCCCCCAGCCAGGCGGTGTTGATCACCACCCGCTCCACTCCCGCCGCGTGCAATGCCTGCAAATGCCACTGCAGCAGCGGCTGGCCCTGCACGGCCAGCAGCGGCTTGGGGGTGGTGTCGGTCAGGGGGCGCATGCGTTCGCCGCGGCCTGCGGCCAGCAGCAGCGCGGGAACCTGTGGGCGTTGCGGGGTGCTTGGGATCATGCGGCGGGCGCTTTCACGGCGCCGCGCTGCAGGGCGTGCTGCTGCACCGTGGCGGGGTCGAACAGGGCCAGCAGTGCGTCCATCAGCGCGCGCGCCCGGCCGGAATGGTCGGCCCCGAAATTGCAGACGTAGACATCGAGCGTCACGGCGCGCTGTTCGGGCCAGGTGTGCACGCAAAGATGCGACTCCGCTAGCAAAATAGTAGCTGTCACCCCGCCGGGGCCGTGCGCCGTGGCGGGAAAGGAATGGAACAACTGCCCCACGGCCTGCAGCCCTGCGGCGCGCACTGCGTCCGCGCAGGCCGCGCCCAGGGCGGCAGCGTCCAGCAGCCACACGGCGGCGCAACGGCAGCCATGGAGATCAGCGGTGAGGTGCAGGCCTTGCATGGGGCAGCACTGTAGTGCATCGCGGTGGCCCTCCGCCTGCGTTCCGGCCGATTCAGGTGCCCGAAAGCCGCCCCGGTAAAATGCCGGGTTTCCCCCGAACCACCCACCCGAGCCCCTCCCCCATGGCCAACACCCAGCAATCCCAACAGATGGCCAATGCGATCCGCGCATTGGCCATGGACGCCGTTCAACAAGCCAACTCCGGCCACCCCGGCGCCCCGATGGGCATGGCCGACATGGCCGTGGGCCTGTGGGCTCGCCACCTCAAGCACAACCCCACCAACCCCCAGTGGTTTGACCGCGACCGTTTCGTGCTCTCCAACGGTCACGGCTCGATGCTGATCTATTCGCTGCTGCACCTCACGGGCTACGACCTGCCCATCGGCGAACTCAAGAACTTCCGCCAGCTGCACAGCAAGACCGCCGGCCACCCCGAAGTGGGCATCACCCCCGGCGTGGAAACCACTACCGGCCCGCTGGGCCAGGGCATCACCAATGCGGTGGGCTTTGCGCTGGCCGAAAAGCTGCTGGCTGCCGAGTTCAACCGCGAAGGCCATGCCGTGGTGGACCACAACACCTATGTGTTCCTGGGCGATGGCTGCCTGATGGAGGGCATCAGCCAGGAAGCGATTTCGCTGGCAGGCGCCTGGAAGCTGAACAAGCTGATCGCGCTGTACGACGACAACGGCATCTCCATCGACGGCCAGGTGACGCCCTGGTTTGCCGACAACACCGCCTTGCGCTTTGTCTCGGCCGGCTGGAACGTGATCGGCCCCATCGACGGCCACGACGCCGACAAGGTGGCTGATGCGATCGCCGAAGCCAAGAAGCAGACCGAGCGCCCCACGCTCGTCATCTGCAAGACGCACATTGGCAAAGGCAGCCCCAACCGCGCCAACACCGCCAAGGCCCACGGCGAACCGCTGGGCGCCGAAGAAATCAAGCTCACCCGCGAAGCCCTGGGCTGGAGCAGCGAGCCCTTCGTGGTGCCGGAAGACCTGTACGCCGCCTGGGACGCCAAGGCCGCCGGCCGCGATGCCGAAGCCGCCTGGAACGAGCGCTTTGCCGCCTACAGCAAGGCCTTCCCCGAGCTGGCCGCCGAGTTCACCCGCCGCATGCAGGGCGACCTGCCCGCCAACTTTGCCCAGGTGGCCGTGGACACCGTGGTGGGCGCCCACACCAAGGGCGAGACCGTGGCCAGCCGCAAGGCCAGCCAGCTGGCGCTGGAAGCCTTCACCGCCGCCCTGCCCGAAATGCTGGGCGGCAGCGCCGACCTGACGGGCTCCAACCTCACCAACACCAAGAGCACGCCCAACCTGCGCTTTGACATGCAGGGCCACGTGGTGCAGACCACGCTGGAAAACGGCCAGAAGACCGGTGGCCGCCACATCAACTACGGCGTGCGCGAGTTCGGCATGGCCGCCATCATGAACGGCGTGGCACTGCACGGCGGCTTCATCCCCTACGGCGGCACCTTCCTGACCTTCAGCGACTACAGCCGCAACGCCATCCGCATGGCCGCGTTGATGAAGCAGCGCGTGATCCACGTGTTCACGCACGACTCCATTGGTCTCGGCGAAGACGGCCCTACGCACCAGTCGATCGAGCACGTCGCGAGCCTGCGCCTGATCCCCAACCTGGACGTCTGGCGCCCTGCCGACACGGCCGAGACCGCCGTGGCCTGGAGCGTGGCCCTGTCCAACCGCAACAAGCCCACCGTGCTGGCCCTGTCGCGCCAGAACCTGCCCTACGCGCCCAAGCGCGACCTGGGCGACATCTCGCGCGGCGCCTATGTGCTGAGCGAGCCCGCCGACGTGGGCCTCAAGAAGAAGCCCGTGGCCGTGATCATCGCCACCGGCTCCGAAGTGCAGCTGGCCCTGAAGGCCCAGCGCCTGCTGGCCGACAAGAAGGTGCCGGTGCGCGTGGTCTCCATGCCCAGCACCACCACGTTTGACCGCGAAGACGCCAAGTACAAGAGCAGCGTGCTGCCCGCCGGCGTGCCGCGCGTGGCCGTGGAAATGGGTGTGACCGACGGCTGGTGGAAATACGGCTGCGCCGCCGTGGTGGGCATCGACACCTACGGTGAATCGGCCCCCGCGCCCGTGCTGTTCAAGCACTTCGGCTTCACCGAAGAAAACGTGGCCGATGCCGTGCTGGTGGCCACCGGTGCGGCACGCCTGAAGCCCGCCAAGAAGGCCCGCTAAAACTTCTCCTGCCCGCTGTGCCCCGCTGCCAGCGGGCGCGCGGCGGCAGATCCCGATTTCGACTTTGCAACCTTGGAGAGCTCCTTATGACGATCAAGATTGGTATCAACGGCTTCGGCCGCATCGGCCGCAACGTGCTGCGCTCGGCCATCCAGAACTTCAGCGACATCGAAGTCGTGGGCATCAACGACCTGCTGGAGCCCGACTACCTGGCCTACATGCTGCAGTACGACTCGGTGCACGGCCGCTTCGACGGCACCGTGGCCGTGGAAGGCAACACGCTGATCGTCAACGGCAAGAAGATCCGCCTGACGCAAGAGCGCGACCCTGCCAACCTGAAGTGGAATGAAGTCGGCGCCGACGTGGTGATCGAATCCACCGGCCTGTTCCTGGACAAGGTCACGGCGCAAAAGCACATCGACGCTGGCGCCAAGAAGGTCATCCTGTCGGCCCCTTCGAAGGACGACACGCCCATGTTCGTTTTCGGCGTGAACCACGACACGTACGCTGGCCAGGCCATCGTGTCCAACGCCTCGTGCACCACCAACTGCCTGGCCCCCGTGGCCAAGGTGCTGAACGACAAGTGGGGCATCAAGCGCGGCCTGATGACCACCGTGCACGCAGCGACTGCCACGCAAAAGACCGTGGACGGCCCGTCCAACAAGGACTGGCGCGGCGGCCGCGGCATTCTGGAAAACATCATTCCCTCCAGCACTGGCGCTGCCAAGGCCGTGGGCGTGGTGATCCCCGCGCTGAACAAGAAGCTGACCGGCATGTCCTTCCGCGTGCCCACCTCCGACGTGTCGGTGGTGGACCTGACGGTGGAACTGGACAAGGCTGCCACCTACGACGAAATCAAGGCCGAGATGAAGGCCCAGTCCGAAGGCGCGCTCAAGGGCGTGCTGGGCTACACCGAAGACAAGGTGGTGGCCACCGACTTCCGCGGCGACACCCGCACGTCCATCTTTGACGCGGACGCCGGCATCGCGCTGGACGGCACCTTCGTGAAGGTCGTGAGCTGGTACGACAACGAATGGGGCTACTCGAACAAGTGCCTGGAAATGGTGCGCGTGGTGTCGGCCAAGTAAGCCACGCCCCGGTTCAAAAAAACGCGCCTTCGGGCGCTTTTTTTTTTGGCCGCCTCGCCCGCGCAGCCTACGGCGGAGGCCTCCCCCTTCCTACAGGCCGGCGCGTGCCGCGCCCCTAGCATGGGCCAACGCGGGCGTCTGCCGGGCCACGGTACCGCCCTCCTTCAACGCCTTCCAGGAGCGCCACCTCATGCAAGCCATCTATCCGGCACGGACTGCGCGCACGATTGGAGGCCTGATGGTGCTGCTGGGCCTCATCCTAGTGGCGGGCGGCGGATGGCTGGCCGTGCTGGACGGCTCGTGGTACTACCTGGTCGCTGGTTTCGCGTGGACGGCCTGCGGGCTCTTGCTGCTTCGCGGACACCCCTGGGCGCTGGGCCTGTTCGGCACGTACGTGGGCGCCACGCTGGCGTGGTCGCTGTGGGAGGCGGGCCTCGACTGGTGGCCATTGGCCGCGCGCCTGGATGTGCCGTTTCTGCTGGGCCTCCTGCTGCTCACACCCTGGGTACGGCGGGGCTTGCCACTTCGCTTGGCCCGCCGGGCGAACACCCCGGGGGGGGAACATCCACCCGCCACGGCCGTGCCCACTCCCCTGCGCCACGCCTCCAGCCTGATTCTGGCGGCATCGCTGTTGCTGTTCACGCTGGTGGCGGTGGCATCGTGGTTTCACGACCCGCACCGCACGGAAGGCACCCTGCCCGCGGCCACTGCAGCGGCCGCTGCGCCAGCGGCCGACAGCCCCGCCTTGCCGCCCCCGGGCGAATGGCATGCCTACGGCCGAACCGGCCTGGGCCAGCGCTACTCGCCGCTCAGCCAGATCCAGCCCAGCAACATCGCACGGCTCGAAGTGGCGTGGCACTACAAGACGGGCGACCTGCGCGGGCGGCCTGGCGACCCGGAAGAGACCACGTTCCAGGTGACGCCGCTGAAGATCGGCAACCGGCTTTTCCTGTGCACGCCCCATCAATCGGTGATTGCGCTGGATGCGACGACCGGCAAGGAAGTGTGGCGGTTCGATCCAGAGATTCAAAACCCACTGGCACTGCAGCACCTGACCTGCCGCGGACTCTCGTACCGCCCAGCGGCCGCCAGCCCGCAGGCCCCCTCCGCGGCAGCTCCGGAGGCGCCCGCATCTGCAACGGCGGCCACCGTCGTCCTGCCGCCCCCCACGGCCGAGCCGGCCGGGGGCACGCAGGCTCCGCCCCGCGCCGCGCCGGACGCCGCTGTTGCCCCGCCTCCGCCGCCTGCGATGCCGCAGGCCTCCGGCAGTGGTGCCGCTCCCGGCGAGCCCTCGGGCCGCCTGCCAGTGGCGGCGAGGCCGGGCGCCCTCATGCGGGCCGACTGCGGCGCCAAGCTGTACATGCCCACCGCCGACGGCCGCGTGATTGCGCTGGACCCGGATACCGGGGCGGTCTGCAGCAGCTTTGGCGGGGGCACTGGGCAGATCAACCTGTGGACCAACATGCCACCCGCAAAGACCGGCTCCTACTACTCCACGTCGCCCGTGGTGGCCACCGCCCGGCTGCTCATCGTGGGCGGGACCGTGCTGGACAACGTCTCCACGCAGGAAGCGTCGGGCGTGATCCGTGCCTTCGATGCCGAGTCCGGCGCGCTCGTGTGGAACTGGGACTCCGGCAGACCGGAGGACACCGCACCGCTCGCGCCGGGTCAGCACTACACGCCCAACTCGCCCAACAGCTGGTCCATCTCCAGCGTGGACGAGCGCCTGGGGATGGTCTATGTTCCACTGGGCAACCAGCCCCCGGACCAGTGGGGTGGGCAGCGCAGCGAGGCGGTCGAGAAACACTCGTCCTCGGTGGTGGCGCTGGACCTGGCCACGGGCCATGTGCGCTGGGTGTTCCAGACGGTGCGCCACGACCTGTGGGATTACGACGTACCCGCGCAGCCCAGCTTGCTGGACCTCACCATCCGCGGCGCCACAGTGCCAGCACTCGTGCAGCCCACCAAGCAGGGCGAGCTTTTTGTGCTGGACCGGCGCACGGGCGAACCCCTGCTGCCCGTGCACGAAGTGCCGGCCCCCCAAGGCGCCGCCGAGGGCGACTACACCGCGCTGACGCAGCCCCGCTCGGACCTCTCGTTCGACCCGCCCGCGCTCACGGGCCGCGACATGTGGGGCGCCACGATGTTCGACCAACTGGCGTGCCGCATTGCCTTTCAACGCCTGCGCTACGAAGGGCGCTACACACCGCCGTCGGAGCAGGGGTCGCTCATCTACCCCGGCAACTTCGGCGTCTTCAACTGGGGCGGCATCTCGGTGGACCCGGTGCGCCAGATCGCCTTCGCCACTCCAACCTACCTCGCGTTCAAGTCGCAGCTGGTGCGCCGACCGGACAACAGCACGCTGGTCGTGCAGGGCAAGGAGCGCCCCCATGACAGCCTGCCCGCCCTCAACGAAAACTTCGGCGCTCCGTTCGCGGTGAAGCTGAGCGCCTTCACGTCGCCCCTGGGGCTGCCGTGCCAGCGGCCGCCGTGGGGCTACGTGGCCGGAGTGGACCTCACGACCGGCAAGGTGGCCTGGATGCACCGCAATGGCACCGTGCGCGACAGCTCGCCACTGCCGCTGCCCTTCCGCATGGGGGTGCCCAACCTGGGCGGGCCGATCACCACCGCGGGCGGCGTGGCGTTTCTGTCCGGCACGCTGGACTACTACGTGCGCGGCTACGACGTGAGCAACGGCCGCGAGATCTGGCGCAGCCGCCTTCCCGCCGGCGGCCAGGCCACGCCCATGACCTACCTGGGCGCGGATGGGCGTCAGTACCTGCTGGTGGTGGCCGGCGGCCATGGTTCGCTGGGCACCAAGGCGGGTGACGATGTGATTGCCTATGCGCTGCCGGGGCCGTGATTACCGCGCCACCGCGCTCTGCGACTCCGCCACTCCTCCACCCCGCCTGTTTCAACCCACCCCTGTGCACCGATGAGCCCGCAACGCCTTCTACGCCTCTCCAAAAAAGCGGCCATGGCCTGGATTGACGACTTCGCCCCCAGCATGGGCGCAGCCATCTCGTACTACACGATGTTCTCGCTGGCTCCCTTGCTGGTGATCGTCATCGCCGTGGCCGGCGCGCTGTTCGGCCGCGAGGCCGTGCAGGGCGAAATCGTCGGGCAGCTGCAGGGCCTCATCGGCCTGGAAGGCGCGATGGCCGTGCAGGGGCTGATGCGCTCGGCCAGCGAACCATCGCGGGGGTTGGCGGCCGGCCTGATCAGCTCCGTCGTGGTGCTGGTCGGCGCCACCACCGTGTTTGCCGAGCTGCAAAGCGCGCTGGACCGCATCTGGCACGTGCCGGAGAAGGCCAAGCCTTCGGGCGTATGGGCCGTGCTGCGCGCGCGCGTGCTGTCGTTCGGGCTGATCCTGGGCCTGGCGTTCATGCTGATGGTGTCGCTGGTGACGAGCGCGGCGGTGGCCGCGCTGGGCAGTTGGGCCAGCGGCTTGCTGCCTGCATGGGAGGTGACGCTGCAAGCGATCAACACCGTGGTGGCGCTGGGCATTACCACCGTGCTGTTCGCCATGATCTTCAAGTTCATGCCCTCGGTGCGATTGCACTGGCACGACGTGTGGGTGGGCGCGGCCGCGACCGCCGTGCTGTTCGAGCTGGGCAAGTTCGCCATCGGGCTCTACCTGGGCAAGAGCGGCGTTGACGAGGCCTTTGCGGCGGCGGGATCGCTCGTGGTGGTGCTGGCCTGGGTGTACTACGCCGCTCAGATTTTTCTGCTGGGAGCGGAGTTCACCAAGGTCTATGCCGAGGAGCGGGGCTCCCAGGCCGGCGTGGCTGCTGTGGCGGCCACACGCACCGGTGCGGCGGTGGCTGCGGCCGGCACCGACCTCACGCCCGATCTGCTGCCCGCAGCCAGCCCGGGCGGCGCGAGCGGGCAGAGCGAGGCTGTGCCGTCCGAACTTCAGATCCTGCAGGTGCGGGCGCGGCAGCAGCAGGTGCAGCTGGGCTTGCTGGCCCTGGTGGCCGTAGGCCAGCTGGCGATGCTGCGCTGGCGCAGGCGGCAGCTGAAGCGGCTGCGCAGCAGCGCTCGACCACCCCAGAAAAAATAGATCAAATTGGCCGCTATCGCTTGCAAATCAGGCGAAAGCAGCTATCGTTTATGTAGCTACGCACTTGGCTGCGCAGCCGAGGGCTGCTGCACCGGCGGGCGGGCGGCCGGGCCGCCCCCTTGATCGATGCCCCCCGCGGCGCTGGCGCCCGGGGGCACCGAGGCGACATGCACCGTGCGGGTGGGGAATGCGAACTGAACACCCATGGCCTCGAACTCGCGCATCAGCCCGAGGTTGATGGCCTGCTGTCTGTCCATGTACAGGTTAAACGCCGGGTCTTCGACGATGTAGACCACCTCGAAGTCGAGCGAGCTGGCGCCGAAGGCTTTGAAGTGGGCGCGATCAAAGCGCAGCTGCGGCTGGGCCTGGATCACGCTTTGGACGACACCCGCGATGGCCTCCACCTTGTCCACCGGCGTGTCGTAAGTCACGCCAAAGGTGAACACGATGCGGCGCTCGCGCATGGGGCGGTAGTTGTTGATGGTCTGCTTGAGCAGGTCGGTGTTGGACATCACCACCTCTTCACCCTGCAGGCTGCGGATGCGGGTGGTCTTGAGGCCGATCATCTGCACCGTGCCGGCCACGTTGCCCACCACCACGAAGTCCCCTACCTCGAACGGTTTGTCCACCGCGATCGACAGCGACGCGAACAGATCGCCCAGAATGTTCTGCACCGCCAGCGCCACGGCAATGCCGCCCACGCCCAGGCTGGCGATGAATGCCGTGATGTTGACGCCCACGTTCGAGAGGATGGCCAGCAGGATCACGCTCCACAGCAGGGTGCGCAGCCCCCATGACATCAGCGTGGCAGACGCCCCCACCTGCGTCATGCCGCTCGAAGCGTGACGCGCCAGGTAGTGCCGCACGCCGATGCCAATGGCACGCATGCCCCACAGACCCATCTGCAGCGCCACCGCCACAAACCACAGCTGGCTCAGCCGGCTCTCCCAGCGGCCGGGCAAGTCGAGCAGGCTCGCCCCTACCAGCAGCGCCACCACCAGCATGAGCAGGCGGCTGGTGCCCTCCAGCACATCCACCATGGTGGTGGCCACACCGCTTTGCGACTGGCTGGCCCAGTTCCGCGCACGGCCCGTGAGCAAGGCCAGCACGATCAGGATCCCCCCATAGGTGGCCACGGCGGCGGCACTGGCCACCATCAGGCTCCACAACGGAACCCCGAGGACCGTGGTCTCCTGGATCCAGGTCATGAATGTGGAATCTTGCATGCGGTCGATGCTCCTTCTGATCGGGTGGTCGTAGGGGGGAGTGAAGCGGACGGGACGCGCGAGAGGCTTTGGCCGTGCGGGCCGGCGCTGTGCGCGCTGCCCAAGGTTGCCATAGGGATCCCCGCTTTTCCGTAGGACTTGGCCGCAGACAGGCCGGCTGCAGAAGGCGCACGCACTGCGCCCGACAACGAGCTGGCAGCTGGCCCGCGCGAAATTGCAAGTGTTCGTAAGACCTGGCCCACAGCGATACCGAGGGCCAGCCTACGCGGGTGGCAAGCGCCGCCTTCCAGAATCGGTCGCATCCCGGGATGCCTCCCTGGCCACCGCTGGCGTGCTGACCCCGGCCCCGCTTGCCGCACACCGCCAGCCCCAACCACCTCTATCGCAGGAGTCCAGACCACCATGCACTCATCCGCCTACTTTCGCATCGCCACCGCATCGCTCGCGCTGGGTGCCCTCGCGGCATGCTCATCAACTCCGCCGCCCACCGAGCAGATGGCCGTGGCACGCACCGCCGTCAATCGCGTGGCCGCCGCGCCGGCCACCGCAACGGCGGCGCCCACGGATTTGCAACGCGCGCAGGAGAAGCTCATCCTGGCCGAAAAGGCCATGGCACAGCAGGACTACCGCAACGCCCGCCGCCTGGCCGCCGAGGCCGAGGTGGATGCCCGCGTGGCAGAGACACGCGCCGAGGCGACCCGCAACGCCACCAACCTCGCGCAGGTGCAGGACAGCATCCGGGCGCTGCAGGAAGAGATCAACCGCCGGTCGCCGCGCTGAGCCCCGCGCGCCGTTCACCCCATTCCCCGGCTCCGCGCTGCCGAACCTCGCAGCGCCCGCGGACCGACCTTGAACTTGAAGGACAACATACCATGCACCATCCATTCATCCGCCGAACATCCGCCCTGTGCGCCAGCCTGATCGCCGCAGGCCTGCTCGCGGCCTGCGCCAGCACGGCGCCTTCCGCCGCGCTGGAACAGGCGCGATCCGCCGTGAGCGCCGCGGCGGGCGACCCCATCGTGAACCAGTACGCCCCCGTGGAGCTGAAGGAAGCCACCGACGCCCTGGCCCGCGCCGACCGCGAATGGGCCGACGACCACGACGAAACCGAGACAAATCACCTCGCGTACATCGCCCGCCAGCGCGCCGAGATTGCCACCAATGCCGCCAGCTCACGCCAGCTCGATGCCAACATCCAGCAGGCCGGCAGCGAAGCCGACCGCATCCGCCTGCAAGCCCGCACGCTGGAGGCCGACCAGGCCCGGATGCGCGCCCAGCAAGCACAGCAGCAGGCCCTGACGGCCGAGCAGCGTGCCGCGCAGCAGCAAGCTGCCGCCGCAGCAGCGCAAGCCCAGGCCAATGCCGCCCAAGACCGGGTGCGCGCGCTCGAAGCCCAGCTGCGCGACATGGAAGCGCAGCAGACCGAGCGGGGGCTGCTGGTCACGTTGGGTGACGTGCTCTTCGCCTTCAACAAGGCCGAGCTGTCCGCCCAGGCCGCGCCGCGCCTGGACAAGCTCGCAAGCTTCCTGAAGCAGTTTCCCGACCGCAAGCTGCTGATCGAGGGCTACACCGACAGCGTGGGATCCGACAGCTACAACCAGGACCTTTCCGAGCGCCGCGCCCAGTCCGTGCGCGATGCGCTGGTGCAGCGAGGCGTCGACACCAGCCGCATCACCGCGCGCGGCTACGGCAAGGCCCACCCCGTGGCCGACAACGCGTCGCCCGAAGGCCGGGCGATGAACCGCCGCGTGGAGATCGTGATTGCCGATGACAAGGGGAACCTGCGCGGTCGCTAACGCAGCTGCCCATCCAAGCCGCGTGCCCGGGTGTCCCGCTCTGCGGAAAACCCGGCCGTGCACAACGGATTACGGATCACGGATCAGCCCAGCAGTCCCTTGGGCACCTTGTCCGCCTTCTTTTCCACGGGGTTGGCCGTCAGCCACTGCGCCGCGTACTGCCGCATGAACTCCTTGGCCTTTTCAGGCCGTGCGGTGAGCCATGCGTCATAGGCGCCCTCGTTCAGGATGGCGGGCATGCTCTTTTCGCTGCCAGGCTGGCCGTAGCGGCGCAGCAAGGCGTGGTTATTGGCATTCACCGTGAGCAGGCAATAGCTGAGGATTACCTCGCCATCGGACCCTTGCCAACGGGCCCACAGACCGGCCACACCCATCGGCTTGCCGTCCACCCGGGCGATGCGGGTGGGCACGGCCTTGCCGGTGCGCAGGTCATCTTCGTAGAACGCCACCATGGGCACGATGCAGCGCTGGCCGTTCAGCCAGGCATCGCGGAACGCGGTACCGGTGGAAGCGGTGTCGGACTTGGCGTTCACCAGCTTGGGCGCCCGCAGCTTCGCATCGGAGGCAGACTTGACCCAATGGGGGACCAGCCCCCACTGCGCTGGCACAAACACCCGCTGGCGGGCAGCCTCACCCCCCGCGGTGTCGGCGGTTTCGCCGTCCGCCGCAGGCACCGCATCGTCTTTGCCCTGGAGCAATGCTGCCGTGGCGGCGTGCACGATGAAGCCGCCCGGCTTGCGCGGCCACAGGTGGCGCTCGCCCAGCCCGGGCGGGGGTTCCACCGCAAAGGCCTCACGGTAAGCATCGGCATGGGCCAGGGTCTCGTAATGGGTACTCATGGCGCCGATGGTAGCGTGCCTGGCGAAGTGATTAGCAACCGAAACGGCCTCTGGCGCTTTACAGAAAAGCGTCATTAGCTATCAAAATTGAAGCAAATGCATGCCAGCCTTGCCGTCGTGATGTGAGTCAAGCCCAGTGTCGCCTGCGTTGTGACGCGGCTGGACGGCGTTTTCACAATGGCTGCATGGACTTCACCCCTTCGCCCCTGGCCCTTCAGCTGCGCAACCGCCTGCAGGCGTTCATCGACCGCTATGTGCTGCCCTACAACGCCGCGTGGCATGCGGCTGTGCAGGCCGGCGACTACCCGCCGCCGTTTCTGGACGACCTGAAGGCGCTGGCGCGCGAGGAGGGCCTTTGGAACCTGTTCCTGCCAGGCCTGCAGGCGGATGAGCCTGGAACGCGCCTGTCCAACCTGGACTACGCGCCGCTGGCCGAGGCGATGGGCACGCTGCCCTGGGCGGCCGAGGTCTTCAACTGCCACGCACCCGACACCGGCAACATGGAGCTTCTGCACCGCTTTGCGACGCCGGCGCAGCGCGCGCAGTGGCTGGCGCCGCTGCTGGACGGCCACATGCGATCGGCCTTTGCCATGAGCGAGCCCGACGTCGCCTCATCAGACCCCACCAACCTGCAGACCACGGTGCGCCGCGACCGCGGCGAGCTGGTGATTCACGGCCGCAAATGGTTCATCACCGGGGCAGCGCACCCACACTGCCGCCTGCTCATCGCGCTGTGCCGCAACGCGGGAGAGGACGGCGAAGACAGCCCCGCCAGCCCGCATGCGCGCCACAGCCTGGTACTGGTGCCGGTGGACGCCCCGGGCTTGCGGATCGTGCGCAACATCGGCGTGGTGCATCACATAGCGCCCGAGGGGCACTGCGAGATCGTTCTGCAGGGCGTGCGCGTGCCCGCCGACCAACTGCTCGGCGCCTGGGGCGCGGGCTTTGCCATGGCACAGGCGCGGCTGGGGCCGGGGCGCGTGCACCACTGCATGCGCACCATTGGCCAGTGCGAGCTGGCGCTGCGGCTCGCCGCCGAACGCGCGCTGGAGCGCACCGCCTTCGGCAAGCCGCTGGCCGACCAGGCCAACGTGCAGGAGTGGATCGCCGAGTCACGCATCGAGATCGACCAGGCACGGCTTCTGGTGCTGCACGCCGCCTGGCTGCTCGACCACGGCAGTGCGGCCGGCGATGGCGCGCACGCCCGGGCCGCGCGAGCGCAGGTGGCCGCCATCAAGGTGGTGGCGGCGCGCCTGCAGCAGCGTGTGGTGGACCGCGCCATGCAGATCTTTGGGGCCATGGGCCTGTCGCCCGACACGCCGCTGGCCGCAGCATGGACCTGGGGGCGCGCGCTGCGCCTGATGGACGGCCCGGACGAAGTGCATCTGCGCACCGTGGCACGGCACGAGCTGGGCCGGGCGCGGGCCGCGCTCGGCGCATCGGCGGCTTACTTCACCACGCCCGAGCAGTTGCGTGCACCAGCGCGCCTGAGCGCTTGAAGCTGGGCGAACGAGCCGGAGAGCCGCAGCGTCAAGCGCGCGCACCGCGCAAGGGCGTCCCGCGCGGGGTGGATGGCGCCACGGCGATGCGGTTGCGCCCCAGCGACTTGGCGGTGTAGAGCGCCTGGTCCGCGCGCTCCAGGGTCAAGTCCACCGTGTCGCCCGGCAGGTGCACGGCCACGCCGATCGAGACGGTCATGCGCAGCGCGCCGTCGGTGTGGGGGATTTCCATCGTCGCCACGGCGTGGCGCAAACGCTCCAGCAGATCGCGCGCATCGTCCAGGCGGGTCTCCGACAGCAGCAGCACGAACTCCTCGCCACCCCAGCGCGCGAGCACGTCGGTGTCGCGCACGCTCGCGCGCACCACGCTGGCGAAGGCCTGCAGGGCACGGTCGCCGGTGGCATGGCCGTGGGCGTCGTTGATGCGCTTGAAGTGGTCGATGTCCAACTGGGCCAGGAGCATGGGCCGTCCGCTGCGCACGCTGCGGCGATGTTCGAGCCCCATCAGGTCCTGCATGGCGCGGCGGTTGGGCAGGCCGGTGAGTTCATCGCGGGTGGCCAGCTCACGGTTCACGGCCAGGGCGTGGGCCAGGGCCTCCCGCTGCTCCCGCAGCCGCGCCCGGATGCGCTGGATGCGCAGGTTCAGCGCAATGCTGCCGCCCAGCACGATGAGCACCATGAGCGCATAGGCCATGTCCAGATAGCCGAAGGGGCCGGTGTTGTAGCGCGTGGTCGCGGCCACCGCGCACGCAAAAGCCAGCAGCGCGTAGATGCCGATGCCGATCACCTCGGCCACGGAGAGGCCGAAAGTGCCAAAGAACAGGATCATGGCCAGCACGCTGGGCACCACACCCCGGGCATCGCCCGCGAGCACGTAGGCCACCGCGCCGCTGGTGATGGTCCACACCATTTGCGGCACCGTGAGCGAAGGATCGGCCAGCCCCGCCGTCGCGCCGGACCGGATGAAGGCGGTCATCACCATCAGCCCGCCGACGGAGATCGCGGCCCACCACTGCACCGCGACCGCGTCCACCTCGCTGCTGGCCGCGGCAATCATCAGCATCACGCCCGCGCTGCAGGCCATGAGCACCAACGCGAGCAGCGCCATGCCCACCAGCGTGCGTCGCCGGGGGTTGGACGAGAGGACCACATCCCGGACGCGTTGCCAGCGGGAAGGCGTGTGCAAGATGAAAGACTCCTGCCGGAAAGGATGGTGCGGTGCACCCTGAGGCAGGGCGCGGCTTGCCCAGCGTACAGCCTCCAGGGTTGCTCCGCAAGGAACAGCCCTGTTCGGTCCACAGGGTCTTGGAGGCCGCTCTGCGCTCTGCAACAGACATCCAGAACAGCCCCATGCGGGCCCAAGGGCGCCGGAGGCCTACAGAAGCGTCAACGCCGCCAATGCCGCCAGCGGCGCCGTCTCGGCCCGCAGCACGCGCGGACCGAGCGTGACAGGCGCAAAACCGTGCTGCAGTGCCAGGTCTTCTTCGGCCCGGCTCAGTCCGCCCTCGGGGCCCGAGAGGAACACCACCGGACCACCCGGCGCGGCGGCCGAGCCCAGGGGTGCGGTGCCCTCGCGCAAAGAAAGCAGCAGGCGCAGCGCACCGTCCGGCGGCGTCCCGACCCACCGGGCCAGTTCCACCGCCGCATGGACCAGCGGCACGCGGTTGCGGCCGCACTGCTCGCACGCGGCCACGGCCACAGCCTGCCAATGGGCAATCTTCTTGTCGGCGCGCTCGCCCTTGAGCTTGAGGACGCTGCGCTCCGCCATCAAGGGGGTGATGCTGGCCACGCCAAGTTCGGTGGCTTTCTCCACCAGCCAGTCCATGCGGTCGTTGGCCGTGATGCCAGCCAGCAGGTGCACGGCGCGCGGCGCCTCGCGTTCGATGGCGCGGTGCGCGCCCACCAGCACGCGCACATCGCTGCGGCCCATGCGCAGCACCGTGGCGTCAAACTCGCCGCCAGGAGCGTCGGCACCCAGGCCACCATGGAACAGCGTGATGGTGTCCCCCGGCTGCAGGCGCAGCACCTGCACATGCCGCGCTGCGCCCGGAGGCAGGTCCAGCTCGGCGCCGGCGGCCAAAGGGGCGGGGCAGTGGAAACGGGGCATTAGCTACTCTATTGATAGCTGCTCGCGCTTGATGGACAAGCGCCAGAGCCATATTGAATTCATATTCCGGGAGCGCGCCTCAGCGGACTACATCCGCCCGTAGGCAAACCCCGTGAGGGGCTCGGTGCCTTCGATCTGGTCGAGCATCTTGAGCAACGGACCCAGCTGCCGGTAGCGGTTGGCCGTGGCACGGATATAGCGAAGAAAGCGCGGTGCGTCCGCCAGGTACTTGGGCTTGCCGTCGCGCAGTGTCAGCCGCGCGAAGATCCCGGCGACCTTCAGGTGGCGCTGCAGCCCCATCCATTCGACGCTGCGATAGAACTCGCCAAAGTCGTCCCCCCAACCGCTCGCACTGCCCGCACCCAGCAGCCCGGCCTTGCGCGCCTTCTCCCAGTAACGCACGGTAATGTCGATGACAAATTCCTCTTCCCAGCTGATGAAGGCATCGCGCAGCAGGCTGGCGATGTCGTAGGTGATGGGGCCGTAGACCGCATCCTGGAAGTCGAGCACACCCAGCGGCCCGCCCTGTTCTGGGGCCGCCATCAGGTTCCTGGTCATGAAGTCCCGGTGCACGAACACGCTCGGAGCTGCCAGGTTGTGCGCCACGATGGCATCAAAGGCACTGGCCAAGGTGGCTTGCTGCCGGTCATCCAGCACCACGCCCCGGTGCTTGGCCAGGTACCAATCGGGGAACAACGCCAGCTCGCGGCGCAGCAGGGCCTCGTCGTAGACGGGCAGCACGCCCGGCCGCGAGGCCTTCTGCCAGTCCAGCAGCACATCGGTGGCTTGGTTGTACCAGGCGAAGGCGTCGTGCGGCCGGGCCGGGTCGAGCAGCTCGATCAGCGTCTGACGACCCAGATCGGACAGCAGCATGAAGCCGCCCGCCTCGTGGAACGCGAGGACCTGGGGCACATGCAAGCCCGCCTCCGCCATCAGGCGCTGCACGCGCACAAAAGGCCGGCAGTCTTCCTTGTCGGGCGGAGCGTCCATCACGATCAGGCTGCCCCCGGCTGCGCTGTCAATGCGCAGGTAGCGCCGGAAACTGGCGTCGGCCGAGGCAGGGCGCAGCGTGTCGGGCAGCAACTGGTGCGGCGTGACCAGCGGTGCCAGCCAGGCTTGAAAGGCCGCTTGGCGCGCTGCATCGGGCCAGGTGACGGTGGGAGCAACAGGGGTTGCCACGGCCGCGCCCTCGGGCGGGCAGGCGGCAGGAGAAGAGGATGGGTGGCTCATGGATAATCCGATTTTACAAATCCGCCCCCGGCTGCCTGGGGTGGGCCTCCCTCTAACGCATCTGCCCCCGCCCACCGCCCACGTGCCACGTCGCAAGCCTTCCACCGTGCAGACTCCGCCCCTGCGGACCCGGCGCCTGCGCGCCGCCCCCGTGCCCCGTGCCCTGGCCTATGGTGTGGCCCTGGCCTGGTGCGGCCTGCCCCAGGCCGTGCTGGCACAGGCGGACAGCAGCGGCGCCCCGCCCGCCAGTGCGTGGGACGCACCTGCGCCCGCCCTGCGCAGCTCGCCCCTGTTGCAGGAAAAAATCCCGGACGCGGTGCGGCCCCAGTTGCCGGTGTTCGTGTCGGGCGACCGGGTGGAAGGGCAGACCGACCTGAACGCCGTCATCGAAGGCAACGCCGAGCTGCGCCGCGGCGATACCGTGATCCGCGCAGACCGGCTGGACTACAACGTACCGCAGGACTTGGCCAAGGCCAACGGCAACGTGCGCATCAACCGCGCGGGCAACGTGTACGAAGGCACGGCGCTGGAACTGCGCGTGGACGCCTTCGAAGGCTTCTTCAGCGACGCGCGCTACAAGTTCCTGGCCAACCAGGCGCATGGTGAAGCCACCCGGGTGGATTTCATCGACCGCGACCGGGCCGTGGTCTACACCGCCACCTACACCACCTGCCAGCGTGGCAACGAAGCGAGCTGGGAGCCCGACTGGGTGCTGCGCGCTGGCACCATCCGCATCGACAACGAGGAAGAGGTGGGCACGGCCGAGGACGCAGTGCTTGAATTCAAGGGTGTGCCCATCCTGCCGGTCCCGTACATCACCTTCCCGCTGTCCGACAAGCGCAAGTCCGGCCTGCTGCCGCCCACCATCGGGCTCGACAGCCGCGACGGGCTGGCGTACACGCAGCCGTACTACTGGAACATCGCCCCCAATCGCGACGCCACGCTGCGCGCAGCCCTCATGACCAAGCGGGGCGCCAACCTGGGCGGGGAGTTCCGCTACCTGGAGCCGACCTACAGCGGCAAGCTCAGCGCCGACGTCATGCCGTCGGACCGCCTGCGCGACCGGATGCGGTGGAGCTTCTCGGGCCAGCACCAGGGAGCCTTCCCCACGCCGATCGGCGGGGTGGGGCTGAACCTCAACGTCAACCGGGTCAGCGACGACAACTATTGGCGCGATTTTGGCCGCGCCTCCGAAGTGCTGCGCCAGCGCCTGCTGCCCGGCGACGCCATCCTGTCGTGGGGGGGCAACGACATGTCGGCCAGCGTGCGCACGCTCAAGTGGCAGACGCTGCAGGACGTGACCGCCCCCATCGTGCCGCCGTACGACCGCATGCCCCAGCTCCAGTGGCGCTATGCGCCGTCACAGCTGGGGGGGGGGCTCGACGCCACCGTGGAGCTGGACACCACGCGGTTCCAGGCCGCGCGCGAGCTCACGGGGCAGCCCAACGCTCACCGCAGCTACGCCATGGCGCAGATCAGCCGGCCGTTTCTGTCGCCGGGCGGATTCATCACGCCGCGCCTGCAGCTGCATGCCACGCAGTACCAGTTCGACACGCCGCTGTCCAACGGACGGCGCTCGGCCGACCGCACCTTGCCCACCTTCAGCCTGGACAGCGGGCTGGTCTTCGAACGCGACGCCGCCTACTTTGGCCGCAGCTTCCTGCAGACCCTGGAGCCGCGTGCGTTCTACACCTACACACCCTACCGCGACCAGAGCATGCTGCCCGTATACGACACGGCAGCCAACGACTTCAACTTCGCGACGATCTTCACCGAGAATGCCTATGGCGGGAACGACCGCTTGGCCGACAACAACCTGCTGACGCTGGGCGTGACCACGCGCCTGCTGGACCCGAGCACCGGCGCCGAGGCCGCGCGCTTTGGCATCGCCCAGCGGGTGCGCTTTTCGGACCAGAAGGTGACGCTGCCGGGCGCCGCGCCCGTGAGCGAGCGCCTGTCCGACCTGCTGCTGGGCGCGGGCATCACGTGGACGCCGCAATGGGGCTTCGATTCCACGGTGCAGTACAACCCCAAGACCGGCCGGTCCATCCGCTCGACCATCGGCGCGCGCTACACGCCGGGCAACTACCGCACCGTGAGTGCTGCCTACCGCCTGCAGCGCGGTACCAGCGAGCAGATCGACATCGGCTGGCAATGGCCCCTGAGCGCCCTGTGGGGCGGCGACGCGAAACCCGCAACCACTGGCGGAGGCCAGGGTGGCGGCCGCTGGTACACCGTGGGCCGGCTGAACTACAGCCTGCAAGACCGCAAGCTCGTGGACACCATCGTGGGCCTCGAATACGACAGCTGCTGCTGGATCGGCCGCGTGGTGCTGGAGCGCCTGCAAAGCAGCGTGACCACCTCCAACACACGCCTTCTGTTCCAGATCGAGTTCGTGGGCTTCTCCCGCCTGAGCCTGGGCGCCAGCCCGCTGGAAGCCCTCAAGCAACACGTCCCGCGCTACCAGACCCTGCGCGAGCAAACCAGCACGCCAAGCCGGTTCAGCAACTATGACTAGTCCCCCTCTGCCGCGGCAAAATCCGCCGCGCCCTGCTCCAGGTTGCCGCGGCCCCGCCCCCCGTTTTCGCCAGCACGGCAACGTGCCCACCCACGCTCTCACCGCTTAACGCCATGAATCACCGAGTCATCGCACTGGCCATCGCCGCTCTGGCATCCCTCTTGTCGCAGGGTGCCCTGGCCCAAGGGCTGCGCCCTTCCGGCGCCCCGACCGGCAAGGGCCTGACGGCGCGCCCGCCGGCCACGCCGTCGATCACGCTGCCGGCGCAGGGCAGCACCAGTGATGCAACGCCTCGGCAGGCAGACTTCATCGTCGCCGTCGTCAACTCCGAGCCGGTCACCAACAACGAAGTGCGGGCGCGGATGGCGCGCGCCGAAGCGCAGCTGGCCCAGCAGGGCGGAGCCATGCCTCCGCGCGACCTGCTGGCTCGCGAAGTCCTGGAGCGGATCATCCTGGAACGCGTGCAACTGCAGCAGGCCAAGGAGGCCGGCATCAAGGTGGACGATTTCGCCGTATCGCAGGCCGAGCAGGGCGTCGCACGGCAGAACAGCATGTCGGTGGACGAGCTGTACCGTCGCCTGGGGCGCGACGGCATGGGCAAGGAGCGCTTTCGCGAAGAACTGCGCAACCAGTTGCTGCTGCAGCGCCTGCGCGAGCGCGAAGTGGAAGCGCGCGTGAAGGTTTCCGACCTGGACATCGACCAGTACCTGCGCGAGCAGCAGGCGGGCACCGATGCCACCGCCATGGAGATCAACCTGGGGCACGTGCTGGTGCTGGTGCCCGAAAACGCCAGCCCTGCCGAAGTGGCGGCACGCCAAGCCCGGGCCCAGAGGGCGGCCGACAAGGTGCGCGCCGGTGAGGATTTCGCCGCAGTGGCACGCGAATTTTCCGATGCGCCCGAAGGTCAGCGCAATGCCGGCCAGCTGGGCCTGCGCCCGGCCGACCGCTACCCTGAGCTTTTCGTCAACTCCACGCTGGGCCTGCCAGTGGGCAGCATCGTGGGGCCGGTGCGCTCGCCCGCAGGGTTCCACGTGCTCAAGGTGATCGAGCGCGTCACGGCCGGCTTGCCCACCACGGTGATGCAGAACCACGCCCGCCACATCCTGCTTCGCACGGGGCCGCAGCTGTCCGAAAGCGCCGCAGCCGCACGCCTGGCCGAGTACCGCCGCCGCGTGCAGGCGGGCCTGGCCGACTTTGGCGCCTTGGCGCGCGAGCACTCGCAGGACGGCAGTGCCAAGGATGGCGGCGACCTGGGCTGGGCCACGCCGGGCCGCTACGTGCCCGAGTTCGAGCAAGCCCTGAACGCCCTCGCGCCCGGCGACATCAGCGAACCTGTGGTCTCGCGTTTCGGCGTGCACCTGATCCAGTTGCTGGAACGCCGCCAGGCCAAGCTCACCCAGCGCGAGCAGCGCGACATGGCGCGCGATACCGTGCGCGAGAAAAAGCTGGACGAGGCCTACGCCACTTGGGCCCAGGAGTTGCGCGGCCGGGCCTACGTCGAGTACCGCGATCCGCCGCAATGAAGCATATTCCCCGCAAACGCTTCGGGCAGCACTTTCTGTCCGACCACGGGATCATCGATGGCATCGTGCAAGCCATTGCGCCGCAGCCGGGTCAACCCATGGTCGAGATCGGGCCGGGGCTGGCAGCGCTGACACAACCCCTGGTAGAGCGCCTGGGGCGCCTCACGGTCATCGAACTCGACCGCGATCTTGCCCTTCGATTGCGGCTGCACGGCCAGCTCGAAGTGATCGAGTCCGACGTGCTCAAGGTGGACTTCACTGCCCTCGCACACGCCATGCGCGAGAAAGCCGGACAGCCCGACTTGCGGCTGCGCGTGGTGGGCAACCTGCCCTACAACATCTCCACGCCCATCCTGTTCCACCTGCTGGAGCACGTGCAGGTCATTGAAGACCAGCACTTCATGCTGCAAAAGGAAGTGATCGACCGCATGGTGGCGCAGCCTGCCACCGGCGACTACGGTCGCCTGTCGGTCATGCTGCAGTGGCGGTATGCGATGGAAAACGTGCTGTTCGTGCCGCCCGAGAGCTTCGATCCTCCCCCGCGTGTGGACAGCGCCGTGGTGCGCATGGTGCCGCATGCAGAGCCCGCGCCTTTGTCGGTCCCGCTGCTGGAGGAACTGGTCCAGGTCGCCTTCAGCCAGCGCCGCAAACTGCTGCGCCACACGCTGGGCCGCTGGCTCGAAGCCCGCCAGTTCGCCGGCCATTTCGACACCCAGCGCCGCGCCGAGGAAGTGCCCGTGGAAGAGTACGTAGCACTGGCGCAGGAATGCTCTAAAATTGATAGCTTCCAGCGCTGACTAGGCAAGCGCTGGAGCCTTTTTTGGCTTGTGAAGTGCAGAGTGTGTCGGGTTACGCTTCGCTAACCCCGACCTGCCCCCGCGACATCGCGGCCGCCACCTTGATGCGCTTGACTTCGCCACTAGCGTGGCAACCGGCGCGGCACAGACCAGCGACCGCTGCGCTAGGGCCGCCGCGCTGGCGGTGTCCCCCTTCCCCGAATCGCACAACAATTCGAGAGAAGGAGGAAGCGGCAAAGCCGCTCAGGGGGATGCACCGAAGTTCAGGCCGCGCTGAGCCAATAGCCCGCGTTGAAAGGGCTGCTCATGCGCAGCGCCATCGGCGACACGTCGACAAGCTTGTCGGTCGGCATTTTCTCGGCGGAATCCGCGCCGATCTCAATGCCTTGGACGTCCTGGGTGCTGGTAGCCTCGTTCGCCCGTTCTGCTTGGCTGGTGGATGCAGAACGGGCTACAGAAAAGAATAGAAACACCGGAACGGTATCTTGCGATCGCCCCAGTAGTCGGCAGCGTCGCGGAAGATATCGAGCAGCTGTTCCCGCGCCTCCTTGTCGAACTTGCCCGTGGCGGGGATCTGCTCCAGCACCACGATGAAGCCAGGCTGCGGGCCCGATTTGTGCAAGGGATCCGTCATGCAGTCGTACAGCGCATCAAAATTCTTGCCGAAATGCGACGGGAAGGTGAATTGGGCGGCAATCAGGTCCAGCACATCCTGCTTGGACTGCGCGTGGGCCAGGTTGGCGTACAAGAAATGGTGACCCATGGAGGTGGCGGCGTCCTGCAGGTCCTGCACGCGGAAGGCGCGAATGGACTGGACGATATTGGTGCGCACGCCACGCAGTGGCGTCTCCAGGTCTTTACGAAGTGGCGTTTGCATCTCCGCTACTCTTTCTTTTTAAAGTCCACAAACTCTGGCGTTTCGCAAGGCTGCGGGCGCTGCCTGCGGGTGGGGATTCAAAAGGGGCGCACTGACCGCCGCCAGCGTAGCTCTGGCCTGCGTGCAGCGCAACGGGGGTCACTCGACGATTTCGCGAAAACTGGCGTAGTGATCGCTGGTGTAGTAGCACGCATCCGGAACCCGGGGCTTGCCGCCACACACAATGCGCCGGGCTCCCCGGTTTCGCGATCCTGGCGTTCTGACGGTGTATTCACGGTAGTAGCCCCGGTGTTGGGGGGGCAGCAGCCGCTCGCGATTACCGAAAACTGTTCCGTCCTTGTCATACGGAAAAGGCCCTCCCTCACGGATCAGCGCATAAGTCTCACGCCCCTGAGGAGGCAACTCGGCCAATGCAATGGGAGATAGGGAGCCGCCGGTGGGCGGCGAGTTCCGGGCATGCCCCGCCACCGGGGACAACACGAACGCAACACCCAACGCACACAAGAACCCTGCTTTGCGCGCCCGGGTGGCTACAGCCTTCAGCATCAACGAAACCTTTCAGAAACTACGGGTTTACCCGAAATTTCGAGCCGCTAGTGTCGCTCAACGGCCCCCAAAAAGCAAGCGCCTGCACAAAGATTGAGCAGACGCTGAAGGGTAGGACAAGCAACCAAAGTTAGCGCTTGCTACGGCTTTATGGCTTATCTTGCGACGTTGGCATCCGCCACGGTCAAGGCTGTCATGTTGACAATCCGGCGCACGGTGGCACTGGGCGTCAGGATGTGGACGGGTTTGGCCGCGCCCAGCAGCACAGGGCCAATGGCGATGCCGCCGCCTGCTGCCGTCTTGAGGAGGTTGTAGGCAATGTTGGCGGCATCAATGTTGGGGAACACCAGCAGATTCGCATCGCCGGTGAGTTCACTGCTGGGCATGAGGGCGGCACGGGCCTTGCCGTCCAGCGCCACGTCGCCGTGCATTTCGCCATCCACTTCAAGCCAGGGGGCCTGCTGGCGCAGCAGCTCCAGCGTCTGGCGCATCTTCACGGCGCTGGGGTGGTTGCTGGTGCCGAAGTTGGAATGCGACAGCAGCGCGGCCTTGGGCTTGAGGCCAAAGCGCATCATTTCCTCGGCGGCCAGCGCGGTGATCTCGGCCAGCTCCTGCGGCGTGGGGTCGTAGTTCACGTGGGTGTCCACCAGGAACACCTGGCGGCCGGGCAGCATCAGGCCGTTCATGCAGGCGTACACCGGCACATCCTGCGCGGTGCTGTCGGCGCCGCCCGCGTGCTTGCCGATCACCTGGTCGATGTACATCAGGTGGTTGGCCGTGGTGCCCCAGGTGCCGCAGATCAGGCCGTCCACCTCGCCCTTGTGCAGCATCATCGCGCCAATCAGCGTGAGGCGGCGGCGCATTTCGATTTTTGCGACCTGCTGGGTGATGCCCTTGCGCTCGGTCATGCGGTGGTAGGTCTGCCAGAAGTCGCGGTAGCGGTGGTCGAAGTCGGTGTTGACCACGTCATAGTCCACGCCTTCCTTCAGGCGCAGGCCAAACTTTTCGATGCGCTGGGCAATGATGGCGGGGCGGCCGATCAGCGTCGGGCGGGCCACCTTCTCGTCCACCACGATCTGCGCGGCGCGCAGCACGCGTTCTTCCTCGCCCTCAGCGTAGGCCACGCGCTTCTTGGCGGCGGTGCGTGCTGCGTCGAAGATGGGTTTCATCGTCGTGCCGGAGGCGTAGACAAAGGTCTGCAGCCGGTCGCGGTACGCGTCCATGTCGGCGATGGGGCGCTGCGCCACGCCGCTGTCGGCCGCCGCCTGGGCCACGGCGGGGGCGATCTTCATCATCAGGCGCGGGTCGAACGGCTTGGGGATCAGGTACTCGGGGCCGAACGACAGCTTCTCGCCCACATAGGCTGCGGCCACCACTTCGCTCTGCTCGGCCTGGGCCAGCTCGGCGATGGCGTGCACCGCCGCGATTTCCATCTCATCGGTGATGGTGGTGGCGCCGCAGTCCAGCGCACCGCGGAAGATGTATGGAAAGCACAGGACGTTGTTGACCTGGTTCGGATAGTCGGAGCGCCCCGTGGCCATGATGATGTCGCTGCGCACGCTGTGCGCCAGCTCGGGCGTGATTTCGGGGTTGGGGTTGGCCAGGGCAAAAATCACCGGACGCTCGGCCATGCTGGCCACCATCTCGGGCTTGAGCACGTTGCCGGCCGACAGGCCCAGGAACACGTCTGCACCAACGATCACCTCGGCCAGCTTTCGCGCGTCCGTCTTCTGCATGAACTGGCGCTTGTCATCGTCCATGAGCTCTTCGCGGCCTTCGTACACCACGCCGGCCAAATCGGTCACGAAAACGTTCTTGCGCTGCACGCCCACCTTGAGCAGCAGGTTCAGACAGGCCAGCGCTGCCGCGCCCGCACCGCTGGTCACGAGCTTCACGTCTTCGATCTTCTTGCCCGCCACCTTGAGGGCATTGACCATGGCAGCCGCCACCGTGATGGCCGTGCCGTGCTGGTCGTCATGGAAGACCGGGATCTTCATGCGCTTGCGCAGCTCGCGCTCCACGTAGAAGCAGTCAGGCGCCTTGATGTCCTCCAGGTTGACAGCCCCGAAGGTGGGCTCCAGCGCGGCGATGACCTCCACCAGCTTGGCAGGATCCTTCTCGTCGATCTCGATGTCGAACACATCCACGCCGGCGAACTTCTTGAACAGCACGCCCTTGCCTTCCATCACGGGCTTGGAGGCCAGCGCGCCGATGTCACCCAGACCCAGCACCGCAGTGCCGTTACTGATCACCGCCACCAGGTTGCCGCGCGAGGTGTAGCGGAAGGCGTTGGCCGGGTCTTTGACGATCTCTTCGCAAGGGGCTGCCACGCCGGGCGAATAGGCCAACGCCAGGTCGTGCTGGTTGACCATCTGCTTGGTGGCAGCGATGGCGACTTTGCCCGGCTTGGGAAACTCGTGGTACTCCAGAGCGGCACGGCGCAGTTGAGCGCGCTTGTCGAGTTGATTGTTCTGGGCCGTGTCGTTCTCGGGCATTCAGTGTCTCCAGTGACTAAAACCTGCGCTGCAGGCGCTCTTGCGCGGCTGTCAGCTTTGTAAGGGTGTGCGATTGTAGGGGGATGGCCGTGAAAACCCTAGTAAGCGAATCTGCTTATGGGTGGGGTACTTCATCCAGCCCCATGCGTGGACAAACCACGCTGACGCGAAAACAACATCCATCGAAAACTTGCTCCCGGACCGCTGCCGATCGGGGCTCCAGCGGCGTGCCCGTTAAAAAATGCTTCAAACTCTCGCGTTCGGAGCCTTTCATGCACCAACCACAAGAATTCCACGCTCGCCCCTCCTCCCGGAGTGCAGCTGCGACCTGGTCCATCCTGCACGCGGCGGACCGGACGGCTGGCTGCGGCGGGCCAGATGCCCGACGCGGGCCAACCTTCAGGCCCCCCCAATGACCGCTCCGACGGAAACGGCAAAGGCCCTCGCACGGCAGGTGCCCGCCCTGCGGCGGGCTTTCATGTTTTCAGTGCTGGCAGGTTTGCTGGTGCTGGTGCCCACCGTGTACATGTTCGAGGTGTACGGGCGCGTGGTGGACAGCCGGGACCTCCTTACCCTGGGCATGCTCACCCTGATGGTGCTGGTGGCGCTGGCGGTGATGGAAGTGCTGGAGTGGGCGCGCAGCGAAACCCTGCGCGAAGCCGGCAGCGCATTCGACACGCAGCTGGCCCCGCGGGTGTTCGAGGCCACCCATGCGGCCCACCTCAAGAAGGGCCAAGCCCTGGGCACGCAACCGCTGGCGGACTTGCGAACGCTGCGCGATGCCTTTCACAGCACGGCACTGGCTGCAGCGCTCGAATCCCCGGTCGCTGTGGTCGCGCTGGTGGTCCTGTTCATGATCCAGCCCCTGCTCGGGTGGGTGGCGCTCGCGCTGGCGCTGGTGCAGGGCCTGCTCTCCTGGTTCAACGAGCGCGGAACGGCACAGCCCCTGGCGCTGGCGAACCAGGCCGACATCCAGGCGCGCATGTATGTCGAGGGGACGTTGCGGCACGCCGACGTGGTGGCAGCCCTGGGGATGGCGCCTGACATGCAGGCACGCTGGCTGCGCCTGCACCGCGAGACGCTGGCACTGCAGGCGCGCGCCTCGGACAACGCGGGGCTGTACCAGGCGCTGGGGCGGGGCCTGCAGACCACGCTCGCGTCCGCGCTGCTGGGCCTGGGGGCATGGCTCTTGTTGCATGACGAACTGACCGGCGGGGGCGGCATGCTCATCGTTAGCTCGGTGCTGGGAGCGCGCGTGCTTTCGCCGCTGGTGCAGCTGGTATCGCAATGGCGCAATGTGGTGCAGGCCCGGCTCGCGTGGCAGCGCCTATCCAACCTGCTCGAGCGCCTTCCGGCCGCTGCGCCGGCCATGGCCCTGCCCGCGCCCCAGGGCCATGTGGCGGTGGAAGGGTTGACGGCCGCGGCCGCCGCTGGCGGCCCCCCCATGCTGCGCCACATTGCGTTTGCGCTGAAGCCGGGCGAGGTGTTGGCCGTGATCGGCCCTTCTGCCTCGGGCAAGACCACGCTCGCACGCATGCTCGTGGGATTGTGGCCGCCGCTGGCGGGCACGGTGCGGCTCGACGGTGCCGACATCAGCGCCTGGAACAAGGCTGAACTCGGGCGCCATCTGGGTTACGTGCCCCAAAACGTGGAGTTGCTGGCGGGCACGCTCGCCGAAAACATCGCGCGCTTTGGCGACGCCGACACTGCAGCGCTGCACGAAGCCGCGCGAGCCGTGGGACTGCACGACTGGATCACGGCCCTGCCACAGGGCTATGACTCGCCGGTCGGAGATGAGGGCGTCATGCTTTCAGGCGGCCAGCGCCAGCGCGTGGCCCTGGCGCGCGCGCTGTATGGCAAGCCAGCCTTCGTGGTCCTGGATGAGCCCAATGCGAGCCTGGACGAGGCCGGAAACCAGGCGCTGGTGCAAGCCATCGCCGCCACCAAGGCGCGCGGCGCGACGGTCGTGGTCATGACCCATCTGCCCGGCGTGCTGGCCGTGGCCGACAAGGCCCTGGTACTGCATGGCGGTACGCAGCGGGCCTTCGGCCCGCGCGACGAGGTGATGGCCGCGCTGCAGAAGGCCAACCAGAACAACTACGGCAACGGAAACACCCCCGCGCCCCGCGTGACATGAGCCTTTTCAACAACCCGCCGCGCGGCGAGATCGCGCAGGCCTTGTGGAGCCAGCGCCGCGCCTGGGCCGCCGTGGGCCTCTTCAGCATGGTGGCGAGCGTGCTGCTGCTCACGCCCACCCTTTACATGCTTCAGGTGTACGACCGCGTCATGGTCAGCCACAGCGAAGTCACCTTGCTGGTGGTCTCGTTGATCACGCTGTTCCTCTTCGTGGCCATGGGCTTTGCCGATGCGATCCGGGCGCGCCTTCTGGTGCGCCTGGGAGCCCGGCTCGATGCCACGCTGAGTGGACGCATCGGGGCCGCCGCCTTCGCGCGCAGCGCACACGAACCCGATGCCCAGCGAACACAGCCATTTACCGACTGGACGGAGCTGCGCCAGTTTCTCACGGGCCCGGGCATCCTCGCCTTCTGTGACTTGCCGTGGACGCTGGTGTACGTGGCCGCACTGTTCCTGCTGCACCCTTTGCTGGGCGTGGTGGCCATCTGTTTCGCACTGGTACAGGCGGCGCTGGCGTGGCTGGGCCACCACCGCACGATGGCACCTGCCGAGTCGTTGGCGCAGGCCCAGGCCGAATCCCACGCCTACCTGCAGGGCAAGTTGCGCAACGCCGAAGCCGTGGAGGCGCTGGGCATGGCGGTCCCGCTACGCCAACGATGGCTAGGCCTGCACCAGCGAGCCGCCCAGCGCCACGCGGCGCTGCAAGGGCTCACCCACCGCGTCGTGGCCTGGAGCAAATACGTGCGCTATGCGCAGCAGACCGCCTCGCTGGCTGCGGGGGCCATTCTGGTCATTCGGGGCGAACTCACACCCGGCGCCATGATTGCCGCCAACGTTCTCATGGCGCGCGCGCTGGCACCCATTGACCAGTTGGTGGGGGTGTGGCGGGGCTTGCTGGGTGCACGCGCAGCCTATGACCGCCTGGCGCAACTGCTCGCGGCTTACCCCACGCAGGACGGCCTTTCCACGAGCTTCGCACCGCCCGCAGCACCCGCAAGCCCGGTCGTCGCCCGCGGCCTGTGCGTCGCCGCGCCAGGCCGGGCGCAGACCATCCTCCACGCGCTGGACTTCGTGGCCCAGCCTGGCACGATCACGGTCGTCCTGGGGGCATCGGGGTCGGGGAAGTCCACGTTGGCGCGCGCGTTGGCCCATGCTTGGCCAGCGTCGGCAGGCGAGCTGAACACCGGCGGCCGGCGCGTGGGTTACTTGCCGCAGGAAACCGCCCTGTTCAACGGCACCGTGGCAGAAAACATTGCACGGTTTCACACCCAGGATGGCGTGGTCGACGCCGCGAAAGTCGTGGCAGCGGCCAAGGCCGCCGGCCTGCATGACATGGTATTGCGCCTGCCCCAAGGCTATGACACGCCGGTGGGCGAAGGCGGCCGCGCCCTGTCGGGCGGCCAGCGCCAGCGCATAGCCCTGGCGCGTGCGCTGTACGGCGAGCCCGACCTCGTGGTGCTCGACGAGCCGAATGCCCACCTGGACGATGCAGGGGAGGCGGCGTTGCTGCAATCGCTGCGCGCGCTGGCCGCCCGCGGCGCCACTGTTTTCCTCATCACACACCGCCCAGGGGCACTGGCGCTGGCCGACCAAGTGCTGGTGCTGCACGAGGGACGCCTGCGCGCCCAGGGGCCGCGCGATGCGGTGCTTGCGCAACTGCGGCCGTCACCGGCGACATCCCAGGCGCTGCCTGCCTGAGCTACTTTTACGATGGAACCCATGCCGACACCCACGACACCCCCCTCTCCGCTGGAGCCTCCGACCGACACGGGCCGCGCCGCGCGCATCGGCCTGTGGACGCTGGGCCTCGGGTTGGGCGGCTTCCTGCTCTGGGCCGCTTTCGCGCCGCTGGATGAGGGCGTTCCCAGCCAGGGCATCGTGGCCCTGGATACCAAGCGCAAGGTGGTGCAGCACCTCACCGGGGGCATCGTGCGCCAGGTGTTCGTGCACGAAGGCCAGGCGGTGAAGGACGGCCAGCCCCTCATTGCGCTGGACGACGCCACCACGCGCGCCCACTATGAAACATCGCGACTGCGCTACTTCACCTTGCGTGCCATGCAAGGCCGGCTTGAAGCCGAGCGGACCGCCGCCGACACCCCGCGTTTTGCGCCGGACCTGCTGGCCGCCGCAGAGTCCGATCCGCAGATCCGCCAGTTGGTGGACACGCAAACGCAGTTGCTGCGATCCCGGCGCGCTTCGCTGCAGGCCGATGTGCAGGGCATGGAAGAAAACATCCAGGGCCAGCACGCTTTGCTCCGTTCCTATGCCAGCCTGGCGGAGGGACGACGCGCCCAGCGCGCACTGCTGCAGGACGAGCTCAACCACACGCGCGAACTGGTGAAAGAGGGATACGTGCCGCGCAACCGCCAGCTGGAGCTGGAACGCCAGATCGCCGACACCGATCTCGCCCTGACCGAACTGCTGGGCAACACCTCGCGCGGCCAGCGGACCATTGCCGAACTGCGCCAGAAGATCCTCTCGCGCCAACAGGAATACCGCAAGGAAGTCGAGACGACGCTGGCCGAAGCCATGCGCGATGCGGAGCCCGAAGGCAAGCGCTACGCGGCGCTGGGCGGGGAGCTGGCCCGCACGGAAATCGTGGCGCCCGTTGCAGGCCAGGTGGTGGGACTGGCCGTGCAGACCGTGGGAGCCGTGGTGCAGCCGGGTCAACAGATCATGTCGATCGTGCCACCTGGTGAGCCGCTGGTGCTGGAGGCGAGGGTGGCGCCGCACCTCATCGACCGGGTGCATGCGGGCTTGGCCGCCGATGTGCGTTTTGCCTCCTTCGCCCATTCGCCGCAACTGGTGGTGCAGGGGGAAGTGGCCTCGGTGTCGGGCGACTTGCTGACGGACACCCAGACCAACGTGAGCTACTACCTTGCACGCATCAAGCTCACGCCCGAGGGCATGAAGGAGCTTGGCAGCCGCCAGCTACAGCCGGGCATGCCGGCCGAGGTCGTCATCAAGACCGGAGGACGCAGCCTGCTCACCTATCTGGCGGCGCCGCTGTTCAAGCGGATGGCAGGCTCGATGAAGGAAGAATGATGAAGATGATGGCGCGAGCCCCGACCTCTGCCGTACTTGCCTGCCTGGCCCTGCTGGGAGGATCGGGCCGCGCCATGGACCTGCAGGAAGCCTACCAGGCCGCCTTGCTGCAGGACGCCACCACCCGCGCGGCGCGCGCGGCAGTGGCGGCCGGGGACGAGCGCATCCGCCAAGCCGAGGCACAGCGCTATCCCAACGTGAGCCTGAGCGCTGGCTACCAGCGCAACAACCTCGATCGCACCCAGCCCAACATCCTGGGCGAAGACGCCACGGTCAACGATCGCTATCCCAGCAAAAACGCCACGCTGACGGTGCGCCAGCCGCTGTACCGCAAGGCAATCACTCTGGGCATTGAACAAACACGGGCGCAGCGGGACGATGCGCAAGCCGGCCTGCAAAAGGAAACGCAGAGGCTGGCCGTGCGCGTGGCGGACGCTTACACCGAGATCCTGTTCGCGCGCGACCAGTTGGACTTCATCGCTGCACAAAAAGCCGCCACCACCACCCAGCTGGACGCTGCCCGCAAGCAGTTTGCCGGCGGCACCGGCACCCGCACGGACATCGACGAAGCTCAGGCCCGGCTCGACATGGCGCTGGCCCAGGAGCTGGAAGCGCGCCAGCAGCAGGGCTTTGCGCAGCGGCAGCTGTCCCTGCTCATCAACGCGCCGGTGAACCTGGAAGCGCTGCGCCCGCTCGCGGTGGATCGCCTTGCCGCCTGGAGTCCCCCTGTCCACAACCTGGAGGAGTGGCTGGCGCAGGCCGAGGCGCGCAGCCCTGAACTGCGCCAGCTCCAGGCCCGGCTTGAGTCCGCACGGCTCGATGTGGAAAAGGCCCGCGCGGGCCACTTGCCCACGCTGGACGCCGTGGCCCAGTGGAGCCGAAGCGAAAGTGAAAGCGTCACCTCGCCCAACACGCGCTATGTCAACCGCACGATTGGTGTGCAGCTCAACATGCCGCTGTACGCTGGCGGCTATGTCAACGCCGCCACGCGCGAGGCCCTGGCGCGCCAGACCCAGGCAGAGGAACTGCTCGAGGCCGCGCGCCGCGATCTGGCCCTGCGCGTGACAACCGAGTTCCGCAATGTGACCGAAGGCCGCCTGCGGGTCCACGCCCTGGAGCAGGCCGAGCGCTCGGCGGAACAACTCGCCCAGTCCAGCCGCAAATCGATGCGCGGCGGCGTGCGCACCCTTGTTGACGTATTCAACGCCGACCAGAAGAAGGCGCAGACCCAGCGCGACCTGGCCCGTGCGCGCTATGAAATGCTCGTCGCCTACGTGCGCCTGCTGGCGCTGACAGGAAGCGATGAAGCTTCAGGCATTGCTGCAGTGAATGGGCTGCTTCGCTGAGGGCATTGCACCGCGCGGCCACGGGACTCTGTGGGCGCACCGCAAAAGCACAAAGGCCGCCCCAGGGCGGCCTTTGTTTTGGCTGGCAACGCCCGCAGGGCACTACCAAGGGTGCGTTACCTACGCATCAGGCAATGATGGTGACGTCGGCATCCAGCAAGGTCGCCGGGTGTGTCGTGGTGCCCAGGACGGCGATGTTCACGCTCGCCTTGCCCGTGCCGAAGCCATCTTCGTCGTACATCAGCGCACCCGTGGCGGAGTTGTAGCGGAAGTAGGTGCTCGTGCTGATCTGCAGATCGGCACCGCCCATGGCGGGATGGGCAAATCCGGTGAGATCGATCGTGATGTGATCCTCGCCCAGCACAAAGTCCGTGACCTTGTCCGCGTTGGTGCCGCTGAACAGGGTGTTGAACACGAAGTTGTCGTTGCCCGCGCCGCCGGTAAGCACGTCGGCTCCCAGGCCACCATTGATCGTGTCGTTGCCCGCACCGCCGATGAGGGTGTTGGCGCCGTTGCCGCCGGTCAGGGTGTTGTCCAGTTCGTTACCGGTGAGGTTCACCGCGCCCGTGGACTGGATGATGCCGTTCTCGACATCGTTGCCCAGGCCCAGGGCGTAGGTGCCCGAAGCCATCGTCACGATCACCGTGTCCACGTCGCCAGGGAATTCATCAGCGTTCTCCACGGCCACGTCGCTGGCCGAGTCCACGTAGTACGTGTCTTCGCCACCCATGCCAAACATGATGTCGTTGCCCGTGCCGCCGATCAGCGTGTCGTTGCCCGAGGAGCCATGCAGGGTGTCGTTGCCGGCCCCGCCGTCCAGGGCCCCTGGCGCCAGGAGGTGCAAGTTGTCCGCGAAGGGTGTGCTGGCGTTGGCAATCAGGTCGCCCGGCGTGGTGTCCACGTCGCTGAAATGCACAAACTCCACATTGCGCAGCGTGACCGACGTGTTGGGTGCGCCGGTGTAGGTCAGCTTGACTTCCGTCGCGCTCAGGCGCGCGGCGGTCCAGTTGGCCGACGTTCCGAAGGCGCTCAGGTCGACCACGTCCATGGTGCCTGCGCCGCCGTCGAGCGTATCGTTGCCCAGGCTACCCACCAGCGTGTCCTTGCCGTCGCCGCCGCTCAGCAGGTTGTTGCCATCGTTGCCGGTGATGGAGTTGTTCAGCCCGTTGCCGGTGATGTTGGTGTTGATGATCCCCGTGTCGGCCACGGCGTTTTCCACGTTGGCCGACATCAGGTAGGTGCCAGCGGCGGAGAACTTCACCAGCACATCGTCCGTGCCCTCGTCCGCGTTCTCGGTGATGACATCGCCCGCGACGTTGACGACATAGTGATCATCGCCCTTGCCGCCGACGAGCTTGTCGATGCCCAGGCCACCGTCCAGCGTGTCGTTGCCGTCGGCGCTGGTAAGGATGTTGGCGCCGCTGCCACCCACCATTTCGTAGCTGTTCGCGCCCACGGCGGTCACGTTCACGGCGCCCGTGGACGTGACCTGGACACGCTCCACATCGGTGGGCAGCAGGTACGTGCCGGAGGCGATGGACACGTTGACCAGGTCCGTCCCTTCGCCAGGGTTTTCGAGAGGGGTGTCGAAAAGGGAATCTACGTAGTAGGTGTCGTCGCCCAGGCCGCCCACCATCAGGTCGTTGCCCTTGCCGCCGTCGATGGTATCGTTGCCCGCAGTGCCTTGGACGGTGTCGTTTCCGGCCAATGCATTCATGGCCATGCCGGGGGTGACATTGAGCGTGTCATCCCCGTTGGTGGGGATGCTCAGGTCCGACATCAGGCGCACATCGCCATTGAAATCAAGCTCCTCCACGCCGCGCACGATGATGGTCTGGCCATTGCCCACGATCTGGATGTCCCCGGCCAAGCCCGTGGGCGCAGCGGTGATGGTGTAGTCGCCGAAGTTGCCATTGATCATCACCGTGTCGAAGCCCGCGCCGCCGTCCAGCGTGTCTTTACCGGCTAGGCCGATCAGTGTGTCGTTGCCGCCGCCGCCCGCCAGCAGGTTGGCGCCCGCGTTGCCGGTGAGCACGTTGTCCTGCATGTTGCCCGTGATGTTGACGGCCAGGCTGGCCGAGGTGACCGTGGCCGTCTCGATGTTGTCCGACAGCACATAGGTGCCGGCCGCAGTGAAAGCCACTTGCACATGGTCATCGCCTTCGTTGGCTGCTTCGACAATCACGTCGCCCGCCACGTTGACGATGTAGGTGTCGTTGTCCAAGCCGCCGACCAGCTTGTCGCTGCCCAGCCCGCCGTCCAGCGTGTCGTTGCCGATGCCGCCCGTCAGGGTGTTGGCGCCACCGCTGCCGGTCAGATAGTTGGCGAGGTCGTTGCCGGTGATGCCCGCCGCGCTCGATGCCAGGACCTGGCCGTTCTCGATGTCGGTGCCCAGGGTGTAGACGCCCGACGCGAACTTGACCTGCACCAGGTCGGTCCCACCGCCGCCTGCTTCACTGACGAGATCGGAGAGGCTGTCCACCACATAGGTATCGTCGCCCGTGCCGCCTTCCAGGTAGTCATTGCCCGCGCCGCCATCCAGCGTGTCGTGGCCAGCGTCGCCAAACAGCTGGTTGCCCGCGCTGTTGCCTGTGATCTTGTTGTCCAGTCCGTTACCCGTGATGTTGATCAAGGTGGCGCCCATGGCCGTGGCGTTTTCGACGTCGCCACCCAAGGTGTACATGCCGGCCGCCAGCGTGACCTGCACCAGATCAATGCCCGTGCCGCCGCTCACCACGTCGCCCACGTTGTCCACATGGAAGGTGTCGTTGCCATCACCACCGTCCATCACATCAGCGCCGGTGCCCCCGTTCAGTACGTCATTGCCGTTGCCACCGAACAACTGGTCGTCGCCCGCCAGTCCGGAAAGCGTGTCGTTGCCATCAAATCCGCTGATGACGTCGCTGAGCGATGTGCCGCTGAGGGAGTTGTTGAGATTGGTGCCGTTGATGATTGCCATGATGAAACCCTTGCAGAGATGGGGTGACGCGATCAGATGGAGCGCTGCGCCGGGGCGTGGTAAGCCCAGGGCCTTGTCGGCAGAGTGTATCGGAATGCAGCCGTTTCACCAGTGCGAAACCCGGCCTGACAGCGTCAAATGTCACGAACAGTAGCGCCGGCCATACAGCGCCGGGAATGGGCTCAGGCGCGCCGGGGGCTCGGCACGCCGGGCAGCCCCCGACGGGTTGGCGTGGCGGGTGGCTCGACGATGGCTTCCGTAGGCGCAGGGGCGCGCTGGCCGCTACAGGCCGCCCCCTGCATCGCGCCGTCAGCGGCTGCTGGGGAAGCTGAACACTGCGCCTTCGCGCACGCCCGCGCTCGGCCAGCGCTGGGTGATGGTCTTGCGCTTGGTGTAGAAGCGCACGGCATCCGGGCCGTAGGCGTGCAGGTCGCCGAACAGGCTGCGCTTCCAGCCGCCGAACGAGTGGTAGGCCACGGGCACGGGCAGGGGCACGTTCACGCCCACCATGCCAACCTGGATATGGTCGGTGAAGTAGCGGGCGGCCTCGCCGTCGCGGGTGAAGATGCAGGTGCCGTTGCCGTATTCGTGGTCGTTGATGAGCTGCATGGCTTCTTGCAGCGTTTTTACGCGCACCACGCCGAGCACGGGGCCGAAGATTTCTTCCTGGTAGATCTTCATGCCGGGCTTGACGTTGTCGAACAGGCACGCGCCCAAAAAGTAGCCTTCCTCATGGCCCGCAACCTTCACGCCGCGGCCATCGACCACCAGCGTGGCACCTTCGGCCACGCCGCTGTCCACATAGGCCTTCACCTTCTCAAAGTGCGGCTTGGTCACCAGCGGGCCCATGTCGTTGCTGTTGTCGGTGCCGGGGCCGACCTTCATCTTGGCGATCTCGGCCTTCAGGCCGGCAATCACGGCGTCGCCCACTTCGTCGCCCACGGCCACCAGCAGCGGGATGGCCATGCAGCGCTCGCCGCACGATCCGTAGGCCGCGCCCATCAAGGCGCTCACGGCGTTGTCCACGTCGGCGTCGGGCATGAGCACGGCGTGGTTCTTGGCGCCGCCCAGGGCCTGCACGCGTTTGCCGTGCTTGCAGCCTTCGGCATAGATGTATTCGGCAATGGGGGTGGAGCCCACAAAGCTCACGGCCTTGACGCGCGGGTCTTGCAGCAGCGTGTCCACCGCCAACTTGTCGCCGTTGACCACGTTCAGCACGCCGGGCGGCAGGCCCGCTTCCAGCGCCAGCTGGGCGATGAACAGGGCGCTGGTCGGGTCGCGCTCGGACGGCTTGAGCACAAACGTGTTGCCGCAGGCCACGGCCATCGGCCACATCCACAGCGGCACCATGGCCGGGAAGTTGAAGGGCGTGATGCCGGCCGTGACGCCCAGCGCCTGGAACTCGCTCCACGAGTCGATGCCCGGGCCCACGTTGCGGCTGTGCTCGCCCTTGAGCAGCTCGGGCGCGTAGCTCGCGAACTCCACGTTCTCGATGCCGCGCTGCAGCTCGCCGTGCGCATCGGCCAGCACCTTGCCGTGTTCGGCGGTGATCATGGCGGCGATCTTGTCGGCGTTCTCTTCGAGCAGCACTTTCAGCTTGCTCATCACCCGCGCGCGCTTGAGCGGCGGGGTGTTGCGCCAGGCGGGGAAGGCGGCCTCGGCCGAGGCGATGGCGGCTTCCACGGTGGCCTTGCTGGCCAGGGCCACGCTGGTGGTCGATTGGCCGGTGGCGGGGTTGAACACGGGTTGCGTGCGCTCCGTGTCGGCAACGATCTTGCCGTCGATCAGGTGGCCGACGGTGGTGGTGACGTTCTTGTCGTGGTTCATGGTGGTTTCAAGCAAAAAGTGCCGCCAGCGCTTATCCAGAAAGCGCAAGCAGCTATGAAAATAGGAGTTTCCTGCTAGGCGGCCTGGGCCTCCAGCGTCGGCAGTACATGGGCCAACGCACGGTCGATGAATTCCTGCTTCTCGCCCACCGGCGCAAAGTAGTGCAGCACCTCGCGCGCGGCGTCCAGCCCTTTGAGGCGCGCAATCAGCCACGCCACCAGGTACTGCGACGCCAGGCAACCGCCCGCGGTGGCCACATTGCCGCGGGCCGCAAACGCGCGTGGCACCACGTCCACGCCCGACTCCACCACCCACGGCTTGCTGGTCAAGTCGGTGCAGGCGGGCGTGCCGCTGAGCAGCCCCAAGCGGCTGAGCAGGAAGGTGCCCGAGCACTGCGCCGCCAACAGCTGGCGCGCGGGGTTGAGCACGCGCAGCGGCTCCATCAGCGCCGGGGTGTTGGCCACCTCGCGCGTTTTCATGCCGCTGCCGATCAGCACCGCGTCGGCCCCTGCCAGCTGACTCAGGTCTTCGTGCGCATCGATGGTGAGCCCGTTCATGGACGTGACGCGTGGCGTGGGGCTGGCAATGCACACCTTCCAGTCCGTGTCGCCCAGCAAGGTGATGCGGCTGAGCATGCCAAACGCGACCAGCGAATCCAGGTCGTTGAAGGCGTCGAAGGTGAGGATGGCAATGCGCATGGTGCGGCAGGACGGTTGGCTTATGCCGTTTCTTGCAGGGCGTCGCCCAGGGCGCTGACCAGGCGGTCGATCTCGGCCTCGGTGCTGATGAAGGGCGGCGCGAGCTGGATGGTGTCGCCACCGTAGCGCACGTAGAAGCCCTTATCCCAGCACTTCATGGCGATCTCATACGGGCGCTTGGCGGGCTCGCCGGGCACGGCGGCAATGGTGATGCCGGCAGCCAGGCCGTAGTTGCGGATGTCGGCCACGTGCTTGGCACCCTTGAGGCCGTGCACGGCGTTCTCGAAGTAGGGCGCCAGCGCCTTCACGCGCTCGGGCATCGCTTCCTTTTGCAGGATGTCGAGCACCGCATTACCCGCCGCGCACGCCACGGGGTGGGCCGAGTAGGTGTAGCCGTGGGTGAACTCCAACATGTACTCGGGGCCGCCCGCGGCCATGAAGGTGTCGTAGATCTCCTTGGTGGCGATCACGCCGCCCAGCGGCTGCGCGCCGTTGGTGACCTGCTTGGCAAAGTTCAGGATGTCGGGGGTCACGCCAAAGGCTTCAGAGCCCGTCCAGGCGCCGCAGCGGCCAAAGCCGGTGATGACCTCGTCAAAGATCAGCAGAATGTTGTTCTGCGTGCAGATCTCGCGGATGCGCGCGAGGTAACCGACGGGCGGGATCACCACGCCGGCCGAGCCCGAGAAAGGCTCCACGATCACGGCAGCGATGTTGGAGGCGTCGTGCAGCGCAATCACGTCCAGCAGCTTGTCGGCCAGCGCGCGGCCGTCGGTGTCGGGCATGCCCTTGTAGAAGGAGCCTGCGGGCGGCTGGGTGTGGGGGATGTGGTCGGCCTCGATGCCCTGGCCGAAGGTCTTGCGGTTGCCCACGATGCCGCCCACCGAGATGCCGCCGTAGTTCACGCCGTGGTAGCCCTTTTCGCGGCCGATCAGGCGCGTCTTGCTCGCCTGGCCCTTGGTGCGCCAGTAGGCGCGTGCCATCTTGAGGGAAGTATCAGCCGACTCGGAGCCCGAGCCGGTGAAGAACACGTAATCGAGGCCCGCAGGCGTCAGCTCCTTGAGCTTGTTGGCCAGCGCAAACGAGGCGGGATGGCCAAACTGGAACGCCGGTGCGTAGTCCAGCGTGGCGGCGGCACGGCCGATGGCTTCGGCCACTTCCTTGCGGCCATGGCCCAGGCCCGAGCACCACAGGCCCGAGAGGCCGTCAAAAATCTTGCGCCCTTCGGCGTCGGTGTAGTAGGCGCCCTGGCCGCTCACGATCATGCGCGGCTTGGCCTTGAAGTTGCGATTGCCGGTGAAGGGCATCCAGTGGGCGTCGAGCCACGCGGCGTCGGTGCGCACCGCAGCGGCGGGGTTGGGGTCGATGACGGCGAAGCTCATGGCGTTCTCCTGGCAATAAATAGGGTGGTTGGACACTGCAACCGGAAAGCGCCATTGTTGGGGCCGGTGTTAATCTCTCAAATGAAGCAATATCCATGTTTACTTGAGGATTTATGCAAGTAAAGACACCTACCGCAACCCCCCCTTCCACCTCGCCCAAGCACCGGGCTGTGCTGGGCCAGTTGAGCGACATGGACTTGCGCCTCTTGCAGGTGTTCAAGGCGGTGGTGGAGTGCGGCGGCATGTCGGCCGCCGAACTGGAGCTGAACATCGGCACCAGCACCGTGAGCCGCCACATGAAGGACCTGGAAACCCGCCTGGGCCTCACGCTGTGCCGCCGAGGCCGTGCGGGCTTCGCCCTCACGGCCGAGGGCCAGCGCGTGTACGACGAAACCTTGCACCTGCTGAGTGCCGTAGAGGCGTTTCGCAGCAGCATCGACGACATCCACCGCCGCATGGGCGGGCGGCTGGAGGTGGCGGTGTTCGACAAAACCGCCAGCAACCCGGCCGCGCACATTGGCGACGCCATCGCCCTTTTCGCCCAGCAGGCGCCCGAGGTAAGCCTGCAGATGCACGTGGCGTCGATCCCCGCCATCGAGCGCGGGCTCATCGACGGAAGCTTTCACGTGGGCATCATTCCGGCGCACCGCACATCGCAAAGCCTGGTTTACGCCGACCTGTTCGCCGAAACCATGCAGCTGTATTGCGGTGCCCGCCACCCCTTGTTCGGCACCGAGCACGCGGGGCTTACCTGGGACGCCCTGCGCGCCTACCAGTTCGCGGGCCTGGGCTACCACTCGCCCAACATGGAGCTCAGCCACAGTGCCCGCCTGCCGCGCAAGGCCACGGGGTTCGACCAGGAGTCCATCGCCACACTCATCCTCTCGGGCCGCTATCTGGGCTTTTTGCCCGATCACTATGCCGAGGGCTTCGAACGCCAGGGGCTCATGCAAGCCGTGCTGCCCGCGCAGTTCCACTACCGCTGCCAGTTTGTGAGCGTGCTGCGCAAGTCGCCCCAGCCGCCCCGCGCGGCGCAGGCGTTTGCGCAATGCCTGCTGCAGGCGCATGGTTGACGGCTTGCGCCGGTCCGTGCGCAGGCAGACAATGCGAACTCCTTCCAGCACTGAAAGCGGAGCCCGTTCATGGCCAGCATTTCTTCGATCGGCAGTTCCGGCCTGCAGACCGCCCAGTTGCGGCTGGATGCGTCGGCCAACAACGTGGCCAACATGAACACCCCCGGCTACCGGCGCCAGTTGGTGGCGCAGGAGGAAGCCGCAGACAGCGCCGGGGTGCGCGCCACGGTGCAGCGCGAGCAGGAAGCCGAGGGCGTAGCGCTGGAAAAGGAAGCGGTCGAGCAGATGTCGGCCACCTACGCATTCAAGGCGAACCTGCAGACCATCAAGGCACAAGACGAAATGATGGGGTCGCTGCTGGATGTGAAAGCCTGATCGCCGAAATACCTCGCCCATCCTCCGCGCCACAATGCCCCGCTTGACGGGGCATTGTTTCTGGGTGCGGGCCGGGCTCAACCCGCAGAGGCCAGCGCTGCCAGGCGCTGCACCAGCCAGCGTTGGAAGGCCAAGCCGGTCATGGTGCGGCTGCGCAAGGGAATGGAGTACATGGCGATCTCCTCAAGGGACGGGCTGGAGGCGGTGAAACATTCAGGCGGCCGCGGGGCTGGGCGCGCGCCGCGCAGCCCGGTCCCACGCCTTTTCATGGAAGAAGAAGGCCACCGCCTGCACTGTGGGCTCCAGCAGGCTCAGGGTGAGCGAGGCCCAGAGGTTGCCCGTGACGGCGTAAGCCACCATGGCTGCAACGCCAATGTGGATGAAGTAGTAACTGGCGGTCTTCATCAGCATGGTTTTGTTCTGGTGTGCGACCCGGCGGATGTGGGACATGGCGGACTCCTTTTTTTCTCTCGACAGCCCTGGGATGCGGTGAATTGCAGGGATGGGGAAATAGTAGTCATTCTCAATAGCAAAGACCAATTGATCGTCGCTAAGCCGCAGATAGCTGCTATCAACAAGCGCGGGCCGCGCTCATCCACATGCGCGGTGTACTGCGCGTGAAACGGTTCACGGAAGCAGCCCCAAAAAAGCCGCCGCGTGCAATGCCCCCATTGCTATGATGGCCGCTCTTTTCAACCCCTTCTTTTGCTTTGGGAGCACACATGGCCCTCATGGATTTCATCAAGAAACAGTTCATTGACATCATCCAATGGACCGAAGAGGGGGATGGCACGCTGGCGTGGCGCTTCCCGATGGCGGGCATGGAAATCCAGAACGGCGGCACGCTGGTGGTGCGCGAGTCGCAGATGGCGGTGTTCGTCAACGAAGGCCAGGTAGCCGACGTGTTCGGCCCGGGCACCTACAAGCTCACCACGCAGACGCTGCCGGTGCTGACCTACCTGAAGAATTGGGACAAGCTGTTCCAGTCGCCCTTCAAGAGCGACGTGTACTTCTTCAGCACGCGCCAGCAGATCGACCAGAAGTGGGGCACGCCCCAGCCCATCACGATCCGCGACAAGGACTTCGGCGCGGTGCGCCTGCGCGCGTTCGGCAACTACGCATTCCGCATCGCCGACCCCAAGCTCTTCCACACCGAGATCTCGGGCACGCGCGAGTCGTACCCGGTAGCCGACCTGGAAGGCCAGCTGCGCGGCCTGGTGCTGCAGAACATCAGCAACGCCATCGCCGGCAGCGGCCTGCCGTTCCTTGATTTGGCTGCCAATCAGGTGATGTTTGCCGATGCGCTGGCCAAGGAACTGGCGCCCGCGTTCGCCAAGATCGGCCTGCAGCTTGAGGCCATGACGGTGCAGAACGTCTCGCTGCCAGAAGAGTTGCAAAAGATCCTCGACCAGAAGATCGGCATGGGCATGGTCGGCAACGACATGGGCAAGTTCATGCAGTACCAGACGGCGCAGGCGATCCCCAAGTTCGCCGAGGGCGCGGGCAATGGCGGCGGTGGCATTGCGGGCGACGCCATGGGCCTGGGCGCTGGCGTGGCGCTGGGCCAGGTGCTGGCGCAAAACCTGCAACAGGGCCTGCAGACGCCCGTGGCGCCCGCTGCTGCCGCCGCCGCACAGGCCGCCGCAGCGCCGGTGGGTGTGAAGCCCGAGGAAGTGATGGCCACGCTGGAGAAGCTGGGCGACCTCAAGTCCAAGGGCATCCTGACGCAGGAAGAGTTCGACGCCAAGAAGGCCGAGCTGCTCAAGAAGCTCGTCTGATCGACGGGCACCTACCGCTATCATAAAGATAGCTGCTTGCGCTTGAGGGATAAGCGCCATAGGCCAAAAAGGCCTTGACTCCGCGCTGAGCGGCGCAAGCAGCATCCATCACCCTGCCGATGGCCACCGACCCCACCCAGCGCTACTACCGCGCGCCCTGCCCTGGCTGCGGCGCACCGGTGGAATTCAAGAGCGCGCAGTCCACCCACGCCGTCTGCGGCTACTGCCAGAGCACCGTCGTGCGCAGCGGCGAAGTGCTCACGCGCCTGGGCAAGATGGCCGAGCTGTTCGACGACCACAGCCCGCTGCAGCTCATGGCCAGCGGGCGCATCGCACTCGACGGCAAGGACACGCCCTTCACCCTCATCGGCCGCCTGCAGTACAAGGGCGACGCGGGCGTGTGGACCGAATGGGTCGCCTTCCTCGAAGACGGCAGCACCGCCACCCTCGGCGAAGACAACGGCGCCTACGTCTTCACCCGCCGCATCGACCCCGGCCGCGAGATGCCGCCGGCCGAGCGCTTTCGCATCGGCACCACCACCGCCATCAACGGCAAGCCCTACAGCGTGGCCTATACCGGCCAGGCATCGCTGATCTCCGCCCAGGGCGAACTGCCCAAGCTGCCACCGCTGGGCCAGCCGTTCGGCATGGTCGAGCTGCGCAGCGCCGATGGCGAGGTGGTCAGCATCGACTACGGCCACACCCCGCCCAGCGTGGAGCGCGGCCGCGCCGTGCTGCTGGAGGACCTGCAGCTGAAGGGCTTGAAGGACGAGTCTGCCAAGGACGAAAAAGGCCGCCAGTTCAACTGCCCGCACTGTGGCGCGCCCGTCCAGGTGAAGCTGGCGGGCACCAAAAGCATCACCTGCGGTTCCTGCGCCAGCATCATCAGCCTCGATAGCGGCGTGGGCGGCGAACTGCGCTCGGCCGAGCAGGACGAGCCCGTGCAGCCCCTCATTCCGCTGGGCAGCAAGGGCCAGCTGCAGGGTGTGCACTGGCAGGTGGTGGGTTTTCAGCACCGCATGGGCGTAGAGCCCGGCGACGACGAGCACTTTGGCTGGAGCGAGTACCTGCTCTACAACCAGAAGCGCGGCTTCGCCTTCCTGGTCGATTCGGAAGAAGGCTGGAGCATGGTGCGCCCCACCACCGGCGCGCCGCAACTCTCCTCCAATGGCCGTACCGCCACGTACATGGGCACCAAGTACGAGCTCAAGTACACCTACGAGGCCGAAACGACCTACGTGCTGGGCGAGTTCTACTGGCAGGTCACGCGCGGGCAAAAGACCAGCAACCGCGACTTCGCCAGCGCCAAGGGCCTGCTGTCGCTGGAGCAGACGCCGAACGAAGTCACCTGGTCCGCGGGCGACAAGCTCGCCAGCGACACCGTGGCCAAGGCCTTCAAGCTCGACGACAAGGCAGATGTACTCAAGCGCGACGACCCTGGCCCCTTCGTGGCCCAGTCGGGATTGGGCTGCGGCACCATCATCCTGATCGCGATCATCATCATCATCCTGCTCATCATCCTGAGCAATTGCTCCGGCTCATCGGGCAGCGGCTACCGTAGCTCGGGCGGCTCGTTCGGCGGCTACTCGTCGGGCGGCAGCCACAAGTAGGCGGGCGCCGCCACGGCGCCTGCCCGCTGACCCTCACCTTTCACCACCCACACAACACCTGGTTTTTCAAGGAGATCACACCATGATGGGAATCGAATGGCTCCGGCCCGCAGCCTTCCTCGGGTCCATGCTGTATGCGCTGATCGGCGTGGTCATTTTCTGGCTGTGCTTTGTCATCGTGGACAAGATCACGCCCTATGACCTGTGGCGCGAGATCGTCGAAAAGCAGAACCAGGCCCTGGGCCTGGTGGTCGCGGCGATGTGCCTGGGGATCAGCATCATCGTGGCGGCGGCGATCCACTGACCCCTGCCCGCAGCCTGACGCAGCGCTTGCTTCTGGCATGCGCTGGTGACCGCCTTGGAATTTTGATTTGACCCCTTCCGCCTCCCCGCCCGAGGCGCTGGCCGCACCGACCGGCCCTCGCCCCATCGACATCGCCCTGCTCATCAGCGTCTTCGTCGTTGCCGCCTGCGGCCTGCTGTACGAGCTGGCCGCGGGCGCGCTGGCCTCGTACGTGCTGGGCGATTCGGTGCTGCAGTTTTCCACCATCATCGGCACCTACCTGTTCGCGATGGGCGTGGGCTCGTGGCTGTCGCGGTACTTTGAACGGCAGTTGCCAGCGCACTTCCTGCGCATCGAGTTGCTGGTGGCGCTCATTGGCGGGGCGCTGCCGGCCACGCTGTTCCTGGCCAATGCCTACACGCCTGGGGCGTTCCGGTTTCTGCTGTACGGCATGGTGCTGGCGGTGGGAACGCTGGTGGGTCTGGAGATTCCGCTGGTGATGCGCATCCTCAAGCGCAATGTGGTGCTCAAGGACTTGGTGTCGCAGGTACTCACGTTCGACTACCTGGGCGCACTGGCGGTGTCCATGGCGTTTCCGCTGCTGCTGGTGCCGCACCTGGGGCTCATCCGCACCGGGCTGCTGTTTGGGGTGATGAACGCGGCCGTGGCATTGTGGGCGGTGTGGCTTTTCCGGCACGAGCTGCGGCGCCTAAAGGCGCACCTGGCGGCCTGCGTGATGGTGCTGGGACTGTTGCTGGCCGCGCTGGCGGGGGCCGAGCAGATCACCAGCGTGGCCGAAGACAAGTTCTACCAGGACCGCATCGTCTTCAGCACCGCGTCGCCCTACCAGCGCATCGTGGTCACACAGGGGCGCGCAGGGCACCGGCTGTATCTCAACGGCAACCTGCAGTTCGCGCAGGCCGATGAGTACCGCTACCACGAGGCCCTGGTGCACCCGGCCATGGCAGCCCATGGCGCGCCCAAGAAGGTGGCGGTGCTGGGCGGCGGCGATGGCATGGCGGTGCGCGAAATCCTCAAATACCCCTCGGTCGAGTCCGTGACGCTGGTGGAGCTGGACCCCGCGATGACGAAGATCTTCAGCGAGAACCCGCGCCTTGCGCAGCTCAACGGCCTGGCACTGCAAAACCCGAAGGTGAAGATCGTCAACACCGATGCCTTTGGGTGGTTGCAGGAAGGGGCGGACACGTTTGATGTGATCGTGGTGGACTTTCCCGATCCCACCAATTTCTCCATCGGCAAGCTCTACACCAACAGCTTTTACGCGCTGCTGGACAAGCGCCTGGCCGCCAGCGGCTACGCGGTGGTGCAGACCACCTCCCCTCTGGTGGCCCGCAAAAGCTACTGGACGGTGGCGCAGACCATCGAATCCATCGGCCTGCAAACCGCGCCGTACCACGCGCACGTGCCCAGTTTTGGCGAGTGGGGCTTCATCATCGCCAGCCGCAGACCCTGGCGCCTGCCCGAGGCACTGCCGGCCGGATTGCGGTTCTTGAGTGCCGACACGTTGCCGCTGTTGTTTGACTTTCCGCTCGATATGGCGCGCGTGCCCGCCGAGGTGAACCGTCTGTCGAACCAGGCGCTGGTGCACACGTACGAACGCGAGTGGGGAAAGCACTAGATGGGAGACCCCCCTGAGCCGCTTCGCGTCTTCCCCCCGCTCTCGCAGCGCTGCGCGCAGCGGGCAGGGGGACGCCCCCAGCGCGGCGGGGCGGCCCTTGCGCGGCGGCCGCTGGTCTGGGCCGCGCCGGTTGCAAGCGGCGCAGGCGTTGCGTACGCCCGGAGACACTGACGCCATGCAACGCCGCCATTTCCTAGCCACCGCCGCCGCTTCGACTGCCGCCGCGGTGCTGCTGCCGGGTTGCGACAAGGCCCCTCGCGTCTTGGAAGGCGGCTTCACCGGCATCGACATGGCGCGGGGCCACCAGCTGCGCGACCTGCTCAAGACCGGCACCTTGCCCGCCCCCAGCGTAGTCCGCCGTGCCCAGGTCATCATCGCGGGCGGTGGCGTGGCGGGGCTCGCTGCGGCGCGGTCGTTGCGGCTGGCGGGGGTGGAGGACTTTGCGCTGCTGGAGCTGGAAGACGGTGCAGGCGGCAACAGCCGGGGCGGGGCCGTGAGCGGCATTGCCTGCCCGCTGGGCGCGCACTACCTGCCCGTGCCCGGCGACGATGCGCGCGAGGTGCAGGATCTGCTGGAAGAGCTGGGCCTGCGCCGCCGCGTGGCTGGCCGCTGGCAGTACGACGAACGCCACCTGTGCCACAGCCCGCAGGAGCGCCTGTTTTTTGACGGCGAGTGGCAAGAAGGCCTGCTACCCGTGCACGGTGTTAGCGAAGCCACGCTGGCCCAGTACCGCCGCTTTGCACAGGCAGTGGAGCGAGAGGCGAAGGCCGCGCGGTTTGCCATGCCGGCGCTTAAGCTCTGGAGCACCAAACAGCCCATAGCGCCCGCACATCAAGCGCTGGACGCTATCACTTTCAGTGCGTGGCTGGCGCAAGAGGGCTTCGATGACGAGCACCTGCTGTGGTACCTAGACTACTGCTGCCGCGACGACTACGGCGCGGGCGTGGGGCGCGTGTCGGCCTGGGCGGGCATCCACTACTTTGCCAGCCGCCACGGCTTTCATGCGCCCGGCGAGGCAGCCGACGAAGCGCGCGAAAGCGTGCTCACCTGGCCTGAAGGCAATGGCTGGATCACGCAGCGCCTGGCCGAGCCCCTGCGTGCCGGAGGCCAGCTGCGCACCGCCACCAGCGTGCTGCGCATCACCGAAGGCCGCCATGGCGTGGAAGTGGACGCCTTCAACCACGCCACGGGCAGCGTGGAGCGTTGGAAGGCGCCGCGCTGCATCGTGGCGCTGCCGGTGTTCGTGGCGGCGCGGGTGGTGCAAAGCCCGCCTGCCTTCCTGACTGGCGCCACGCGGCGTTTGCAGTCCGCCCCCTGGCTGGTGGCCAACATCCACATCGACAGCCCGCTCACCGACCGCCCCGGCGCCGCGCCTGCATGGGACAACGTGCTCTACGCTGACCCCACCGTTGGCGGCCTGGGATACGTCAACGCCGGGCACCAGGGGTTGGACACCCGCGCCGCACTGGCCGGGCCCACCGTGCTCACCTACTACCAGGCCCTGGGCGACGTTCCCGAGGGC
>NZ_JALEGG010000086.1 GCF_022763525.1 Acidovorax sp.
GGCATTGCGGTGGACGCAGGCACGCTGCAAACCAGCGTATCCCGCATCCATGCACTGGGCGATTGCATCAGCATCGACGGGCAGTGCAGCCGCTACATCGAACCGATTGCCCGGCAGGCGCGCACGCTGGCGGCCGCCATCCTGGGTCAACCGGTGGCCCCCTATGAGCACCGGGCGGCCGTGGTGCGGGTCAAGACCACCACCCGACCGCTGACCCTGCATTGAGGCAGCCTCGGGCCCGGGTGGCAATCTTGACCGGGCTGGTACAGGCAAAAAATTTTTGGCATCCACTGCATCCAAACGGCGTTTTCGTGGGTAGTACCTACAGCAGCGCAACTTGTTGCTGCTGTCCTATCAACCCATAGACCAGAGAGAAACGCCATGACCGTCCACACGTCTCCCATCTCCCGCATGCTGCCCCTGGCGGGTGCCATTGCCGCCGCCGTGCTGCTGAGCGCCTGCGGCTCGATGATGTCGTCGTCCCCCAAACCCATGTATTCGCAGGACAGCCTTCCCGACAGCATCAAGGTTCCGGCGGGTAACAAGGTGACGATGGAAACGGTGGGCGTGGGCGAGATCACCTACGAATGCCGCGACAAGGCCAACATGCCCGGCCAGACCGAATGGGTGTTCGTGGGCCCCAAGGCCGTGCTGAATGACCGCAGCGGCAAACAAGTGGGCACCTACTACGGCCCGCCCGCTACCTGGGAGTCGAACGACGGCTCCAAGCTGACAGCCACCCAGCTGGCCGTGGCGCCTGCTGGCACCGGCAACCTGCCCTACCAGCTCGTCAAGGCCAACCCCGCCATGGGTTCGGGCGCCATGACCGGCGTGACCTTCATCCAGCGCGTGGCCTTGAAGGGTGGTGTGGCACCTGCAGCCGCCTGCACCACCGCCAACAAGGGCGAGCGCCAGATCGTGAAGTACCAGGCCGACTACATCTTCTGGAAAGCCGCGTAAACCGCGCGACCGCAATCCCCTGCCCGGCAGGGGCTACCCCGGGCAGGAAGAGAGGTGGTGGGCTACGATGCGCCCACCCTTTCTGCCCCACCGCCCGCGCACCGTGCAACCCATCTCTGGCGATTTTGACTATGAAGCCGCCTTGGCCGCCTGCGCCGCAGGCGACCGGGATGCCATGCACCGCCTATACGCGCAGGAGGGCGCGCGGCTGTTAGGCGTGGCGCTGCGGATCGTGCGCCAGCGCGCGCTGGCCGAGGACATCGTGCACGATGCCTGTGTGAACATCTGGACCCGCGCCGCCAGCTACGACGCCAGCCGGGGCAGCGCACGCGGCTGGATCTACAGCGTGGTGCGCAACCTGGCCCTGAACGCAGTGCGCGACGGCAGCCGCCACGTTGATGTGGACGACACCACCACCCAAGCCCTGGAGGCCGACATGTCTGTGCAGGCCCACCACGAGGTCGAGGAAACCTTTGAACTCAACGCCAGCCTGGGCCGTCTCCAGCACTGCCTGGAGGCCCTGGACCCGGCCCGGCGCAGCTGCGTGTTGCACGCTTATGTGGAGGGCTGCTCGCACGGCGAAATTGCGGAGCGCCTGGGCGCGCCGCTGGGCACCGTCAAGGCGTGGATCCGGCGCAGCCTGGTGTCGCTGCGGGAGTGCATGGCATGACCGACGTGCGCAACACACCGCCTACCCCGTCGCCGGAAGACCTGCATGTGCTGGCTGGCGAGTACGTGCTGGGCACCCTGCCCGCAGCAGATCGCAAAGCCGTGCAGCAACGCCTGCCCGGTGACCAAGCACTGCAACAGGCGGTGGCCGAGTGGGAAGCCCGCCTGCTGCCACTGACCCAGTTGGCCGAGCCCATTGCGCCGCCCGCTGCCTTGTGGGCGCGCATCGACCAGTCGCTGCGAGCGGCGAGCCCTCAACAGACTGCGACACCCGTTGCACCGCCCCGCGCAGAAACAAAACGCAAACCGTCCGTGCGCTGGTGGGACCACCTGGGCCTGTGGCGGGCCCTCGCCGGCTCGGGCTTTGCCATGGCGACGGTGCTCGCGGCAGTGCTCGTCACCCGCACCGCCCCAGTGGCCGCGCCGCCGCAGTTCATGGTGGTGTTGGTCGCGCCGCATGACAAGGCCCCGGGCTGGGTGGTGCAGGCCAGCTCGCCCCGGCAGATCAGCCTGATTCCGCTGGGTATGGCCGAAGTACCGGCCGACAAGGCCCTGGAGTTCTGGACCAAGGCCGACGGCTGGAGCGGCCCCGTATCGCTGGGCCTGGTGCAGCCCGGTCAGCCCCTGCAGATCCCGCTGGACAAGCTGCCGCCGCTGCAGCCCAACCAGTTGTTCGAGCTGACGCTGGAACCGCCCACGGGCTCGCCGATTGGCAAGCCCACGGGGCCCATTCAGTTCATCGGCCGCGCCGTCAAGGTGCTGTGACGAACACGGCCTGGGCCCAAATTCAGTACTGCTTGTAGGGCAGGAATTTGCCGGACAAGACCACATTCACGCGGTCGCCATTGGGGTTGGCTTCGCGCTGGATGTCCATGCTGAAGTCGATAGCGCTCATGATGCCGTCGCCAAACTCTTCGTGGATCAGCTCCTTGATGGTGGTGCCGTACACGCTCACCACCTCGTACCAGCGGTAGATCAGCGGGTCGGTGGGTACGGGCGTGGGCAGCGAGCCCTTGTAGGGAACCACCTGCAGCCACTTCTGCTCCTCGACCGTGAGGCCGAAAATCTTGCCGACGATCTTGGCCTGCTCGGGCGTGGCGGTCATCTGGCCCAGGCACAAGGCGGTGGTCCACTCCTTGGACTGGCCGACCTTCTTGGCAATGGCCTCCCATTGCAGGCCCTTGGCGACCTTGGTGCTGATGATCTTTTCGGTAACGTCGTTGCGGTTCATGGTGATGGCTCCTTGATAAAGAGAGGTTAGAAATGGGCGCGATTCGGTTGCGCTTTGCCTACAGGGATTGAAACCGGCGCGATCCA
>NZ_JALEGG010000007.1 GCF_022763525.1 Acidovorax sp.
GGTCTTGAAGTTGTCCAGGTCCACGAACAGCACGGCCGTGGTCGTGCCCGCCCGCGCGCCGCTGGCCAGCACCTGCTGCAGGCGGTCCACCAGCAGACGCCGGTTGGGGAGCTGCGTGAGGGCGTCGTAGAAGGCCAGGTAGCGGGCCTCGTCCTCGGCGGCCTTGCGGCCCGAAATGTCGATGTCGATGCAGAACATTTCGGAGGGGTGCCCTGGCACCTGGATGTAGGCGTGGCTGGAGAAGACGTGTACTGGCGTTCCATCCTTGCGCTGCAGTTGCAGCTCTCCCGCCGGAATCACTTCGCCGGTGGCGAACATGTGCCGCATGTGTTCGCGCACGGTATCGCGCATGGGGGGCGGAATGATGAGCTTCAGCAGGTTGCTGCCGAGCGCCTCGTCGGCCGTGTAGCCGTAGAGCTGCTCGGAGGCCTGGTTCCAGTAGCTCGTGGTGCCATCCTCCAGATAGCCCTGCACCGAGATGGAGGGGATGTTGCGCAGCAGCGAGCGAAACCGAAGCTCGGACTCGCGCAGCGCACTCTCCGCCCGTTTGCGCTCGGTTATGTCGCGTGCCAGAAAAACCACGGCAGCCTGGCCGCCCACCTTCACGCCCAGTGGTTGGGTGCGCCCCTCGAACTGGCGCGTTCCCGACAGGGTCTGCATCTCGTATTCGACACTCTGGGTTTGTCCCGACCGCAGGGTGTCGCGGATCAGCTCCATGAACCGGTCAGCCTGCCCGGCAGGCAGCACATCGTGCATCCGCTTGCCCAGCAGCTGCGGCGGGCTGGCGGCCAGCGGGGCGTCATCGGGCGAGATCACTTCCACATAGCGCCCTTCGGCGTCCAGTACCAGCAACACGTCAGGAATGGCCTGCGCAATGGCCCTCAGCCGCGCCGCTGTGCCCGCCAAGGCGCGTTCAGTGGCCAGGCGCTCTTCTACATCGCGCAGCAGCAGGCCCAGGGCGACCGTGGCAGGTGTGAAGGTCAGCAAGAACGGCAGGGCGAGGGTCTGGTTCACGCGCTGCACCGCCTCGGCCGGGAGCAATTGGAACAGCGCCAGCACGGCCGCGTGCAGCAGCAGCCCGAAGAGCGCCAGCGTCACAGGCTCCACACCCAGGCGTGCGCGTGCGCGGCCTTCCCGGTAGACCAAGCCCGCCACGGTGCACAGGGCGATCACCATCAGGCCCACCTCTGCCCCCGCTCCGCCCAGCCACAGGCGCCCGGTGGCGGCCATGGCGGCAGCGATGCAGGCCACCAGCGGCCCGCCAAACAGGCCCGCCATGCTGAGCACCACCGAGCGGGCATCGAAGATCACGCCCGGCATCAGCGCTACCGGGGTGAGCATGCCCACCACGCAGATGGTGCCAAAGAGGATGCCGGAGAACACCTGCCCGGTCAGCGGATGCCGCCGCCACAGGCGCATGTTGAAGCCATGCAGAAAGCACAGCGCCAACAGCAGGGCAACACCTTTGACCAGCTCAATGAACATGGGCCTTCCGTGCGTTTCCGGGGGGAAGGCCCATCATGGGGGAATTGTGGCTACTCGTAAACGTGCAAATGGCCCCGGAAGGAGCCATGGATCACGGTGGCGGGGCTGCCCTCAGGTGAGCAGCGCTTGGGCGAATTCGCGTGCGTTGAAGGTCTCCAGGTCTTCGAGCTTCTCGCCCACGCCGATGAAATACACCGGGATGGGGCGCTCCTGCGCGATGGCGGCCAGCACGCCGCCCTTGGCCGTGCCGTCGAGCTTGGTCACGATCAGGCCCGTGAGTTGCAGCGCGTCGTCAAAGGCGCGCACCTGGGCCAGTGCGTTCTGGCCGGTGTTGCCGTCGATGACCAGCAGCACCTCGTGCGGGGCCGTGGCATCGGCCTTGGTGACCACGCGGCGGATCTTCTTGAGCTCTTCCATCAGATGCAGCTGGGTGGGCAGGCGGCCGGCGGTGTCCACCAGCACCACGTCCTTGCCACGCGCCTTGCCGGCCGTGACGGCGTCAAAGCTCACTGCGGCGGGGTCGCCACCTTCCTGGCTCACGATCTCGACCGTGTTGCGGTCAGCCCAGACACCGAGCTGCTCGCGCGCAGCGGCGCGGAAGGTATCGGCGGCGGCCAGCAGCACGGCCGCGCCTTCATCCGCGAGGTGCTTGGTGAGCTTGCCGATGGAGGTGGTCTTGCCCGCGCCGTTGACGCCCGCCACCATGATCACGGTGGGCGTGTATTCGCCAATGACCAGTGGCTTCTCCAGCGGGCGCAGCAGGTCGGCCAGTGCGTCGGCCAGCAGGCCCTTGACGGCGGCGGGGTCGGTGGCCTTGGTTTCCTTCACGCGGCGCTTGAGGTCGGCCAGCAGGTGGGTGGTGGCCTTCACGCCGGTGTCCGCCATCAGCAGGGCTTCTTCCAGCTCCTCATACAGCACGTCGTTGATCTGCGTGCCGGTGAACACCGTGGTGATGCTCGTGCCCGTCTTGCGCAGGCCGGACTTGAGGCGGTCGAGCCAGCCCTTGCGTTCGGCCGAGGGCGCGGCGGGCGCGCTGCCCGGTGCCAGGGTGGCTGAGGCAGCGGGCATTGGCGTGGAATGGCCTGCGGGCACGGCGGGGGCCGGAGCAGGCGTTGCGGGCGGGGGCAGCGGCGTGGGGGCTGGCTTGGACTCCGGCGCCGGGTGCGCCGCAGGTTCCGGCGGCTTGGTGCCGAACGGGTTGCGCAGCCATCCAAAGGCTGAGGACCCCGGGGCGGGAGCGGGTGCGGGGGCTGCGGCAGGGGCCTGAGGGGGTTCTACCGGGGTGGGCACAGGGAGGACTGCCGCGGGTCCGCCCGTCCCGGCCGGCGTCGATGGGGGCTCCGCTGCGGGCGGAGGGGGCGCAGCCGCAGGGGCGGCCGTGTCCGTGGTGGGGACGGACTCGGGAGAGGGCTTCTTCTTGAAAAAACTGAACATTGGCGGGTTCTTAGAATCACCCCATTCTATGAAACGCGCTTTCACCCTTCTCGGCCTGGTGGCCAGCCTTTGCAGCGGGGCTGGCTTGGCGGCCACCCCGCCCCTTGTTCCTCCAACCGCCGCGCCATCGGTCACCAGTTCTGGTGCGCAGCAGTTCACGCTCAAGAACGGCATGCAACTCATCGTGCAGCCCGACCGGCGCGCCCCCACGGCGGTGCACATGGTGTGGGTGCGAGTGGGCTCCATGGACGAGGTGGATGGCACCACGGGCGTGGCCCATGTGCTGGAGCACATGCTCTTCAAGGGCACCAAGACGCTGCCGCCTGGCGAGTTCTCGCGCCGCGTGGCGGCCCTGGGCGGACGCGAAAACGCGTTCACCAGCCGTGACTACACCGGCTACTACCAGCAGATCCCGTCCAACCGGCTGGAGGACGTGATGAAGCTCGAAGCCGACCGTTTTGCCCACAACCACTGGCCGGACGAAGAGTTCAAGAAGGAACTGGAGGTGGTCAAGGAAGAGCGCCGCCTGCGCACCGAAGACCAGCCCCGTGCCATGCTGGCCGAGCAGCTGTTCGCGGCCACGTTCACTGCGTCGCCCTACCGCCGCCCCATCGTGGGCTGGATGAGCGACCTGGAATCGATGACGCCGAACGATGCGCGGGCCTTCTACCGCCAGTGGTACACCCCCACCAACGCGGCCGTGGTGGTGGCGGGCGACGTGGATGTGGAGCAGGTGCGCGCGCTGGCCGAAAAGTACTACGGCAGCATCCCCGCCCATGCCTTGCCCGAACGCAAGCCCCGCATCGAGCCCGCACAGCAGGGCCTGCGCCGCATCGCCGTCAAGGCCCCGGCCGAGCAGGCGTATGTGGCACTGGCCTTCCGCACGCCCAGCCTTGAACGCGTGGACCAACTGGCCGATACCGATCGCGACGCACTCGCGCTGATGGTGCTTTCGGCGGTGTTCAGTGGCTACGACGGCGCGCGCCTGGACCGGGCGCTGACCCAGGGCGAGAACCGCGTAGCCGACAGCGCCAGCAGCAGTGCGATGGTGACCGGCCGCGGGCCGAGCCTTTTCATGCTGACTGGCGTGCCCGCCGCAGGCAAGACCGCCGAGCAGGTGGAAGCTGCCCTGCGCGCCGAGGTGGCCCGCGTGGCCCGCGAAGGCGTGAGCGAGGCCGAGCTCACGCGGGTGAAGACGCAGTGGATCGCCTCCACCGTGTACGAGCGCGACTCGGTGATGAGCCAGGCGCAGGAACTGGGCGGTAACTGGATCCAGGGCTTTCCGCTGGACGCCAACGAACGCCTGCTGGCGCTGCTGCGCACCGTGACGCCGGCGCAGGTGCAGGCCGTGGCTGCCAAGTATTTTGGCGACGACCAGCTCACCGTGGCCACGTTGCTGCCCCAGCCTCTCGATGCGCCCCGCCAGCGCGCCCGCCCCGCAGCCGCAGCGGCCCGCCACTGACCCGCATTGCACAGGTTGCCATGATTACTATCAAAAACATAGCTGCTCGCGCTTTATTGATAAGCGCTGGGGCCATTTTTTACTCGAACGCTGCCTGGGCGCTGCTGCCCATCCAGCACTGGACGGAGCCCAGCGGCGCCAAGGTCTACCTGGTGGAAAGCCCCGTCATCCCGATGGTGGACGTGCAGATTGACTTTGACGCGGGCACGCGCCGCGACCCCGCAGGTCAGTCCGGGCTGGCGACGGCGGTGGCGGCGATGGCGAGCAAGGGCGTGAAGGCGCTGGGCGCCGAGCCCGCGCTGGACGAGAACGGCCTGGGCGAAGCCTGGGCCGATCTGGGCGCCAGCTTCGAGGCCGGGGCCGACAACGATGCCCTCCACTACACGTTGCGCTCGCTGACCGACCCGCCGCTGCTGGACAAGGCCGCCCGCCTGGCTGCGCGCCAGATCGGGGAGCCCAGCTTTCCGGCCGACGTCTGGCCGCGCGATCGTGCACGCTGGAGCGCCAGCCTCAAGGAATCGCTGACCCGCCCCTCCACGGTGGCAGCCCACGCATTCGGCGCCGCCGTCTATGGCAGCCATCCCTACGGCACGCGCACCACCGAGGAAACGCTGGCACGCATCAATGTGGCCGACATGCAAGCCTTCCACACGCAGCACATCGCTGCCTGCCGCGCCAAGGTCAGCATCGTGGGCGCTGTCTCGCGTGCGCAGGCTCAGGCGCTGGTGGCCACGCTGCTGTCGCGCCTGCCCGCTACCACCGGCTGTGCGCCGCTGCCGCCCGTGGGCGAGATCAGCGCGCTGGCCGCGTCCGTGGAGCAGAACATTCCCTTCGCCTCGGCACAGGCCCACGTGCTCATCGGCCAGCCAGGTTTTCAGCGGCGCGACCCCGACTTCGTCGCGCTGCTGGTGGGCAACCACATCCTGGGCGGCGGCGGCTTTGTCTCGCGCCTGACCAACGAGGTGCGTGAAAAACGCGGGCTCTCGTACAGCGTCTACAGCTACTTTGCGGCGGGCCTGCACGCTGGCGCCTTCACTGTGGGCCTGCAGACACGGCCCGACCAGGCGCGTGAGGCCGTGAAGGTCTCGCGCGACGTGATCGCGCGCTTCGTGGCGGAAGGCCCCACCGAGGCCGAGCTGCGCGCCGCCAAGGACAACCTCATCGGCGGCTTCGCGCTGCGCATCGACAGCAACAAGAAGCTCCTGGGCAACGTGGCCAACATCGCCTGGAACGAGTTGCCACTCGATTACCTGGACCAGTGGACGAAGAAGGTTGAGGCCCTCACGGTGGCTGATGTGCGCGCCGCCATGGCCCGAAAGCTCCAGCCCGAGCGCATGGTGACGGTGGTGGTGGGGGGCAAGCCATGAGCCGCTCCACCCTGCGCGGCAGCGCCATCCAGGCCGAGATCCGCAAGGCCCAAGCTGCGGCGTCGGCACCGGCGCCGGATCCGAAGAAGGCCAAGCCCAAGCCCGCGGCCGCCGCGCCCAAGGGCACGGGCGAAATCCGCATCATCGGCGGGCAATGGAAGCGAACCCGGCTGCCCGTGGCCCAGCGCCCCGGCCTGCGCCCCACGCCTGACCGCGTGCGCGAAACCCTGTTCAACTGGCTGGGCCAGGACCTGGCGGGCTGGCGCTGCCTGGATGCGTTTGCGGGCACGGGCGCGCTGGGGCTGGAGGCCGCCTCGCGCGGCGCGGCTTCGGTGCTGCTGGTGGAGAACGACGCTGCGCTGGTGGCGCAGCTCCATACACTGCAGCAGCGCCTGCAGGCCAGCGCCATTCGCGTGCAGCGGGGTGATGGCGTGGCGGCCCTGCAGCAGGCCGCGCCTGCCAGCCTGGACCTGGTGCTGCTGGACCCGCCTTTCGATGGGCCCTTCTTCGAACCCGCGCTGCAGGCGGCGGCCCGGGCCGTGGCGGCGGGGGGCTTTGTCTACCTCGAAGCGCCCCGCGCCTGGACCGAAGATGAACTGACCTCGACGGGCTTGGTGCCATACCGCCACCTCAAGGCCGGTGCGGTGCACGCACACCTGTTCCAGCGCGGCTGATCCCTGCAAGCGCTCCGAGTCTCCGGCCTGCGCCCATGCCAAGCCGGTTGAAGTGCCGCGCACGGCGTCGGCCGGACCCGGCTCGATGGGACGAAGTGAGCCAAAGCCGCTCCCCAGCGTCGCCCGCCGCGCCCTGCCATTCGTTTTGACGGTTTTGGCCTCTCGCGCTTTTCCAGAAAGCGCTGGCAGCTACATATTTGATAGCTAATGCGTGGCCTGGCTTAGCCCTCGGGCACCACCCTCAGCCGCAGTGCGCCGCCCTCCAGCGTGTAGATGAAGGTGTAGCGGCCGGGCACGAGCGTGGCTTGTCCGCCGGGGAAAGATGCGTCGGTCACGTGCGTCAGCTGGCGCTGGCCGATCTGGATGCGTGTCTTGCGGTAGTGCGCCAGCACGGGCGGCAGCGCGTGCCAGCGGCTGGTGTCGCCCGGCAGCAGCGGCCCCAGGTCGGCATCGGTGCCCTGCTGCGGCAAACCCTGCCAGACGTGGGTGAAGGCTTCCTGGCTGTCGTTGCGGATGCGCAGCCATACATTGCCATCGCCGGGGGCCTGGGCCTGGGCTCGCAGGCCCGCCCCGGCGAGGGCGAGCCAGGGCAGCGCCCGTGCGAACTGGCGGCGCATCATGGCGAGTCCTTCAAGCTTTCCAGATCGGTGGTGAGCGCGCAGACGCGGGCGCGGCGGCGCTCCAGTGCAGCGCCCCCGATGTTCAGCGCGGCCGAGCTGCCCTGTTGTGCAAACACGGCGCTGTCCCATTGGCCCTGGGCCGCGTCGTAGGCGAGCCAGGCACGTTGTGCTGCGCGCAGGGTGTCGCGCCGCCCCGGGCCTGCGGCTTTCATCACCTGGGCGTAGATGCGGTTGAGTTCCTTGTCCCACGCGGTGTAGGCGGCGTTCTGGGCGTTAATCAGGTCCACCGTCACGCCGCCGCTGCGTTCGGCAGCGGTGGCCAGCGCCTTGTCGATGGGGTGGGCAGTGGGCTGGCCGCAGAAGTGCGGTTCGGCGGCGTGGGCGCCGGTGGCCAGGGCCAGCAGCAGGCCCAGGGCGGCGGGGGTGAAAGCGGGGGTCATGCGAAGAGCCTGTTCAAGCGGGTCTCAGAAGGTACTGCCTCAGCAGCGGAAGGTGGCGGCGCACATCGTCGGCTTGCACGGACAACTGGTAGCCTGTCCACGCCCCGTGGGCGTCGTTGGCGTGGCGGCTGCGCGCGATGCCAAGGCGCTGCAGGATCGCGTCCTTGTCTTCCCACAGGCCATCGGCCCGGCGCAGTTCCACAAAAACCTGGCCCCGGTCGCGCTCGATGCGCAGCTCCAGCGCCGGGGCGCCGTCTGCCGTGCTGGTGTAGCGCGCCACGCAGTTGTCAAAGGCGCGGGGCGTATCGATGAACTCGGCCAGGGTGAAGCCGGCTTCCTGCTCCAGAAAGGCGAAGCCGGCGCGCAGTGGGTGCGTGGCGGTGGCGTTGTTCATGGGCGCGCGGTGGGGTCAACGGCTCACCGCCATCGCCAGCACCACCGTTACGGCAAAGGCCGAGACCACCCATGCCGCCACGGTGATGAGGGCTCCCAGCACCACGCACACGGCCACATGCCACTCGCGCGCCAGGCCCCATGCGGTCAGCCGCCGCGCCAGCGCCAGGCTCGCGCCCCACAGCAGCACCAGGGCCACCGCCATGCCGGCCAAAAAGATGCCACCGCGGTGGCCGTTCATGCCGTTGCTGCCCAGCAGCGCGCCAAACATCCAGGCGCCCGCCAGCAGCAGGTTGGCGCTGCCAGCGAGCAGCATGGTTCCGGCGTGTGGAGACATGCGGGCGGCCTGGGGGTTATTCAGTGACGCTGTAGCTCAGCACGTCGAGCGACTGCGTGTCCTTGGGATTCCACGACAGGCCGGCCGCGCGCGCGATCACGGTGTAGGTCTTGCCCTGTTCCAGCTTGCCGCCGGGCTGCAAGGCGGCGGTGCGCGGGTCCACATACAGCATGGTGGTCAGGCCTTCGGCGCTGCGCAGCAGCACGGGCTGCTTGCCGTTTTTCACCTTCACGTCGTTGACCCAGGCGGCCTTGTTGCCGGTAGGTGGGTTGATGCTTTCGACCGTGCCCGACAGCCGCACGATCTTGCGCCACACCTTGCTGTTCTTGGGGTTGGTGACCTTGCCGTTCTCAGCCGCGTCGGCCTTCTGGATGTCGCCCAGCGACTGGTAGGCGATGGTCCAGTCGCCGTGGCGGGTATCGCGGCGGATGTGGTCGGCCGCCAGCATCAGGTTTTCCGTCCAGTTGCCGCAGGCATTCTTCTTCTTGCACAGTGGCCAGGCGGTGGTCATCCAGCGCTTGAGCTGCTCGGCCTTGTCATGGCTGCCCATCTCCAGCGCGACGCCAGCGCCCAGCACGGCGGCAGCCTGGTTCTGCTCGGGCGCCACCACCAGCACGGCCCCGTTGCCCACGTCCAGCTTGCCCACGCGCAGCTGGCGCATCATGGCGTGGGCGTAGTCTTCAGCGCTTTGGCCGTCCAGGTCTTTCACCAGCAGGGTGACGATCTCCACACCCGTGGCCTGCGCGTGTTCGTACATCTGCTTTTCAAACTGGGCGCGGATGGCCGGGTCCAGGATGCCGAACTCGTCGTAAATGAACTGCGTTCCCTTGGACGGAATGGCAGCCACGTCTACCTTGGGCAGGGTTTCGGCGGGTGCGGCCGAGGCGAGGGCGGGCGCCTTGGCGGGAGGCGCCATAGTGGGGGCCGCTGGCGACGGAGCAGGGGCCTTGGCCACTGGCGTGGCCGGGGCTGGCGCGGGCGTGGCGGCTGGCGCTGCCGCCACCGCCGTGGCCCGCACCGGCTGGCCGCCGCTGCACTGTGCGCCGCCGCCCTGCAGCTCGCAGGCTTCCTTCCAGCCCGCTTCGATGGCGGCCAGGCGCTTTCTGCGGCCGGGGTGGGTTTCGCCGTCCTTCTCGGGGATCAGCGTGGCGATGGCGCGCTGGGCGTCGGCCAGCGGCGCGCCCATCTTGTACAGCACGAAGCCGCTGAACTTGTCGGATTCCAGTTCAATGGGCGGCTGGCTGCCTCCGGGCACGATGGTGTGGCCCGAGAGGTGGTGCCCGATCTCGTGCGCCATGATGCTCACGGGCGCCCAGTTGTTCGATTTGGTGGCCTCGATCACCTGGCCCATGAAGGCGGGGTTGTAGGCAATCACGCGGCGCGGCACCTGGTCGGGGCCCTGCATGATCACGGCGGCCGCGTTGGGCACCTTGCCCTCCACCACCACAAAGTTGGCGGGCAGGCCGGTGTATTTCATGATCTCGGCCACCACCTGCTTGCCGCTGCCCCCGCCCTTGGACAGGTCGGGCGGCGAAAACGCCAGCGGGCTGCCGTCGTACGAGCAAGCCTGCAGCGTGGCGGCCAGCTCAGCCACCAGCTGGGCCTTGCTGGGCTTGGCCACGGCAGCCGTCTTTTGGGCCATGGCCAAGCCGCCCACGGCCAAGCCCAGCATGGTGGCGCAGGCGAAGGCGACAGGGCGAACATTGCGGTGTTTCATGGGTGCAGGTTCCTCAGGTTGGATTGGTGAATTCAGCGGCTGCTGCGCCGTGCATCGCCCAGGGGCGTCGATACGGGCACGCCCCAGGCGTCTCAGGGGGGCGTCTCATACAGTCACCAGCGCCGCTACGCGCAGCACCCGCTGAGCCAGTTCGGCCTGGCCCCGCGTGCCCGTCTTGGCGTACAGGCTGGCCAGCTGGGAGCGCACGGTAGGCATCTTCACGTGCCGGTTGTCGGCCATCTCGCGTGGCGTCATGCCCTGCAACAGCAGCGGCAGCAGGGCCGCCTCGGCGGCCGTGAGCCCATAGAGCGCGCTGCATACCGATACCGTGGCGCCCGGGTGGGGTGGCGTTTCGGGTACCAGGATGAATTGGGCCAGCGGCTCGGCGACAGGCCCCGGGCCGTTGCGTAGCGGAGCGGCCAGCGCCACCAGCGTTCCGCCCGGCGCCGCCGGTGCTGTCGGCGAGGCGTCCTGCGGCGTTTGCAGCCGGGCCGATACCGGCGACTGGGTGCTCAGGCAGGCGGCAAGCAGCGGTGCCAGCCCGGGATGGATCTGCGCCAGCTGCAGCGGCTGGCGCGCCTGCCAGAGTGTGGCGTGGCGCAGCAGGATGCGGCATTCGTCTTCCACGCCCAGCCAGGCGCGGGCGTGCTCGTTCAGGTAGCGCACCTCGCCGCGCCGGTTCACGTGCATCAGCCCCAGCGGCAGCTGGTCCAACGTGCGTTCCAGCGCCTGGCTGTGGCGCTGGGCGTGCTGCAGGCGGCGCTGCGCTCGCATGAGGCTGCGCACCCACGGCGTCGCGGCGCGCAGCCGCGCGAACTGCTCGGGAGTGAACTCGCTCTGGCCCAGGTCGTTGTACATCGCCAGCACATGCATGCCGGTTTCCGGCGACGCCTCCACGATGCTGTTGACCATGGCGTCGATGCCCAGCGGTTTCAGGTAGTCGGCGTAGAACGCGCCGCGCCGCAGCGCCTGGGTTCCCACCAACTGCTGGCTCAGCGATCCACCGCGGGCCAGCGCCTGGGGCTGCTGCCGCTCCAGGGCCTCGCTCCAGGCGTCGCTGCCCTGGATCAGGTTCGCATAGCGCGCCAGGAAGTCATCGGGCATGCCCCATTGGTAAGCGGCCAGCGGGTCGTCGGAGCCGGGCAGCGGGCAGAACAGCACCACCTTGTGGCTGCCCAGCGCCAGGCCCAGGCGGTGCAGCAGGCGCTCCACCATGCCGGGCTCGCCCAGAGCCTCCAGGCTTTCGGCCATGAGCGTGTGCAAGCCGGCAATCCCCAGCTCCTGCGTGAGCAGTTCCTCACCCGTCAATCGTCGCTCCTTGGTGTGTCGGTTGAACTGCGCCGGATGGTAGGTGGCTTGCCTTGGGGGCGGCATCATTCAGGTGAACGATGGGGCCTTGCGAGGCTGGCTTTCCATGAAATTGTTCACGCTTTCCAGCGTGGCAACGGCAACGGCAACGGCAACGGCAGCGGCAGCGGCAGCGGCAACGGGTGCGATGCAAGCCTATCGGCCCATCTGCCAGAGCACCAGTTCCACCACGCCGCGGGCATACCAGTGCGTGGCCTGCCACTTGAGTGCGGCGAACAGGCCCCCCGCCACCAGCAGGCGCCAGCCTTCCTGCGGCAGATCCACCTGGAAGAACTGGCGCAGCGCCACCATGAGCATGGCGGTCTGCAGCGCCGTCATGTACCAGGGCGACCAGGCCTTGTGCCACTGGAGAAGCGCCGGCGTGCCTGCCAGCACCAGCGGCAGCTGGTTGAGCATCTGCAGCGCGATGAACATCGCCTGGCAATACAGCGCCAGCGCCAGCAACTCGGCCGCGTTGTAGCCCCGGCGCCTGAACACGATCCACATGCTGGCCAGCGCTGCCACGGCGCCCAGCGAGAAAGACCATTTCGAATACGCGGTGACCAGCGCGTACATGCGCTGTGCCTCCTCGCTGGGCAGGGTGGGGCGCAGGTAATCGGTGTGCCCCAGCACGATGAGCAGCAGCCCGATGGCCAGGCACAGCAGGGTCAAGGGATGAGGGTGGTCCTTGCGGCGGCCAAGCACGTACTCTCGCGCCATGGTGCCGGGCTGCAGGAGCACGCGCAGCGCGCCGCGCAGGGTGGTCCATTCGAACCAGCGAAACCGCTCCCATGCCTCCTTGCGGACGGTGCGGCCGCCGATGCGGGCGGCCTTCTTCTGGCCGCAATGGGCGCAAAAAGGCCCGGAGAGCACAGCCTGGCAGTTGAGGCAATGCGCGGTCTCAAAGAGCGCGTCGGTGGAGGAGGTGGGGATCACGAACTAAAGCACTGGCAAAGGCGCCGGTGGCGGTGGCGATGCGGCAGCGCATCGTAGGGCGGCTTGACGGACCCGGCATCGTTCACATGGATGAGGTGGGCGACGCACTCCGGCGGATGCGTGTGCTGGCCTGGAGGATCACCCGCCTTTCACGCAGGCGCGGCGTTCATGTTGCACTGCACTGCATAATGCGCGCACGCGGCCCGGCAGGCCCCGGGGCAAGCCCGGCCACGCCCGGGCTACCGCCATTCCGCCAGACAGGAGACAACCAGCCATGGCCCAGAACGTGCTCGCCGTGTACCCCGGAACTTTCGACCCCATCACGCTGGGTCATGAAGACGTGGTGCGCAGGGCCACGCAGCTGTTTGAGCGCGTGATCGTCGCGGTGGCCGCCGGCCACCACAAGAAGACGCTGTTCACGCTGGAAGAGCGCATTGAGATGGTCCGTGAGGCCGTCAAGATGTACCCCCAGGTGCAGGTCGAGCCGTTCTCGGGCCTGCTGCGCGACTTTGTGGTGGAGCGCGGCGGCAAGGCCATGGTGCGCGGCCTGCGCGCCGTGACCGACTTCGACTACGAATTCCAGCTCGCCGGCATGAACCGCAGCCTGATGCCGCAGGTGGAGACGGTGTTCCTCACGCCCAGCGACAAGTACCAGTTCATCAGTAGCACCTTCGTTCGCGAGATCGCCGTGCTGGGGGGCGAGGTCGACAAGTTTGTGTCGCCTTCGGTGCAGGACCGGCTGGCCGAAAAGGTGCGCAGCCTGACGCCGCCCTGATGGTTGAGGCAAGAAAAGGCTCCTGGCGCCCGTCATGCAAGCGCCGGCAGCTATTTAATCCGTAGCATCCTCACGCGGCGGCAGGATGCGAGTATGCCGGCCGCAGGATTTCCCGGATTCAGGCCAAGTCTTCAAGGCGCCGGGCCACATCCGCGGCTTCGGCCCGCAGGGCGTCCAGCATGGGCGCCACCTCGGGCAGCGGCGGGCGGTACAGCGGCAGCAAGGCCGACACGCTGAACGGAATCGAAAATGCCAGCCGCCGCAGGGCCAGCCGGCCGCTGGCCGCAGCGGTCAGGGCTGTCAACGGGTTGACGATGGCCAGGCCCAGGCCGTGTTCCACCATGGCGCAGACGGCCGCCGCGCTGTGGGTTTCCATGCGCAGCGTGCGCGGAACGTCGGCTTCTGCAAACCGCGCGTCGATAAGGCGGCGATAGGGGTCATCGGCCGACAGGCTCACGAAGGGCTGACCGGCGAAATCCGCCAGCTGCAGCACGGGTTGGCTGGCCAGCGCATGGGTGGTGGGCAGCACGGCCACTTCATCCAGGGTGAGCAGCACTTCAGCCCGGGTGCCGGGTGGGGCGGTGGTCTGTTCGCTCAGGCCCAGGTCAAAGCGCTGGGCGCTCATCCATTCCTCCAGCAACGGCGATTCCTGGGGCGTGACGGAGAGGCGCGCATGCGGCTGCACCTGCATCAGCCGCGCCGCCGCACCGGGCAGCAGCGCGTGTGCCAGCGCGGGCAGGCACAGCACGGCCAACTGCACGGCGTCGGAGCGGCCCAGCGCCACGGCGCGGTCCACCACGCGCTCCAGGCCTTGCCACGAGCGCTGCACCTCGTCCCACAGGGCCAGCGCCCGCGCGTTGGCGCGCAGGCGGCCTTGCACGCGTTCGAACAAGGCATAACCCAGCAGCGACTCCAGCCGGGCCAGCTCGCGGCTCACCGTGGGCTGTGAGCTGTGCAGCAGGTCGGCCGCGCCGGTGGCGCTGCCAGCGGTCATCACCGCGCGGAAGACCTCAATGTGCCGGTGGGTGATGCGGTGGGCCAGGGGGAAGTCGGTCGTGCCAGTCATGCGCGAAGCATATCGAAAGTGAATGGATGGCGAATATCAAAGCATTCGACCAAATAATCAGGCGGCGGCATCATCACGGCTTCCATCCGCTTTCCTGCCTTCCGGAGCCCTACATGTCCAACCCCTTCTCCGCCGCCCAGCTCTGGGAGCTGGCCGACCAGTTCGGCACCCCGCTGTGGGTATACGACGCGGCCACCATCCGCCAGCGCATTGCGCAGGTGTCCAACTTCGAGACCATCCGCTTTGCGCAAAAGGCCTGCTCCAACATTCACATCCTGAAGCTCATGCGCGAGCAGGGCGTGAAGGTGGATGCGGTCTCGCGCGGCGAAATCCTGCGCGCGCTGGCGGCGGGCTACGTGGCCGGGGGCGAGCCTTCGGAGATCGTGTTCACCGCCGACCTGTTCGACGCGGCCACGCTCGACTGCGTGGTGGAGCACGGCGTGCCCGTCAACGCCGGTTCCATCGACATGCTGCACCAGCTGGGGGCGCGCTCCCCCGGCCATGCGGTGTGGCTGCGCATCAACCCCGGCTTTGGCCACGGCCACAGCAACAAGACCAACACGGGTGGCGAGCACAGCAAGCACGGCATCTGGCATACCGACCTGCCTGCGGCGCTGGCTGCCATTCAGCAGCATGGCCTGAAGCTGGTGGGCCTGCACATGCACATCGGCTCGGGCGTGGATTACAGCCACCTGCAGGAAGTGTGCGGTGCCATGGTCAACCTGGTGCGCACGGCGCACGCGGCGGGGCATGACCTGCACGCCATCTCGGCGGGCGGTGGTCTGTCCATCCCCTATCGCAGCGGCGACCCGGTGGTCGATACGCAGCACTACCATGGCCTCTGGGATGCCGCGCGCCAGCAGGCCGAGGCCATCGTGGGCCACAAGCTCGGGCTGGAGATCGAGCCCGGCCGCTTCCTGGTAGCGGAATCCGGCGTGCTGCTGGGCCAGGTGCGCGCCACCAAGGACGCGGGCAGCAACCACTTCGTGCTGGTCGATACCGGCTTCAACGAGCTCATGCGTCCGTCGATGTACGGCAGCTACCACGCCATGAGCGTGCTGCGCCGCGATGGATCCGCCGCGGCGCCGCAGCCCACCGTGGTGGCCGGGCCGCTGTGCGAATCCGGGGATGTGTTCACGCAGGGCGACGGCGGCGTGGTGCTGCCGCGTGAGCTGCCCGCCGCGCAGGTGGGCGATCTGCTGGTGATCCATGACACGGGGGCCTATGGCGCCAGCATGTCCTCGAACTACAACACGCGTCCGCTGATTGCCGAAGTGCTGGTGGACGGCGGGCAAGCGCGCCTCATCCGCCGCCGCCAGACGGTGGAAGAACTGCTGGCGCTCGAAGTCGGCCTGTAGGAGTCCGTCCACGGTCTCCCAGGGGTCGCGCAGCGGTCTTTGCGGGATGGTGTGCAAGGCGCGGTACGCAGCCAATAGCTCGGCTATTGGCAAACGCCGCAACGCCACAGACCGCCCGCAAAGACCACTGCCCGAGGGGTTGGAGTGAATTCGGGCTGATGAACTCGGAGCTTTGACGCCCCGGCTGCTTGCATGGGCACGAGCCCATGCGGCACACCCGAAGCATCCACGTCCATCACGATGGCGCTCTCACGCGACCCCTGCGAGATCGCAAACACGTTCTAAGGGGCTGCTCAGGCCGCGGGCAGGGGGGTAGGCACGGGACTACGCGCAGGGGCAGCGATGGCGCACAAGCAGGGGCAGGGGGCGACGATAAGGTGACATCACCTCATCAACCTTTACCCCTTCTACAAGGAGATCACCATGCCCATCATCGCTTGGCTGCTCGGCGTCCCTCTGTCGGTTGTGCTGCTGCTCATGCTGTTTGGCGTGTTCTGAACACCGGGCCTGTCGAGCAGGCATCCCGTAAAGAACGAAAGCCGCATGGCACCTGATTGAAGGGTGCCCTGCGGCTTTTTCTTGTGTGGAAGAAGGGCTCAGGCCTCGACCCGGGGGCCGCGACCCATCAGCTGTGCCACGGCCTCCGCGGGACGCAGGCGGCCATCCAGCAAGGCCACCACGGCCTCAGCAATGGGCATGTCCACGCCCAGCAGCTGCGCACGCTGCACCACGGTGCGCGCGCTGTAGACGCCTTCGGCCACATGCCCCAGCGACTCAACGGCCTGTGCCAGGCTGCGGCCCTGCGCCAGCAGCATGCCCACGCGCCGGTTGCGTGACAGGTCGCCCGTGGCCGTGAGCACCAGGTCGCCCAGGCCCGACAGCCCCATGAAGGTGTCGGGCCGCGCTCCCAGTGCCAGCCCCAGCCGCGTCATTTCGGCCAGGCCCCGCGTGATGAGCGCCGCGCGCGCATTGAGGCCCAGCGAGAGCCCGTCGCACAGGCCGGTGGCGATGGCCAGCACGTTCTTCACCGCGCCGCCCACTTCCACGCCCACGATGTCCTCGTTGGCGTACACCCGCACGCTCGGGCTGTGAAAGGCGTGGACCAGCGCATCGCGCACGGCGGCATGGACGCTGGCCGCCACCAGCGCCGTGGGTTGCGCCAGGGCCACCTCTTGGGCAAAGCTCGGGCCGCTGAATACGCCTGCTATCAAATCGGGAGCTACCTGCGCTTGCACCTCATGCGCCAGCAGCCCAAAAGATGCTGTATCGGCACCGGGCGGCACCGCCTCGAACCCCTTGCACAGCCACGCCACCGGCGCAGCGCAGCCCGCCAGCGCCTGCAGCATGCCACGCAGCGCCGCCATGGGCGTGGCCACGATCACCAGGTCGGCGCCCGGCAGCAGGGCGCCAAAGTGGCCATCCGCCACGGTGAGAGAGGGGGGGAAGTCGATGCCCGGCAGGTACCGCGCATTCTGGCGCGCCGCGCGCATGGCCTGTGCCTGGCCCGCATCGCGCGCCCACAGCGTGACCGCATGCCCGGCCGGGTGCTGGGCAGCACTCATGGCGAGCGCCGAACCCCAGGCGCCGGCACCCAATACTATGATTTTCATAGCTGCTTGCGCTTGCTAGATAAGCGCTGGAGCCCAAAAAGACGTTGAAGTTATCAGACCCTGCGCTGCGACCTGAGAACTGCCGCTGGAACCAGCGCGGCCCAGTCGGGGTAGCCGCGGAACTGGCTTCGCCAGGCCGCTGGCTGCGTCCCCCACCCGAGCGCGCAGCGCGACGAGAGAGGGGGAAGGCGCGAAGCGCCTCAGGGGGAGCACGCTTCTTACTGCGTGACGATCGGCGAAGCCTGGCCAGCGGCCTGGGCTTGCTGCTGCTCGTACATGCCCTGGAAGTTGATTTCAGCCAGGTGCACGGGAGGGAAGCCTGCGCGGTTGATCAAATCGGCCACGTTGCCACGCAGGTAGGGGTACACGATCTGCGGGCAGGCGATGCCCATGATCGGGCCCATCTGGTCTTCGGGCACGTTGCGGATCTCAAAAATGCCGGCCTGCTTGGCTTCCACCAAGAACACCGTCTTGTCCTTGATCTTGGTCTGCACCGTGGCCGTCACCGCCACTTCAAAGATGCCTTCGGCCACGGGCGTGGCTTCCACGCCCAGCTGGATGTCTACGTTGGGCTGCTCTTGCTCAAGCAGGATGGCGGGGGAGTTGGGCTGCTCCAGCGACATGTCCTTGAGGTAGACGCGCTGGATCTGGAAGACGGGAGTTGCTTGATCGGCCATGGTGAAGTCTCTTTTGCAAACGAGTTTTTGGCAAAACGAAACCCGCCGGGGATCAGCTCCCGCAGCGGGCACATGGGGCTGCATTATGCAGCGCCCGGGGCAGGGGTCAGGCGCCTAGCAGGGGCATCAGCTCGCCGCGGCCGTCCAGCGCCACCAGATCGTCGTGGCCGCCCACGTGCGTGTCGCCGATGTAGATCTGCGGCACTGTGCGGCGTCCGGTGATCTCCATCATGTGCGCGCGCGCGGCCGGGTCCATGTCGATGCGGATCTCCTCGATCTGCTCCACACCCTTGGACTTGAGGATCTGCTTGGCCCGGATGCAGTAGGGGCAGACGGCGGTGGTGTACATCTTCACGGGTTGCATGGCGATCCTTCCTTTTCTTCCGGTGGGGCTAAAACCAATGGCAAGACTAGCGCTGATGGAATAACTGGGGGCGGATCAGTTCTTTTCCACGGGCAGGCTGGCTTCGCGCCAGGCCTTGAGGCCGCCGGCCAGGGACTGGGCGTTCTCATAGCCCAGCTTCTTGGCAATCGCCACGGCCCGGTTGGAGCGCGCGCCGCTGGCGCACACGAGCACCACGGGCAGGGCCTTGTTCTTGACCACGGCGGGCAGGCGCTCTTCGAGCTGGCCCAGCGGCACGTTCTTGGCACCGCCCACGTGGCCGGCAGCGTATTCCTCGGTTTCGCAGACGTCGATGACCACGGCCTTCTCGCGGTTGATGAGCTGCACGGCGCGTGCCGGCGTCAGCGAACCGCCACTGGCGCTCTTGAGCGCCGGCCACAGCAACATGCTGCCGGAGGCCAGTGCAACGAAGATCAGATACCAGTTGTCGATAATGAATTTCACAAAGATTCCTTGGGTTGGCGAACCCCGTAATTCTAGAATGCTGGGTTTTGGCCCGCTTTTCGCTTTTCTTAGACCCGCCTTTCCTGGGGAAACCATGTACAAGCTCGTTTTGATCCGCCACGGCGAATCCACCTGGAACCTTGAAAACCGTTTTACCGGCTGGACCGACGTGGATCTCACGCCCACAGGGGTTTCCCAGGCCATGTCCGCCGGCAAGCTGCTCAAGGCGGAAGGCTACGAGTTCGACCTGGCCTTCACCAGCGTGCTCAAGCGCGCCATCCACACCCTGTGGTACGCCCTGGATGAGATGGACTGCACTTGGCTGCCGGTGGTCAAGGACTGGCGACTGAACGAGCGCCACTACGGTGCCCTGCAGGGTCTGAACAAGGCCGACATGGCCAAGCAGTACGGCGACGAGCAGGTGCTGGTGTGGCGCCGCAGCTATGACACGCCGCCGCCCGCCCTGGAGGCCGCCGACCCCCGCAGCGAGCGCAGCGACCGCCGCTACGCTGGCCTGGCCGAAGGCAGCGTGCCGCTGACCGAATGTCTGAAAGACACCGTAGCCCGCGTGCTGCCGTTCTGGAACGACGCCATGGCGCCGGCCATCCGCTCTGGCAAGCGCGTTGTGGTGGCGGCGCACGGCAACTCCATCCGGGCCCTGGTGAAGTACCTGGACAACATTTCCGAGTCGGACATCGTGGGCCTGAACATTCCCAACGGAATCCCGCTGGTATACGAACTCGACGCCGAGCTCAAGCCCATCCGCCACTACTATCTGGGCGATGCGGAGGCGGCTGCGAAGGCCGCCGCCGCTGTGGCTTCGCAGGGCAAAGCGTAAAGCCCGCGTAAAGGCGGGAAAACCCCGCCATATTCCGCTGCCAAAACCAGCGTCCGCGCGGAACCGCAGCGGGCCAGGCCCTTCCAAGGTGTATATTGATTTCGAAGCGGGAAAAGGTAGTTGTATGGGCCAGAAACTGAAAATCGCGGGTTGGGTGTCCGTCGGGGTGGTGGCGGGTGCGCTCACCACCGTGTCGCTGCAGACCGTGGCGCGCGGGGCCATGACGCCGCTGCCCCTGGAAGAAATCCAGCAGCTGTCGGCGGTGTTCGGCCTGGTCAAGACCGATTACGTCGAGCCGGTGGATGACAAGAAGCTCATCACCGACGCCATCTCCGGCATGGTCGCGAGCCTGGACCCCCACTCCCAGTACTTCGACAAGAAGTCCTTCAAGGAATTTCGCGAAGGCACCTCGGGCCGTTTTGTGGGCGTGGGGATCGAAATCACCCAGGAAGACGGCCTGATCAAGGTGGTGTCCCCCATTGAAGGCTCGCCCGCCTTCCGCGCCGGCCTCAAGACCAACGACCTGATCACCAAGATTGACGAGACAGCCGTCAAGGGGCTGACGCTCAACGACGCGGTCAAGCGCATGCGGGGCGAGCCCAACACCAAGGTCGTGCTCACCATCTTCCGCAAGGACGAAAACCGCTCGTTCCCCGTCACCATTACGCGCGAGGAAATCAAGACCCAGTCCGTCAAGGGCAAGGTGGTGGAGCCGGGCTACGCCTGGATCCGCCTGTCGCAGTTCCAGGAGCGCACGGTGGATGACTTCGTGCGCAAGGTCGAAGAGGTCTACAAGCAGGAGCCCAACCTCAAGGGACTGGTGCTGGACCTGCGCAACGACCCGGGCGGGCTGCTGGATGCCGCCGTGGCGATCTCTGCGGCGTTTTTGCCCGAGAACGTGACCGTGGTTTCCACCAACGGCCAGCTGGCCGACAGCAAGGCCACCTACAAGGCCTCGCCCGACTACTACCAGCGCCGCGGCGGAGGTGATCCGCTCAAGCGCCTGCCCGCAGCGCTCAAAACGGTGCCGCTGGTGGTGCTGGTCAATGAAGGCTCGGCCTCGGCCAGCGAAATCGTGGCGGGTGCGCTGCAAGACCACAAGCGCGCCACCATCATGGGCAGCCAGACTTTTGGCAAGGGCTCGGTGCAGACCGTGCGCCCCCTGGGACCGGACACCGGCATCAAGCTGACCACTGCGCGTTACTACACCCCGAGCGGCAAATCGATCCAGGCCAAGGGCATCGTGCCCGACGTGATGGTCGACGAGTCCGAAGAAGGCAACCTCTTTGCAGCGCTGCGCATGCGCGAGGCTGATCTGGACAAGCACCTGGGCAGCGGCCAGGGCGAGGAAAAGAAGGACGAAGCCCGCGAAAAGGCCCGTGAGGACGCCCGCAAGCGCATGGAAGAAGAGGCCAAGAAACCCGCGGCTGACCGCAAGGTGCCCGAGTTCGGCAGCGACAAGGACTTCCAGCTCGTGCAGGCGCTCAACCAGCTCAAGGGCCGTTCTGTCCTGGTCAGCAAGACGCAGACGGAGCGCAAGGAAGAAAAGAAGGAAAATTGAAGCTTCTTTTCTGAAGCCCAAAGCCGGATTCCCGCGGAATCCGGCTTTTTCATTGGCCCTCCCGGCCCCCTGAAGATTGCCTCATGACCGACGACCAGCTCCTCCGATACTCCCGCCACATCCTGCTGGATGAAATGGGCATCGAAGCGCAGGAAAAAGTGCTGGCTGCCCACGCGCTCATCATCGGCGCCGGCGGCCTGGGCTCCCCGGCAGCGCTGTACCTCGCTTCGGCCGGCGTGGGGCACATCACCCTTGTGGACGATGACGTGGTCGATCTGACCAACCTCCAGCGGCAGATCGCACACACCACGGCAAGGGTGGGTCAGCCCAAGGTAGCCTCTGCGGCCGTGGCGATGAGCGCCATCAACCCCGAAGTGCGGGTGACCGCGCTGCAGGCACGCGCGGATGCTGCCGGGCTCGATGGCCTGGTGCGCGAGGCCAGCATTGTCCTGGACTGCAGCGACAACTACGTCACCCGCCATGCCGTCAACGCGGCATGCGTGCGCCACGGCAAGCCGCTGGTGGCCGGAGCGGTCATCCGCTTCGACGCGCAAATCACGGTGGTGGACCCGCGCGATGCGCTCTCGCCCTGCTACGCCTGCATCTTTCCGCCCCAGGCCGAGTTCGAGGAGGTGCGTTGTTCCACGATGGGCGTTTTCGCGCCACTGGTCGGCGTGGTGGGGGCTCTGCAGGCGACCGAAGCGCTCAAGCTTGTGGCGGGCGTGGGCACCTCCCTGGCGGGGCGCCTGCTGATGCTGGATGGCCGGTCCATGGAGTTCAGCTCGCTCCAGCTTCAGCGTGCTTCCCACTGCGCGGTGTGCGGGACCGAGGGACTTGCAAACGCAGCGGCTCACGCGTAGCCCCTGGAATCCGCCGCGCCGGTCTGTACCGATTCCTCGAATGGGGTGAACCAGCAAGGGTGTGGCGGGGTAGGAAAACGCCTACGAGCGCCGCGTGCGGCGGCTGGCAGAATTGCGATGTTCGTGCATCTACATTGGAACTTCGATCAGCGCAACTGTGCACCGGTCGCACCTTGGATTCACCCGTGAAACTCCGCACCTACATTGTTGAAGACAACGCGACCATTCGCGAGAACCTCATCGGGACTCTCGAAGAACTTGCGTCCGTAGAGGCAGTCGGGGTGGCGGAAACGGAAGACGAAGGCAAGAGCTGGCTCGCCGCGCACCGCGGCGAGTGGGACTTGGCCATCGTGGATCTCTTTTTGCGCCAGGGCAGTGGACTGGGTGTTCTGGCCGCATGTCGCGACCGCAAGCCCGGCCAAAAAATGGTGGTGCTCAGCAACTACGCCACGCCGGATGTGCGCATGCGTTGTGCGCAGTTGGGTGTCGATGCAGTGTTTGACAAATCCAATGAAATCGACGCGTTGGTGGACTACTGCATCCAGCACAGCACCCCGGTGGGCCTGGACTTCAATCCACCCATGCCCGCTTCAGGGCAAGCCGCCTGAGGTCATCAGCCAGCGGCGGCGCCAAGCCCCCGTTACCGCGGTGACTGTTGAAATCTCTTCTGTCGGCGGGTCACCGCTTCCGCGCGGGCTGCCTTGCGCGCTGCGGCAAGCCGTGTTGGCGCGGCTGAGGCATCCACCGCCGTGCCAACGTGGCTCGCATGCTGACCGTGCCCGGTGCGCACCGGGCAGCGGCCGCAGTTCCGTCGATCAACCGGTTCTTGAGAGCGTAGTAGGTCAGGTCGCTATTGGACGAGAGGCTCATCTTCTCCATCAACCGCGTGCGGTAGGTGCTCACCGTCTTCACGCTCAGCGACAGGGCCTTGGCAATATCGCCCGCCGTTTCGCCCTTGGCCAGCTTGAGGAACACCTGGAACTCGCGTTCCGAGAGTTGTTCGTGGGGCGGCGCGTCGTCCTTGCGGTTGAGTTGCTGGGCCAGCAGTTCGGCCACGGCAGGCGTGAGGTAGCGTCGACCCAGCGCAATGGTGCGAATGGCCTCCACGATCTCGGAAGGTTCGCATTCCTTGTTGAGGTAGCCGCTGGCGCCTTGCCGGATCAGGTTGATGGCGTAGTGCTCTTCCGGGTAGCCGCTCAGGATCAGGATGCCCATGTCGGGCGCCTTTGCACGCAGCATGGCCAGTGCGTCGAGCCCGCTCTGGCCGGGCATCGACAGGTCCATGAGAAGGACGTCAATCTCTTTGTTGCGCACGAGGTCGATCGCTTCGCGGCCGTTGGCAGCCTCGCCCTCGACCCGCAGGTCCACATGCTCGGAGAGGAACTGTCGCAAGCCGGAGCGAACAATCGCGTGGTCATCCACAATGCCAATTTTGATCATCGAACTTTCTTTCGCAGGGCGGGAGTGCCGCGCCTGATGGTGATTGGTTGGAAAGGTTCTCGGGCAGCCGACCCTGGGTGCAGGGCGGTGCTTGTAGGGCTTACACATTATCCAGAATACCGCGTATGAGCCTTAAAGAAAACACCCGCATCTGGCTGCCCAAAGTTCGCAAGATGGCGCTGAGCCTGCCAATGGCCTTGCTGGCTGCGATGGTACTGGTGGGTATCAACGAGACAGGGCACATGCGTTCCCAGGATGCCGTGGAGCAAATGACCCACGGGCAGAACACGCGCAAGGCCGTCAATCTCTTGCTGCAGAGCATGCTGGACGCTGAAACAGGCCAGCGCGGCTATCTGCTCACGGGCAACGAGACCTACCTTGAACCCTACGACAAGGCCGTGGCGAGTGTGCAGACCAATCTGGACGGATTGCGGAACCTGTTCATGAACTCGCCAGAGGACATGCAGGAATTCGCGCTGCTGTCGCGGCAGATATCGCGCAAGCTGGCGGAGATGGAGCTCAGCCTGCGTCTGCGCCGCCAGGGCAACGAAGATGCGTGGAAGTTCATCTTGCACACCGACGTGGGCAAGGAGCACATGGAGGGCATCCGCAAACATGCACACGAACTGATTGCTCGCAGCGACGAACATGTGCGGCTGGGGCGCGAACAGATTGAGCAGTCGCTCATGCTTTCGCGCATTGGCATTGCCACGGTGACGGCCATCGGCTTGCTCGCGTTCTACATGTACCTGCGCCAGGCACAGGCGCTCCAGTCGGTCAACCTGCGCGAGCAGGCATTGCTAGAGCGTGAGCGTGACCGTCTGGAGAGTCTGGTGAAGCTGCGCACAGCCACCCTCTCTGAACTGGCGAACCACCTGCAGCAGGTGCGGGAGGAAGAGCGGGGCCACCTCGCGCGCGAGCTCCATGACGAACTGGGCGCCTTGTTGACGGCTGCCAAGCTGGACGTGGCGCGGCTCAAATCGCGGATCGACACCGCCGCCACGCCAGAAGTGGGCGAGCGGCTCAAGCACCTCACCGACACGCTCAACAGCGGCATTGCGCTCAAGCGCCGCATCATCGAAGACCTGCGGCCTTCGTCGCTGTCCAACCTCGGGTTGACGGCAGCCATCGAGATCCTCACGCGCGAATATGCGGAACGCGCCGGCATCGAGATCGAGACCAGCCTGGAGTCTGTGCAGCTACCCGACGCCGCGCAACTCACGGTGTACCGCATGGTGCAAGAGGCCCTCACCAACATCGGCAAATACGCCAAGGCCACCAAGGTGCTGGTGTCCATCCACGGGTACCCCACCCATGTGGCGGTGCAGGTGCGCGACAACGGCAGCGGCTTCGATCCCGCCGCAGTGCGGCCTACTTCGCACGGGCTGTCGGGCATGCGGCACCGTGTGGAGTCCGCGGGGGGCCGGTTGTCCATCACGTCCCGGCCGGGCAACGGCACCCTCGTGTCGGCCGTGCTGCCGCTGCAGCAGCGACCCGGTGCGGCGGACACGCCCCTGCCCAAGCCCGCAGAGGCCTGACGGCAAGCGTCCGCACGGCGCGAAATCTACGACGCGCCGGCAGCCATGGCAAAGCATCACGGCTTTGTCCTACAGGGCCCTCCCCGCATCGCCGACAGGGGTGCGCGCCGAGGACCGGCATCGTCCCTCATCAGAACTTCCTACAGTGGACTCCAGGCGCTGAAGTCCTGTGCCGTCCTTAACCGCCGGCACACCCCCTGAAAGGAGAAAAGAAATGTTGCATTACGCAGTGGTTTTTCTGGTGATCGCACTGATCGCGGCTCTCTTCGGCTTTGGCGGCATCGCTGCCGGGGCGGTGGGCATTGCCAAGATTTTGTTCTTCGTGTTCGTGGTCATGGCCATCGTGACCTTCGTGCTGGGCCTGCAGCGAAAGGGCTGACCGCCTGGGCTGCCTGAACACCTCACCGTTTTTGTATTTACCTCACCGCATCCAAGGAGCCCCTCAATGAGCATCCAGACCGCCACCGACAAAGTTGCGAGCAGCGCCCGTCACATCGCCGACGACGTGCTGCAAAGTGCGCAAGACGCCGTCCAGTCCACCCGCGCCACGGCCAACAGCACGTTGGAAAAAGCCGAGGAAGGCGTGCGCACCCTGCGCAGCCAGACGGATCCGGTCATTGACGATCTGGCCGCGCGTGCCCAGGAACTGGCCGCACGCAGCATCGACTACTGCGCTGAAACGAGTGCCCGCGCACGCCAGAAGATGCATGAAGCAGCAGACGCCACCAGCAAGTACGTGGCCGAGCAGCCTGGCAAGTCCCTGGTCATCGCCGCCGCATCTGGTGCTGCTCTGGCTGCCTTGTTCATGATGGCGTCGCGCCGCCGTCATCACCCCCATCATTCAGCCTATTGATCAAGCCAGCCGCTCCTGGCTGGCGCGGCGGCGTGGCGATGAGTCCACTGCCCGGCCGACCAGGAAGCACAAGAACTATCAGACAAACCCAACACTGGAACCCACGGTTTGCCGGTCACGGAGGGTGCAACAGACCGGCGGATTGAACTCCCCAGCACCCGCGTTTCCAACCTATCTTCCATAAGGACAACATCATGAAATACGCACGTGCCCTCGCTTTTGCCGCCGTCGCTGGCGTCACCATCGTCACCGCTACGGGCTGCTCCGTGGCGCGCAATCAGCAGACCATGGGCGCCTACGTGGACGATGCCAGCATCACCACCGCGGTGAAGGCCAAGATGGCGGAAGACAAATCGGTGTCGGCAACCTCCATCAGCGTGGAGACGCTCAACGGCACGGTCCAGCTGTCGGGATTTGCGAAATCGCAGGCCGAAAAGAACCAGGCTGAAGCCATCGCCCGCAATACCAAGAATGTGCGCGAGGTCCGCAACAGCATCGTTGTGCGTCCCTGATCGGACAGACAGCTTGACCTTCGTGTAGCGCGCGGCGCGGCCGCTCTGCAAGAAGGCAGGATGTGGGCTCCAGGACCAGTGCCTGGAGCCTTTGTCATTTGTTGCGAGGCGAGGCAAGCGAGGAGGCTGAAAATCGAGCCGCTTCACTCGCCGCCGCACCAGAGGTATAAGCTCGGCTCCATGCGTGTTTTCAACTGCGACCATTGCGGTCACCTGGTGTTCTTCGATAGTGTGCGATGCCTGCATTGCGGCAGCACCTTGGCGTTCTTGCCCGATGAGCTGACCATGGCGGCACTGGCTCCCGCGCCCCAGGATGGCGCAGGGCTTTGGCGCCGCATGGGAGAGCGCGGGGGCACCCACTACGGAGGCCGCCTGTACCGGATGTGCCACAACCACACGGCTCACGAGGCTTGCAACTTTGCCATCCCCGCCAATGACTATGCCGACCTGTGCGTCTCGTGTCGGCAGACCCGGGTGCTTCCGGATTTGTCGGACGCCGCGAATCTGCGGCGCTGGAAGCAAATCGAGGCGGCCAAGCGCCAGCTCTTCTATACGTTGGCGCGGTTGGGCCTGGAGCCATTGCCGGGGAAATTCGGCCCGGTGTTTGAATTTCTTGCGGACCTGCCAGGGGGCCCAACGATCCTCACGGGCCATCTGGGCGGCACCATCACCCTGAACGTGGCAGAGGCGGACGACGACGAACGGGCCCGCCGCCGCATTGCCCTGGGTGAGCCTTACCGCACGCTCATCGGGCACCTTCGGCACGAGTCGGGTCACTTCTACTGGGACCAGCTCGTGCGCGATGGCGGCCGCATTGAGGCATTTCGGCAGGTGTTTGGCGATGAGCGCCAGGACTACGCCGCTGCACTGGACGCGCACTACGCGCGGCGCAATGATCTCGGCGACTGGGCTGCACGCCACGTGAGCGCCTACGCCGCAGCCCACCCCTGGGAAGACTGGGCCGAGACATGGGCCCATTACCTGCACATGATCGACTTGCTGGAGACGGCAGCCAGCTACGAGACGGGCGTCACCGTCCCTGACCCCCATGCAGCCCTGCGTCACCACGTCACTGATCCGTTTGCCGAACCTCGCCCTGCGTTCCAGGACATGGTGCGCCAGTGGGTTCCGCTGACCTTGATGCTCAACAGCCTGAACCGGAGCCTGGGTCAGCATGATGCTTACCCCTTTGCGCTGTCTTCTGGGGCCATGGTCAAGCTGAGGTTCGTGCACGATCTGGTGCAGGCCCAGTCTCCTCGGGCGTCCCCGCAGGTGGCATCATCGGAGATGCTTTGAGGTAAAAGCGGCCCCCGCGCTGATGGAACAAGCGCAGGCAGCTACTAAATCAGTAGCATTAGAACTCGAGATTGTCGATGAGCCGGGTGGTGCCCAGGCGTGCAGCTCCGAGCACGACCAGTGCGCCGGGCTGGTCCTGCGCCGTGGGGGGCTGCAGGTCGCTGCGGCGGCGCACGGTCAGGTAGTCCGGCTGCCAGCCCCGCGCGCGAAGCGCTTCCATCGCGAGCGCCTCCAGGGCATCGCGTTCGTGGGGCGCGCTGGTGGCCCACCGCCCCGCGAGCTGCTGCAGGGCCTGCGGCAGCGCCACCGCCTCCTGCCGTTCTTGCGAGCTGAGATAGCCGTTGCGTGAACTCAGCGCAAGCCCATCCACTGCGCGGCGCGTCTCGCCTGCCACGATGTCGATGGGCAAGGCGAATTGCTGCACCATCTGGCGGATGACCATGAGTTGCTGATAGTCCTTCTTGCCAAACACAGCGGTGCCGCCGGTGGTGCCCAGCACGCAGGCAAACAGCTTCATCACCACGGTGCTCACACCCACGAAAAATCCGGGGCGGTAGTGGCCTTCCAGGATGTCCGCGAGGGCCGGGTCGGGGTGCACCTTGAAGGTCTGGGGCTGCGGGTACAGGTCTTTTTCGCGGGGGGCGAACAGCACGTCGCAGCCTGCCGCCCGCAACTGCGCACAGTCCGCGTCCCAGGTACGGGGGTAGCTGTCAAAGTCCTCGTGCGGCAGGAATTGCAGGCGGTTCACAAAAATGCTGGCTACCGTGACGTCGCCCAGTGGCTTGGCCTGGTGCACCAGGGCAATGTGCCCGGCGTGCAGGTTGCCCATGGTGGGTACAAAGGCGGGGTGGCGGTGCGGGGCCAGGGCCTGGCGCAGCTCGGCGATGGTGTGGGCGATGAGCATCGGAATCGGAAGGGAAGGCGAACGGGAGTTCGGTGCGCGCAGCGCGTGAAGGGCTGCCGAGGGCTACCAAGCATGCACGGCGTTGTCGGGAAAGTGTCCATGCTTGACGGCTTGCACGTACGTTTCCATGGCCGCACGCACGCTGCCCGCGCCGTCCATGAAGTTGCGGACGAACTTCGGCATCTTGCCCAGGTTCATGCCCAGCATGTCGTGCAGCACCAGCACCTGGCCTGCGGTGCCGTTGCCTGCGCCGATGCCGATCGTGTGGCAGTGCGGCAGTTCGGCCGTGATGTCGGCGGCCAGCGCACTAGGCACCATCTCCAGCACCAGCATGGCGGCCCCGGCGTCCTGCAGTTCGTGGGCGTGCTGGCGCAGCGTGCGCGCGGCATCTTCGCCCTTGCCTTGCACTCGGTAGCCGCCAAGGGCGTGAACGGTCTGGGGCGTGAGCCCCAGGTGCGTGCACACCGGCACGCCGCGTTGCACCAGGAACTCCACGGCGGGCACGGTCCACCCGCCGCCTTCGAGCTTGACCATGTGGGCGCCTGCCTGCATCAGCGTGCAGGCGCTGCGCAGGGCCTGCTCGCGGCTTTCGGCATAGGTGCCGTAGGGCAGGTCGGCGATCAGCCAGGCCGTGCCCTGCGCCCGCTGCAGGCCCCGCGCCACGCTGGCCGTGTGGTAGGCCATGGTGTCCAGTGTCACCCCCACGGTGCTGGGCAAGCCCTGACACACCATGCCCAGCGAGTCACCCACCAAGATGCATTCCACGCCCGCAGCATCGGCCACGGCGGCGAAGGTGGCGTCGTAGGCTGTCAGCATGGTGATCTTTTCACCCGCCTGCCGCATCTGCGCCAGCCGCGGCAGGCTGACGGGGCGGCGCTGGGGCATGGGGGACGCGGGCGGCAGCGTGCCGTAGGGCGACGCGGAAACGGCGCTGGTTGCTGTCATGAGGGCTCCCGGGGCAAGAAAAATTGCCGCGAGTCTATGCGACCAATCATGGGCGTACTTATGGTTTCCGGGGCGGGAGGCCGTGGCCTACTCTGGCGCAGTGGCCTTTGCGTTCCCGGTATGCTCGCGGCTCATGACAGCAGTGTTACACCCCGCGACCCGTCCCATGAATGACAACGATGTGAGGGCTCTGGCCCAGGCTGATGTGGCCCGTGCCCTGGCTGAAGACGTCGGCTCCGGCGACCTCACGGCCGGTTTGATCAACCCCACCCGCCGGGCCCGCGCCCGCATCCTGGCGCGCGAGTCCGCCGTCATCTGCGGCGCTCCGTGGGCCGAGGCGGCGCTGCGCGCACTCGACCCCACCGTGCAGATCACCTGGCATGTGCCCGAAGGCCAGCGCTGCACGCCCGACCAAGTGGTGCTGGAGCTGGAAGGCAACGCCCGCGCGCTGCTCAGCGCCGAGCGCACGGCGCTCAACTTCCTGCAACTGCTCTCGGCCGTGGCCACCAAAACCCGCACCTATGTGGACGTGGTGGCGGGCACCCGTGCCCACATTGTGGATACGCGCAAGACCATTCCGGGCCTGCGCCTGGCGCAAAAGTATGCCGTGCGCGTTGGCGGAGGCACCAACCACCGCATCGGCCTGCACGATGCGGTGCTCATCAAGGAAAACCACATTGCCGCGGCCGGTGGCGTCACGGCCGTGCTGCGCGCGGCCGAGAAGGTCGCTACACAGGCCCAGTTCATTGAGATTGAAGTGGAAACGCTCGAACAGTTGGCCGAGGCGCTGGATGCCGGCGCCAAGATGGTGCTGCTGGATAACATGCCCCTGCCCATGCTGCGCGAAGCCGTGCGCATCAACGCAGGCCGGGCCATTCTCGAAATTTCGGGTGGCGTGACGCTCGATGGCCTGCGCGAGTTGGCCGAAACCGGCGTGGACCGCATTTCCATCGGCACGCTGACGAAAGACGTGAAGGCCACCGATTTCTCCATGCGCCTGCAGGAAGTTCAGTGACCACTCGCCTGAGCCGCTGCGCGGCGGGGCGGCCCTTGCGCGGCGTCCGCTGGCCTCGTGCGTGCCTGTTTGAAGTGCGGCTGCCACTTTGCAATGCTATGGAACCCTGCCATGACTACAGTGATTGATATCGAATACGAGCAGCCCGATGAGGCCGCAGGGGGGGCGGTGTGCTCCACCAAACACGCCTGGGCCCGCGTGCCGCCCGAACCAACCCAGGCCGAGCGCGCCGCGTTGAAAGACAAGATCCGCCGCCTGCTCAAAGAGAAAAACGCGGTCATGGTGTCGCACTACTACGTGCACCCCGACCTGCAAGATTTAGCCGAGGAAACCGGCGGCCTCGTGAGCGATTCGCTGGAGATGGCCCGCTTCGGCCGCGACCACGCCGCCCAGACGCTGGTCGTGAGCGGCGTGCGCTTCATGGGCGAGACGGCCAAAATCCTGAGCCCCGAGAAAACGGTGCTCATGCCCGACCTGGATGCCACCTGCTCGCTGGACCTGGGTTGCCCCGTGGACGAGTTCAGCGCGTTTTGCGATGCGCACCCCGACCGTACCGTGGTGGTCTATGCCAACACCAGCGCTGCCGTCAAGGCGCGGGCCGATTGGCTGGTCACGTCGAGCTGCGCGCTCGACATCGTCGGCGCCTTGAAGGCTGCGGGGCAAAAAATCCTTTGGGCACCCGACCGCCACCTGGGCGCGTACATCCAGCGCGAGACGGGAGCGGACATGGTGTTCTGGAACGGCGCCTGCATCGTGCACGACGAGTTCAAGGCGCTGGAGCTGGAACTGTTGAAAAAGGACCACCCCCAGGCCAAGGTGCTGGTGCACCCCGAAAGCCCTGCGGATGTGATTGCCCTGGCCGACGCCGTGGGCTCCACCAGCGCCATCCTCAAGGCCGCGCGCGAAATGGACGCCACCGAGTTCATCGTGGCCACCGACAACGGCATGATGCACAAGCTGCGCACGCTGAACCCTGGCAAGACGTTTTACGAAGCCCCGACCGCCGGCAACAGCGCCACCTGCAAGAGCTGCGCGCATTGCCCCTGGATGGCCATGAACGGTCTGGCCGACGTGGCCCGCGTGCTGGAGACGGGTGCCAACGCCATCGAGGTGGACCCGGCGCTCATCCCGCGTGCGCGCCAGCCCATTGACCGCATGCTGGCCTTCACCGCGGCGCTCAAGGGCGGCGCGCCGGTGGATACGCTGGTGCCTGGCATCGGCGCAGCCTGAGAAGGTGTGAACGAACCCACCATGCCCGCTCATTCCCCCAAAACACGCCCGTTCGTCGTTGCAAATGCTCGCCATAGCCCGCGCTATGGCTGCGCTTTGCGCCTAGATCGGCCGCGTTTCGGCGGTCTGCTCGGACACGCCGGATTCATTCACACCTTCTGAGGTCCGGGCAGTGGCCTACGCCACGCCGTCCACGATCACCTGCGGTGCCCCCTGCGAGCAGCTTTCGACGCGTGCCTGGATGCGGTAGATCTCCCGAAGCATGTCCGTCGTGATCACCTGGTCGCAAGGGCCGCTGCGCTGCGCCCGGCCGTTGGCGATCACCAGGGCCTGATCGCAGTAGCGCAGGGCCTGGTTGAGGTCATGCAGTGCGACGAATACGATCAGCCCACGCGCCCGCGCCAGTGCGCGCATGAAGTCCAGCACCTGGATCTGCCGGTACAGGTCGAGTGCACTGGTGGGCTCGTCCATGAGCAGGATCTCGGGGTCGCGCGCCAGCGTCTGGGCGATGGACACCAATTGCCGCTGGCCGCCGCTCAGCTCGCCCAAGTTGCGAAAAGCCAGTTCCGCGATGCCCAGGGAGGCGGCGATGGCGCCGACCTGCGCCAGCTCGGCATCGCTCACGGCCCAGCCCTGGTGCTGCTGTTTGGCGGCCAGCAGGATCGACTCATACACCGTGAGCCGGGCGCTGGCGTTGATGTCCTGCGGCATGTAGCAGATACCGCCTGAGCCCCGGCGCGAGCCTTGCAGCAGCACTTCGCCCGGGCCCTTGAGCATGCCGGCCACCCGTTTGAACAGCGTGGACTTGCCGGCTGCGTTCGGGCCGATCACCGCCACCACCTGCCCTGCGTGGTAGACCGGCGTGCTGATTTTCTGCAGCGCCGCACGGCTGCCGTAGTGCGCGCCCAGGCCCTGTAGTTGCAGTGTCACCATGAGCGCCCCCGGCCGCTCAGGATGAGCGAGATGAAGAACGGCACGCCGATCAGCGACGTCACCACGCCGACGGGAAAGATGGCTCCGGGGATGAGCGTCTTGCTGACCACCGAGCTGATCGACAGCAGCAGCGCCCCGGTCATCACCGAGGCGGGCAGAAAGAACCGCTGGTCCTCTCCGATCAGCATGCGCGCGATGTGCGGGCCCACCAGCCCGACAAAGCCGATGGTGCCCACGAAAGCCACCGGGAAGGCGGCCAGCAGGCTGATCAGCACCAGTGTCTGCAGGCGCAGGCGCGACACGTTGATGCCGAAGCTGGCGGCCTTGTCGTCCCCCAGGCGCAGGGCCGTCAAGGCCCAGCTGTTGCGTGCAAACAGGGGCAGCGTGACCGCGATGACTAGGCACGTCACGCCGAGCTTGGGCCAGGTGGCCTTGGTCAGGCTGCCCATCGTCCAGAACACCACGGCAGCGACGGCTTGCTCGGTGGCGAAATACTGCACCAAGGCGAGCAGCGCATTGAAGGTGAACACCAGGGCGATGCCCAGCAGCACCATGGTCTCGGTGGTCACGCCCCGTTTCACGCTGAGCAGATGGATCAACCCGGCCGACAGCATCGCCATGACAAACGCATTGACGGGGACCATGTAGCCCGCGAAAGAAGGGAAGAGCGCGACGCCAAACGCCAGCCCGAGCGCGGCGCCGAAGCTGGCGGCCGCCGAGATGCCCAGCGTGAACGGGCTGGCCAGGGGGTTGTTCAGCGTGGTCTGCATTTGCGCACCGGCCACCGACAGCGCCGCGCCCACGGCCAACGCCATGAGCGCCGTGGGCAGCCGGATGTCCCACACCACCACGCGCAGCTGCAGGGGCACGCTGTCAGGCCACAGCACCGCCTGCACGACCTCCTTCACGCTGTAGCCGACCGGCCCGAGCGCCAGGTCGAGCACCAGGCTCAAGGTGGTCAGCACCAGGAAGCCCAGCAGCAGCCAGCGCTTGCGGCGCACGAGCGCGCGGTAGCCGGCGGTCTGACCCGCCGGGGTTGCCATCGCAGCGATGTTCATGGCGCTGCCTTGGCTGCGGGCGATGCACCGCCGTCCAAGCTCACGAAGTAGCCCGGCTGGTAGGGCACGGGCAGGAAGCGCTCGTGCAATTCGCGGTAGGTGGCGTCCGGGTCAAGGTCCGCGAACAGCGCGGGGTGGAGCCACTTGGCCAGCTGCTGGATGGCCACGAACTCGTACGGACTGTTGTAGAACTGGTGCCAGATGGCGTGAAACGCGCGGTCTTGCGCGGCCCGGGTGCCCGCGTACGCCGGGCGACGGGTGTAGGCTTCCAGCTTGCGCCGCGCTTCGGCCAGATCGGCGCCAGGCCCCACGCCGATCCAGCGGCCCGAGGGCACGTAGGCCTCCCAGTTGGCGCTGGTGACCACGACCTGGTCGGGGTTGGCGGCAATCACCTGTTCGGGGTTGAGCTGGCCGAACGTGCCTGGAATCATGCCCCTGGCCACGTTGGTGCCACCTGCCACTTCCACGAACTTGCCGAAATTTTCGTTGCCGAAGCTCAGGCAGCAGTCTTCCGTGTAGCCGCCGATGCGTTCGATGAAGACCTTGGGGCGCGCTGGCTGAGCCGCCGCAATGGCGCCCGACACGCGCTGGATCTGCGCGTTGCGGTAGGCAATGAACTCCTCGGCGCGCGCTTCCTTGCCGAGCAAGCGGCCGATCAGGCGCATGGTAGGTTCGGTGTTTTCCATGGGATGGTGGCGGAAGTCCACGTACACCACGGGGATCCCTAGCGCCGCGAGCTTCTCGATGTAGCGGGCGTCGTCCGTGGCGCGCTGGGCCTCGATGTTGAGCAGGATCACGTCGGGCTTTTGCGCAATGGCCTGCTCGATGTCAAAGGTGCCGTCCTCGAAGCCGCCAAAGGTGGGGATGTCTGCAATGGCCGGAAATCTCCGTGCGTAGGCCGAGTAGGTATCGGGGTCCGCCTGGATCAGGTCCTTGCGCCAGCCCACGATGCGCTGGATCGGGTTGTCCGTATCGAGCGCCGCCACCAGGTACAGCTGCCGGCCTTCGCCCAGGATCACGCGCTGCGCCGGCACGCGGACCTGCACCTCGCGGCCCAGCAGGTCCTTCACCGTGACGCTCTGGGCTTGCGGTGGCAGAGCAGCGGCTGCAGTGCTGTCTGCGCGGCGACCTGGATCGAGGAGAAAGATGCCCGCGGCCACGACACCGACGGATACGAGAGTCAGGAGCGCAATGCCCCAGCGGCGATCAATTGCCATCACATAGCCTCTTTATGGTTTGAAAAGTGGGGAGTTGAAAAGGGGGCGCTGTCTCAGGGCCCGGCCAGCGTTCCGCTGCGGGCCTGGCTTGCACGGCTTGCGCGCAGCAGCGCCAGGATGACGCCCAGCGCACAGGCATAGGCCGCGGCCACGAGGAAATAGGTGCTGTGCAGACCCAGCAGCTGCGTGAGCCCGCCGCCCAGGGCGATGCCGCTCATCGACGAAAACTGCGCCGTGCTCTGGGCCACGCCCAGCATGCGCCCCTGGCGCTCCCTGCTCGTGGCGTGGGAGATCAGCGTCATCAGCACCGGGGTGGTGGCGCCCAGCAGCACACCCCATGCAAAGTGCAGTGCGATGAAGAACGCCACGCTGCGCGTGACGCCTGCCAGCACCATGAGCACCATGCATACTGCGGCCACCCAGGCCAGGCGCGCCAGGGTGGTGTGGCCGTCGCGCCGCTCAAAATAGCGCGCCCACCACGTGGCGGATGCGATAAAGCCCAGCGAGAGCAGCCCGTAGCACAGGCCGACCACCCAGTTGTCCACCGCGAACACTGAACGCACGTACAGCGCAAACGGCGTCTGCGTGAGCATGCGGGCCACCAGCAGGCACCCCAGCACGGCCAGCAGGCCGGCCACGGGCGACGCGTGCCACGGCACGGGCGGTACAGGCGCGGCGTCGCCGGTGGAGGTGGATGGAGAGCGCTGCGGCGCAGCCAGCGCTGCGGCGCCTTCTGCAGGGGTGCGCGGCAGCAGCCCGGCCACCGCTACGGCGCACAGCGCGCACAGCCCGGCGGCGGTGAGGTTGATCCAGAAGAACGTGGCGTGGTCCAGGATGAGCCCTCCGGCGAGGGCACCCAGAAGCGAGCCCACGTTGGTGGAGACCTGCAGATAGGCAAACAGCCGCCCTCGGCTGGCCGGCGTGACGATGCCCACGCCATAGGCCTGCGCGGGCGCCAGGTACCCGGCGCACGCGCCTTGCAGAAAACGCAACGCGAGAATCGTCCACACGTCCTGCGTGAACGCCAGGGCCAGTTGCGTCACCGCGAGGCCCAGCAGGGCACGGATCATCATGGGCTTGTGGCCGAAGCGGTCGCCCACCTTGCCCCAGAAAGCGCTGGTGAGCGCGATGCCCAGCATGGGGCCCACGTAGACGGCGACGCCGGCAAACGCCCGCAGGGCCGGTGAGGCCGCCAGGGATTGCAAGTGCACAGGCCAGAACGGCCCACTCATCTCCATGGCGCCCATGGAGACGAGCTGGATCACGAACAGCGCGTGGACCAGGCCAGGCAAGCGGGCGTTGGCGATGGAGTGCGCAGCCGGTGCGAGAGCCATCAGCCGTGTGCACTGGGCTGCAACGCCGCCAGCGGATTGGGAAGGTGGTGCTGCAAGCGATAGTCGGCGTACTGCTGCAGGTGCATGCGCAGTACCGAGCGTGTGGGCCAGGGCGCTTCCAGAAACTGCGTGCGCTCCGCATGCCACAGCGAGGGCTCGATGCGGGGCTTCACCGCGTCAAATGCTGCGGCCGTTTCTTCGCGCAGGATCTCCCAGAGCCACGTGGGCGGCAACTGGTATTCGTGCGTGAGCGCCAGCGCCAGTTCGTGCAGGTGGCAGACAAAGCACGCGTCCAGCACAAAAGTGCGAACGGGTTCGATATCGTCCCGGAAGACGGTGGGCAGGATGCCCGGGTGCACGTAGGGCTGCAGCGTGTGCCCGCGCGCCTCCAGCAGTGGAGCAAAGGTCCGCCCGTCCCCGAAATCCCGGATCAGCAGGCCCCGGGGGGTGCCATCCTCGGCGCACAGCACCGAGGTGTTCTGCTGATGTGCTTCCAGCCCGATACCGTAGAGCAGGTAGATGGCCAGTACGGGCTGCACCACGGTGCGTGCGTACTGCCTGAAATAGACGCCCACCGCCTCGGGCGTGGCGCGGCCCGCTAGCGGCCGCTCGATGAGTTCGGTGATCAGCGCTCGCCCATCCACCGGCGAGGCGGTGAAGAGCGTGGCTACGGTGATGGGCAGCAAGCCGTCGTTGCGGTCCAGCGCCTGTGCGGTGGCACGGTAGGCCACCGACAAATGCCTGCCTGGCCGATCTTCCTGGCGGACCGCGTGCCGGTAGTGCAGGGCCACTTCCTCGGGGAAGATCTCCAAGCGATGGCCGAACCCCTGCTCCTGAGCCAGGATGCGTTCAATCACCGCGCTGATGCGCGGGCCCATGTGGATCGACTTGGCCTGCAGGCTGCGCTGCTCGCTGGTCAGCCACAGCGCCAGCGGCAGTTTGATGAAGGGCGGCGTGGCGCTGGGCAGCTGCGGCACCATGGTGCGAAACGACATGGTGGGACGGGTGTCGATGTCGGGGCCGTCGAAGACCAGCACGCCTTCGGCGATTTCGGCGGCGTACGCGTCCTTCACGTAGTGATCGAGGTGCCAGCTGTGGATGGGCAGGGGCAGCCAGTCGCGCTCGTCGAGGTGACGCGCCGCGAGGCCATCCTTCCAGCGTTGCCACACCTGCGGGAACCGCTCGGCAAACCACGTGCGGTAGTCCGCCACGTGGGGCATGCGTTCCACATAGGCCATGTTGGAGCGCAGCGCGGCGATGCGCACCGGCACCTGTGCGTCGAACTCCGGCGACAGCTGCGCGACCTCGGCGGGGCTCAGCTGGGGCTTGGTTTTCCAGGTGGGGTAGAAGGGATGGCCCTCCAGCGAGCCCCATTGCTCGAGCAGCACCGCCGCCTCGCGCAGGGTGCAGTTCTGACGCAGGTGGTCCACCAGGCCCCGGGCGCCCGTGGCCTCCATGGCCTGGCGCAGGGTCTGGTTCCAGTGGGCGCGGTGGGACCGCGCCAGTGCGTCGTTGGCGACGCTGTTGGCCACGTCGTCGTGAAGCCCGGCCAAGCTCTCGGGCGATGGCGTGAAGTCAAACCGGGGTGCCAGCAGGTCGATGAGCTGGCCGGGCGTGTCGATGGCCAGCCGGGTGCCGTCTGCCTTGACCAGGGTGACCGTGCCGGTCAGCACATAGGTGGCCGCTGGCGCGGCCCACAAGCCGCTGAAATACAGCAGGGCGTGCTGGTCCCACAGCGGAAACCATGCGGCTGCGCCGTGGGGCGCGAAAACCAGGGCGCTGCAGTCCAGGATGCCTTCGGCAAAGAGGCAGCGCACCAGGCGCCGCAAGGCGTTGTGCCGCGAGAACGCGGTCGCATCCTGCTGCGGCGCCGATGCTGCAGGCAGGGCCTGCGAGGTGGGCGAGGCGGGCAAGGGGTGGTTGGAAAGTTGCATGGGTGTGCTTCAAGCGTCAGGCCCAGCTGGTCAGGCTGGCCAGGTGGATGGGAAGTAATCGAGCGCGGAGCCGCGCAGGCCCTGCATGTAGCCCACGTTCCAGTCGAAGATCTCCTGGATGTGGGGCAAGCGGACATCCAGTCGGCGCCCCATCTCCACCAGCACGGCCAGGCCGTAGGCCACGTCTTCCTGGAAGGCCCGGCTCTCCTTGTCGATCACGTAGCCGGGCTGGGTGGGGGCCGGGGCCATGGGGGCTTCGATGGCGTCGTAGGCCTGGTTGGTGCGCAGTGTCGACAGCAGCGTGCGCGGGTCGCGGATCTGGTCGCCGTAGGCTTCGACGATTTCCTGGTGCAGCGGCTTGACGGACGACAGATCAATGCCCAGGCGCTCCTGCACCGCCTGGCACAGGCGCTGGCATTCCTCATCGCTGCGCTGCAGAAAGTACGCCCCCAGCTCGGTGCAGTCGGTCCACCAGCACACCGGCGCGGGAAACGCGCGCCCGTGCCACTGGCTGTAGGGGCCTGCCAGCCCATAGACGACCGAGCTGTGCATGATCGGGTTGCCCGGTGTGAGGGTGATTTCCAGGAAGTGGTCGAGCAGGTGCACGGGCGCCGCATACAGGCGCTGCAGCAGGCCTTGCAGTGCGGCCCGGGCCTCGGGGGTTTCGCGTGCATGGGTGCCCACATGCAGCACCTGCTTGGCGCCGCCCATGCGCACCGAGACACCGGGGTGCAGGTCGAACGCGGTGTGCGGCACGTCCTTCATGCCCCAGATCACTGCGTTGGGCCGTTCGGCAAGGATCTGCTCGGCCAGCCAGTCGAAGCCGCAGAAACCGGGGATTGCGCCCACGTACACCGGTTTGTCACGTGGTAGCGCGTGCACCACGCGGCGCAGCCAGGGGGCGCGCACGTGGGCCGGTACGGTCAGGACCACGAGGTCTGCCTGGGCGGCCAGGCTGGCTTCGGCGCCCACGGCGTCCAGGCGCGCGCGCAGCGGCGGGGCATCGGGCACGAAGGCGGTCAGGCTTTCGCTGCTGGCGTGGTGCTGTGCGATCACGTCCTGCCGTGTGGTGAGAAGCGACACGCGAACGCCGGGCACCTGCTTGAACAGCACGGCGTTCAAGTGCCCTGTCCGCCCGCCGCCGCAGACGACCACGTTCAGGTCTTGTCGGGCGCCCACGCTCAGGCCACCTTCAGCCGGTCGGCGGCACGCGGCATTTCTTCCACCACATCCTTCGCAAGCCAGCCATCCAGCTGCGCCCAGACCGTGGGGTCGATCATGTTGCGTTCTTTGAGCCAGGCTTCGTTGAACACCGTGTGCAGGTACTTCTCGCCCCCATCGGCCACCACCGCCACCACGTTGCCCGCGATCACGCCGCTGTGAATGAACTCCAGCGCCTTGTAGAGCACGCCGCCGGTGGATCCCCCCACCAGCAGGCCCGTGTGTTGCGCGAAGTAGCGGGCAGTCTCGAAGGCCTGCGCATCGGTCACCTGCACGCCCATGTCGATGCAGCTGTAGTCCAGCACCAGGCCCACGGTGTCGCCCTTCGGCGTGCCCGTGCCCGACTGGTAATACGGCCGCCCTGGCTGGCCGAAGATGATCGACCCCGCAGGCTCCACCGCGATGGTGCGGGTGCGGGGGTTGTGCAGCTTGAGGCCGCGCGCGATGCCTGTCATGGAACCGCCCGTGCCCACGCAGCCCACGTACGCGTCCACCGGGCCCTGGACCTGTTCCACCACTTCGCGCACGAAGTCGAAATAGCCGCCGGCGTTGGCCACGTTGTCGGACTGGTTCATGAACACAGCGCCGGGGATCTTGGAGGCCACCTCGGCCGCCAGCCGCTGCCGCTCGACCACGGCCACCTCGTCTTCGCGGTATTCGCCCTCCACGTAGCGGATCTCCGCACCCAGGGCGCGCATCACGGCGATCTTGTCGGGCGCGGCGTGGTGGTCTACCACGGCGATGAAGCGCAGGCCGAACTCGATGGCGGCGATGGCCAGCCCGATGCCGGTGTTGCCCGAGGAGGACTCGACCACCACGCCGCCGGGCTGCAGGCGGCCGGAGCGCATGGCCGCCACGATCATGTTGCGGGCCATGCGGTCCTTGATGCTGCCACCCGGGTTGTTCTTCTCGATCTTGAGCAGCAGCCGCGTTTTCTTCGCGGGAATGGGGATGCCCAGGATGGGCGTGTTGCCGATCAGGTCCGTCACTTTGCTGAGAATCATGTCTTTACTCCGTTCGGTTGTCGTCTGGCGAAAAGGCCATGCCGCCGGCCGCAGTGCGCGTGACCGCAATGCGCCGGGGCATGGGGTGGCGGTGAAACTCGTTTTCCAGCAGGTCCATCTGGTAGCCGGCCGTGTTGGCATACACCAGCAGGTCGCCGCGCTGCGGCGTGCGTGCAAAGTGGATCCAGCGGTGGGTCAGCACGTCGTCGTCCAGGCAGCTGTGCCCCGCGATGTAGGCGTGGCAGGTTGCCGGGGGCGCTCCTTGCGGCTGCGGGCACGCTGCGGGCACATGCAGCGGGTCGACCAGGAATTCCGAGCTGAACCACGTTTCGCAGGCGCTGAAACTGCTGCCCTCCACCAGCACTACGCACCGCCCTGGCGCCAGGGGCTTGGTCCGGGTGACGCGAAAGACCGAGATCGCAGCCTGGTCCACCAGGCTGCGGCCGGGCTCGATGGCCAGCGTCAGGTCGGCGCCGCGCAGACACGCGGCCACGTCCAGGCCATCGGCACAGGGGGAGGCCAGCAGGTGCGCGAGCCAGGTGCTCGCATCCATCGGGCCGCCGTAGGGGTAGAAGGAGGCAGGCACCTTGCCGTGGCGGTAGTGGCCGCCGTCTTGCGCCGCCAGGAAAGACGCGTAGGCAGCGGCGTCCACGTAGCGGATCGGCAGCCCGCCGCCGATGTCCAGCATGCGTGGCGCGAGCCCGGCGCGGCGCGCCTCGCGGACCCAGGGGAGCAGCTCGCGGATCGCCTGCACGCGCGGCCCCACCTCATAGCCTCCCAGGTGGAAGTGGAAGCCCTCGAAGGCGACGGTGCCCTGGCGCTCTGCGAGCCGCTGCAGGCAGTCCTGCAGCTCTTGGGGGCCCATGCCGAAACGGCTCGATCCGCTGGCCACAGGCCGGTAGCGCAGCAGCACGCGCGCCGGGCGGCTGGGTGGTCCCGGGCGCAGGCAGTCTTCCAGGTCTTGCAGCTCCTGCCGCGAGTCGATGGAAACGAGCGCGCCTTGCGCGATCAGCAGCTCGTGAAAGGCGCGGGTCTTGGCCGGGCCGGTGGCGCAGAGCCGGCCGGGGTCTGCGCCGGCCTGCAATGCGTCGGCCGCCTCATGGAGGCTCGACACATCAACGCCGATGCCTGCCTGCACCGCGGCATGGATGAACGCCTGGGATTTGTTGACCTTGGCGCCGTAGAAAACCTCGTGCCGCACGCCGTGGCGGCGCAACACATCGGTCAGCTTGCGGGCGTTGTCGCCCAGCAGGTGCGGCCACACCAGATTCAGCGGCGAGCCGTACTGCTCCACCAGCTCGTGCAGTACCACTGGCGATTCCTGCACCAGTTGGGCCACAGCCTCGTCCAGCAGGGGGGGCAGCGGGGGATAGGTGCTTGTCAGCCGCCCGCTCGGCAGCGAATGCACGGTGGCGTGCATTGTGTCGGCCACGCCCGGCAGGCTCGCGGGCTCGCCATGGTGATGCGCTCGCATCGGCGATCGCTCAGAAGTCCACCGTGGCCGAAACCACCAGGGCCCGCGGGGCGCCTTGCACCAGGCTGCCGTATTGGGACACGCTGGCCCAGTAGGCGCGGTCCGCCGCGTTGCGCAGGTTGGCCCGGAAGGTGGTGGTCTTGCCCGCGATCAGCGTGCGGTAGCGCGCACCCAGGTCGAGCGTGGTCCACGCGGGGATGGCGAGCGTGTTGGCACGGTCCACGTACTGCTTGCCCGTGTGGGTGAGGCCACCGCTCAGCGCCAGGCCGGGCAGCCACGGCACGTCCCATTCCAGGCCCAGGTTGGCTTGCACCGACGGAACGCCAATCGCCTTCCTGCCCTGCGTGGTGGCGCTGTTGGTGTGGGTCAGCACGCCTTGCAGCCAAGTGATGCCGCCCGTGACCGACACGCCGGGCGCCGCGCGGCCGCTGGTGTTGAGTTCGATGCCGCGGTTGCGCTGCTCGGCGTCCACCGCAAACAGGCCATTGGTCTGCTGGCCGCTGGGCTTGGTGATCTCGAACAGGCTCAGGGTGGTGACCATGCGGCCCCACTCGACCTTGGCGCCGATTTCCTTTTGCTTGGTCTTGTAGGGCGCGAACATCTCGCCTGCGTTGGTTGCGGTGGCCGGTGCGCTATCGCCCTTGCTGAGGCCTTCGATGTAGTTGGCGTAGAGCGAGACGTTGTTCTGCCAGGGTTTCACCACCAGGCCGGCCAGCGGTGTCACCGCGCTCTGGTCGTACGAAGAAGCCACCGCCCCCGTGGTGGCGTTGAAGTTGTCGGACTGCACGCGCTGGCGGCGCACGCCCAGCATCAGCTGTACCCGGTCATCCAGAAAGGACAGGTTGTCGGCCAGGGCCAGGCTGGACAGCTGTGTGTCCGACACCCGCACCGCCTGGGGGCTGGTGACGTGTTGCGCCGGGCTGGTCACAGGGGCGTAGAGGTTGGACAGCACTGCTGTGCCGTTGACCGAGCCGCGTGCCAGGCGGTCGTTGTATGTGCTGGCTTGCAGCGTGACGGTGTGGCGCACCCCGCCCGTGGCGAATTGCGTGCGCAAGCCGGCGTCTGCGGTGCTGCGGTCCACCTCGAAGCGAAAGCGCTGCGGCAGCGTGCTGGTGTCGCCGCGCAGGTTCAGCAGTGTGGGGTTGCCAAAGAGCCGGTCCACGCGGCTGCGTCCGCCCCCGGCGTTGGCGAACACGGTGGTGCGATCGTCCAGGTCATATTCGGCGTGCAGCAGCAGGGAGCGGTCGGTGGTGTCGAACCACTCCCAGGGCTGGCTCACATTGCGCCGGCCGTCAGGGGCCCGGGGAACCGCCGTGGCGCCCGCGGCGAGGAAGGGGCGGCGCAGGGGCGCGTCCACGCTTTCCTTCTGGACGATGGCATCCAGAGTGGCGCGCAGCCGCTCGCCTTGGTAATCGAGCGCCAGCGCCCCCACGCCGGCCTTGCGCGACTGGTGGTCCAGCAGGGTGTCGCCTTGGTGGTGGCTGCCGTTGAAGCGCACGCCGAACTGGCGTTCGGGGCCGAAACGGCGGCTCACGTCGATCTGGCCGCCGCCCTGGGCGCCGGCGCCGAAGTCGGCGGACACGCGCGTCAACGGTGCGCCCGTCGCGCGCTTGGGCACGATGTTGATGGCGCCGCCCACGCTGCTGGCCGGGGACATGCCATAGAGCAGCGCGGCCGGCCCCTTGATGATCTCGATGCGCTCGGCATAGTCGGCGAGCACGCGGTAGTTGGGCGCAACGCCATAGACTCCATCGAAAGCGATTTCGCCCGAGTTTTGGTCGCCCACCGGGAATCCGCGGATGAAGAACGAGTCGAGCTGGTCGCCCGGATGGCCGGAGAGGCGGACGGAGGAGTCGTTCCTCACGATGTCGGCCACCGTGACAGCCTGCTGGTCCTGCACCATCTGCGACGTGTAGCTGGCCGTGTTCAGTGGCGCATTCAGGACATCGGTGTTGCCCAGCAAGCCCAGCCGCGCGCCGCGTGCGGTGTGCCCGTTGCCCAGCGTGGTGGGCAGGACTGCAGCCTCGCCTTCCGCGGTGACGCGAACCTCGGGCAGCGAAGAGGGCAGGCCTTGAGCCGGTTGAGGTGCCGTGGTCTGGGCGAAGGCCGGCGCCAGGAACCCTGCAGTGACCAGGCCGCCGAGCGCGCGGCGGATGGCGACGGCCAGCGGCGAAAGCGCGGGTGCGCAGGCGCTGCGCGAGGACGAAGGCGATGAACAGGAAGAGCGCAAGGAGGGCTCGTAGCCCGGCAGGGTCGATGGCAGCACAGTGAGAATCCTTGATGGGAAGGAGGCTGGCTGGCGTCGGCTGGCTGCGTCGGGCGACTGGGACAAAAGGCCCAGAAAGCGCGCGGGTTGCACACTATAAACGAGAATTATTCTTATTCAAAATACTCCGGGCCGGTGCGGCGGCCCAGTGTTTGCGTCCGAGCAGGGCGCCCCGGCATCGTGGCGTTTACGATAGCTGCCCGCGGGCCTTGCCGGGCATGATGGACGCCAAGGTTCCGCGTCGCCCGCACATCCCCATGAACTCCTGCATCGACTTCACCGATCCCCTCCACCCCTCGGGCCCCCGTCTGCGCCACGTGTTCAGCACACCGCGCACGGTGCTGGCTGCCCGCGTGCTCGGGGAGGTCCGGCAGGTGCTCGACGATGTCCAGGCGGCGGCAGCGGCGGGCCGATGGTGTGTGGGCTTTGTGCGCTATGAGGCCGCACCCGCCTTTGACACCGCGCTGCAGACCCATTCCGTGGAGGAAGTATCCGGGCCGTTGGCATGGTTCGCCGTGTACGACGCCCCTGGCCCATGGCCGATGGACAGCGGCACGCAGGGTCCCGAGGCCGCGCAGGTGGTGTGGGAGGGCGCCCTTGGGCGGGCCGACTTTGAAGCCGCGATGGCGCGCATCCACCACGCCATCCGCGAAGGCGAGCTCTACCAGGTGAACTACACCGCGCCGTTGTCCGGGCAACTGCTGCAGGGCGATGCCTGGGGTTTTTTCCAGGCGCTGCAGCGCGCCCAGCCCGGCGGCTACGCGGCGTACATCGATGCGGGCGCCGAGCAGGTGTTGTCGGTTTCCCCCGAGCTGTTCTTTGACTGGCGCGACGCGCCCGATGGCGGCAACATCCTGGCGCGGCCCATGAAAGGCACTGCCCCGCGCGGCGCCACGCCCGAAGCGGACGCCGCGCAGGCTGCCCGCCTGCGCACAGCGCCCAAGGAGCGTGCCGAGAACGTGATGATCGTGGACCTGCTGCGCAACGACCTCTCGCGCATCGCGCTGCCCCACAGCGTGCGCGTGCACGACCTGTTCGCCACCCAGGCCCTGCCCACGGTGTGGCAGATGACGTCGGACGTGGCGGCGCGCACGCGCCCCGGCACCACGCTGAGCGATGTGTTCGCGGCGCTGTTCCCGTGCGGTTCCGTCACGGGGGCACCCAAGGCGCGCGCCATGCAGCTGATCCGCGAACTGGAGCCCGCGCCGCGCGGTGTGTACTGCGGCGCGGTGGGCGTGGTGCGCCCGGCGGGGCCAGCGCGGCCCGACGGCAGCTTTGCCGCGGCCGCCACGTTCAATGTGCCCATCCGCACGGTGGTGCTGCGCCCCGGCCGCAGCAGGGACACGGGCGATGCGGCAGTGCAGGCCATCTGCGGCATTGGCAGCGGCATCACGGCCGATGCGCAGCCGGATGCGGAGTGGAGCGAGTGGCGCCACAAGCGCGCCTTTGTGGAAAGGGCCAGCATGCCGTTCGAGATTCTGGAAACCTTGGGTCTGCACGAGGGCAAGTTTCCGCACGCGAGCCTGCACCTGCGCCGCATGGGTGAAGCGGCGGCGCATTTTGGCTATGCCTTCAGCGCCCACGCCGTGCGGCAGGAGTTGCAGGTGACCGCGCTGCGCCACCTGCGCGGCCATTGGCGCGTGCGCCTGCTGCTGGCGCCCGACGGCAGTTCACGCGCCGAGGCGTTTGCGCTGCAGCCCACGCCGGGGCCGGTGCGGCTGCAGCTGGCCACCCGGCCCTTCGAAGCCGCCCACAGCGAGTTCGTGCGCCACAAGACCACACGGCGCGCGCACTACGCCGCCTTTGCCCCCACCACGCCGGGCGTGTTCGACACCCTGCTGTGGAACGAGGCTGGCGAGCTCACCGAGACCACGTTCGGCAACATCGCGGCTTGGGTGGGCGGCGCCTGGGTCACGCCAGCGCTCACCTGCGGCCTGTTGCCCGGCGTGGGCCGTGCAATGGCCTTGGGCGACGGCTTGGTGACCGAGGGTGTGCTGCGGGTGGAGGATGTGCCGCAGGTGGAGCGCTGGGCGTTCATCAACAGCCTGCGGGGGTGGATCGACGCCACCGTGGAGGTGGCGGCAGCCCCTGAGAGCGCCTGATCTCCAGGAACTGGATTCAGGCATTTTTGGCCGCTGGCGCCCGGCCAGTAAGCGCTAATAGCTATCAAATTGGTAGCATTCCGGGCGGCAGAGCCTCACGCCAGCCCACCGGCCGCCCACAGCCGGGTGGCGTGCAGGCCCGCTGGCGTCCAGTGCAGGGCCGGCCCCATGGCGGCCACGAGAGCCGCGCGCCGAGCGTCGCCCGTCAACTGCGCCAGGCGCTCGTCCAACGCCACCCGGTCTGGATCGGACGCGTCATCGGCTGGCAGGCCCCCAGTTGATCGCCCGGCAGAACCGTGCATGCGCTGCAGTGCGCGAAAGCTGGGGCGGCGACCGCTCTGGTTGGCGGCGGCGGGCTCGAAGTACGCTTGGCCGTCCGCGCTGTCGGCACCGCGAATCCAGTCGTGGATCACCTGCAGCTCATAGGGGCTGAACACGCCGAACATCTCGGCACGCTCGCCCTGGAGCAGGTTCCACAGGCGGCTGTCCTGCGCCGGCTTGCCGTGTTGGATCCAGCCGCCGTCGGCCAGCGCCAGCAGGAACTCGCCCATGCGTTCGGGCTCGGCCAGCCATTGATTCACTGTTCGCCCGCCAATGCGCGCGTAGTCCGAATGGAGCCCGGCGCCCGCAGCGGCCTTGGCCTGGAAAATGCGCGTGGCCTCGGCGGCGGCGTCAAAGCTTTCGATCACGCTCACCGTGCCGCGTCCCACGCTGCCCAACTGGCTGCCAGCCCGCACCCGTTGCCAGAAGGCCTGGCGCGCGTCGGCGTCGCCATCGCCGCGCGCGCCCGCAGGAGGCAGCATGTGCAGCACCGCATCGCAGGCTTGCCGTGCGTGACCGCTGTCGCTGTTGTCCACGGTCACATGCAGGGTGAAGTAGTACGGGTCGATGCCCAGTTCGTTGAGCTCGTAGGCCGTGATCAGCAGGTGCAGCGGCAGCTGCTCATAGCCCAGGTTGAAGCCGATGATCTCCGGCAGGAATTCTTCAGCCGTCCATGCCAGCGCCAGCTGCATCAGGCCCTGCTCGTACAGGGCGTCGTCAGTGGGCAGGTCATCGGCCATGCCATGCCGGGCGAGCAGTTTTCGATACAGCGTGACGTGGTTCTTGTCGGCCTGGCCATCACCCAGTTCTTCGAGGTAGGTGCGTACCAGCGGCGCCAGCCGGGGGTTGCCGCCGTGCGCCATCAGGCCATACAGCCAGGCACCGTCCACCAGCTTGGTGGGCGCGACCGAGCGCAGGAAATACAGCGCATGCGCGCGGTTGCTGAAATAACGGCGCGGTGCGCCGGCCCGGCGTTGCTGCAGATAGTCGGCATAGGCCTGCGCGGTCCGGGCGGCCTGTCCGCGCATCCAGGCATACAGATCGTCGGGCGATGCGGGCAAGTCGCATTCGTCCTGGGCCGTGCATGCCAGCGCACCACGCACCCACGCAGCCGCTTCGGCCCGCGCTGCAGGGCTGGGCTCGGGCTGGGCGAGGCGCTGGTAGAGCGTTTGTAGCGGCCCGGGCGTCGGAGCGTGCGGCACGCGGAGCGCTCGGGCTTCCTCTTCTTGCGAGTTGCGATGGAGTGAGGTGAAGGTGCCGTCTGGCAGCGGCCGGTGCGCGAGGGCACAGACGCCGGGTGTGGGCTGGTCGGTGACCGGGCCGGTGGCTGGAGGTGCGGCCAATGTGGCAACGGCGTGAAGGCGCATGGTGAAAGGCTTGGAAGCTTGGGAAGCAGCAGTGATGCCGATGTCCCATGGTCGGCTGGTGCTCGGCTTCGCCGCGCTGGCCGATGGCCCGAAACCGGGTCAGCAGACTCCTACGCCAGGTGGGTGCCCGGCGATTCGATCCAGCCCAGGCGCTGCAGGCGCGCCCATTCGCCCGCCAGCAGACGTTCGCCGATGTCGGTGCGGTAGCGCAGGTTGGGCACCAGCACCTGGCGTGCCAGGGCCACGGCGGCGTCGTTCGCGGTGGAGATGGCGTCACCCCGCCCCAGCGCCACGCCCAGGTAGCCGCAGGCGCCGCTGGCAACGAGCTGGCCGCCTTCTTCCAGCGCCACCTCGCCCCAGGCGATATCCGTGCGCTGTGCGTCGGTCATGCCGGGCCCAAGGAGGATGGGTGTGCCTTTGGAAAGCTCCGCATAGCCCTGGCGGTAGGGAAATGGCGGCACGGTCAGCACCACGCCGGCCGCAAAGCCGCCCCGCGTGCCGAAGTTCAGCCGCTCTGCTGGCGGCGTCCTGTCGCTGTACGCCAGGCGCCGCAGCACCATGTCCCACGGGTCGGTGTGCAGCGCCCCGCAGATCGCAAAGCCGGGATAGCCAAAGCGGCTGGTGAACTCCAGCGGCCACAGCCCCTCTTCGTTGGCGATCAGGTTCACATTGATGTAGCCGCAGTAGCCGCCATCGCGCAGCACGGGTGCCAGCGGCGCCAGCGCTGCCCGGAACAGCCGCTCGCCGCCGCGGTAGGTGACGATGGTCCCCATCTCTCCGGTCAGCTCGCCCAGGTCGCCCGGGAAGAACCGCTTGTGCTCAAAGTCCATGCACACGGGCTGCATGAATTGTTCGCCGTTGAAGTACGCCCCCACGCCCACTTCCACGCCTTCGAGGTGGTCCATGAGCACGTAGTCCACCTCATGGGCCGTTGTGGTGTCGAGGGTTGCGTGCGGGTCCGCGCCGGGGTTCGCGTCGCGGGCAGCTGCATGGTGTGCATAGCCCTGCAGCAGCGCGGCCACGTCGCTGCCATCAGGCGCCTGGCCCACGTAGTTGCGGGTGCGTTCGCTTCCTGCGCCGTTGAACTTGAGCACCAGCCGGGCCGGCGCCCGCTCGATGTGCGCGATGCCCTCGGCATAGCTGGCAAACCGCGTGCACCGTGCCACGGGCAGGCCCGCGGCGCGCAGCACCTCCTGGCCAAAGCTGCGGTCGGCTTCGAGCCGGTCGCCCAGGGTGCTGCCGCCCACCACCCGAAAACCCTCGGCGCGCAAGGCGTCCTGCAGCGGGCCTTGCGTGGCAGATTCAAACAGTACCAGGCTCTCGCCAGAGCCCGCGGCGCGCAGCCAGCCCAGCTCCGCGCTCCAGTCCGGCACGCGTTGCAGCAGGCCGGCGTACACGTCGTGGCATGCCTCGTCACGAATGTAGACCTTCACCTCGTGCCCATGCTCCTGCAGGGCCAGGTACATGGCGGCCAGGTCGTTGGTCTCGCCGATGCCCAGCACCCTCATGCTGCGGGCCTTTGCACCACCATGCCCACAGCGGCAATGCGCTCGGCGCAGACGTAGGCGGGTGCGTCCAGTTCCTCGCCGAAGACATCCGGGTCGAGTTCGCCGTAGGCCATGGGCCAGCCGCGCGCGCGCACGATCGCCGCCAGACTCTCGCGCAGCGGATCGCGGCCGCGCACCATGGCCGCGCCCGTGTAAAGCACCAGACGGCCGCCGGGCCGCAGGAAGTCGAGTCCCTCGCGCACGATGCGCTCCGACAGCTCGCCACCCAGCGCACCGCCGCCGTGCCGGTAGGTGCGCGATGCACCGTCCACCAGGTAGGGCGGGTTGGCAACGATCAGGTCATAGGTTCCTTCGATGCCTGCGTACAGATCCGTGGTCACGCACTGCGCCTGGGGTAGGCCCGCCAGCAGGGCGTTGGCCTGGGCATGCGCCAGGGCGCGGCCGTTGATGTCGGCCAGCACGATGGATGCGGGCGGCACGCCTCGCTCCAGTGCCAGCGTGGCCGCCAGCAACCCGCCGGGGCCGCCGCCGCAGCCCATGTCCAGGATGTGCGCCGCACGGGGCAGGGGCGCCAGGCGCAGTGTTTCGGTGATCAGCGAGGCAAAGCGGTAGGTGTCGGGGCCGAAAAAAACCGCGTCGGCCGCCGTCGTCGGGTAAGCCGAATGGGAAATGAGCAGGCCATCCAGCGTGCTCCAGCGCACGGTGCTGCGCCACGCGCCGCCAGCCCCGTCCTCCACAACGATGCCCGCCTGCAACAGCCGCTGGCCGAGAGCGTGGGGGAGGAGTGTGGGGGCGAAAGGCCGGCTCCAGCCAAACGCGTCGCGCTCGTCGGCGTCTTGCACTGCGCGGTGGCGAGCGAGGATCCGCTGGTGGGTGAGGGGCGTGACAGTGATGAAACGGTAGGCCCGGCTTTGCAGCCAGCGGCCCAGGTCCAGCAGCTCCGCGGGGCCGGGCAGGGCGGGGGGGGGTGGTGGGCGGAGCGAACTGGCGGCTTCCCGCAAGACGGGTGAAATGCTGGACATGGCTGGGGCGTTGTGTACCTCTGCATGGTCCAGCGGCCAAGTGTGCGCCGCTGTAGGACGCGGCATGCGGCGGCTGTCGGTGCCCGCGGCGGCCCGCCGCGCAGGATCAGAGGCGTTCCTTGACGTACGAGCCGCGGTCCATGTCCACCACCTCCACGCTCAGGTGGATCGCCACGCCCTGCGGGCGGGGCGTGCGCTCGCGCAGCACGGCGGCAATGGCTTCGGAGAGCTCCTTCTTGGCCTGGGGCGTGCGGCCTGCCAGCAAGCGCAGCTGGGCATGCACAAAGGCGCGCTGGGCGGGTGCCGTGCCCATCTCGAAGCTGTCGGCCACGATGAAGCGGGTCTTCAAGTCGACTTCGTCCTGGATCTCCGGGTGGGCGCACAGCGCCGCATTCAGCGCGGTGAGGGTTTCGGCCTCCGGGTAGTGGGGCAGGTTGGCGGTGTATTCAATGGTGAGATGGGGCATGGTAGGGGTCCAGTCGGGTCGCTGCGATTCAATGCGCCTCGAAGCCCCGGGGGGGCGCAAGCAACCCCTGGGCCGTCAATGGCACCGTGCAGTTTAGGGCTTGCTCGCACTGTTTTTGCCAGCTGCGTTGCGACGCCAAAGGGCCAGGCGCAAGGCGCCAAAAGAAGGGGGGTTGCGGCCCCGCGAGGCATGGCAACGTCGTGGATGGCCCTTTTGGCATCGCAACCCGAGAGGAAGGCTGCCCTCGCCACGCCACTCGTCGTCACGCGCCTGGATTGGCGCGGTGGGGCCGCCTTCGCGCTGGCAAGAATAGTGTGAACAGGCCCTTAAGCCGCCGTTAAGCTGGGCTATCGACTATCACGCGGCTGCGCTATGCAGCTTGACTTGCATCAATTTATTGTTCTTCAGAAGCCATGATCACCTTCCATCGGATCCAGAAAACCACATTGCTTGCCCTCATCCTGGGCGCTGCCACTTGGGCGAACGCCGAGGGTGCCCACCCCCATTGGGAATACAAGGGCAAACACGGTGCAGCCCACTGGGGCGAGCTTGAACCCGGCTTCGAGGCATGCGCGCGAGGCGCGGCGCAGAGCCCCATCGACATCCGCAAGACCGTGAAGGAGGCGCTGCCCGCACTGGACTTCCAGTACACGGCCGGAGCGCCCACCCTGGTCAACAATGGGCACACCGTGCAGGTGAACATGCCCGCGGGCAGCAAGCTGGTGGTGGATGGCAAGGCGATGGAGCTGCTGCAGTTCCACTTTCATACCCCCAGCGAAGAGGCTGTGGGCGGCAAGCGCGCGGCCATGGTGGCGCACTTTGTGCACAAGGCCGCCGACGGTGGGCTGGGCGTAGTGGCCGTGCTGATCCAGCCGGGTAAGACCAATAGCGTCTGGGCACCCATCTTCGCGCACCTGCCGCGCGTGGGTGAGCAGGTGACGGTGGACGGGCTCACACTCGACGCCAGCACCCTCTTGCCCGCCAAGAAGGGCTACTACAGCTTTGCCGGTTCACTCACCACGCCGCCATGCTCGGAAGGGGTGCAATGGATGGTGCTCAAGGAGCCCGTGAAACTGGGCGCCGGGCAGATCAAGGCGTTTCGCCAGCTCTACAACGCCAACGCGCGGCCGCTGCAGCCGCTCAACGGCCGTGTGGTGAAGGAAAGCGCCTGAAAGCGCCGGACGGTGCGCCGCCCCGGTCACGCAATTGCAGCTGACGGGGCGCTGGTGCCTGTGGCTTGCTCCGGGCGGGCACCGATGCAGTCGGCCGCATGGGCGGCGAGTGCGAGCAGCAATTCCTGCACGTCCGACTCTGTGTGCGCGGCCGACAGCGCAATGCGCAGCCGGGCCGTGCCTGGGGGCACCGTCGGCGGGCGGATGGCGGGCACCCACAGGCCCCGCTGGCGCAGGCTTTCCATCACGGCCAGCGCCGCTTCGTTGCTGCCGATCACCAGCGCCTGCACGGCCGTGTGGGACGGCAGCAAGCGCCAGCCCAGCTGCGGGGGCAGTTCGGCCAGGCCGTTGCGCAGTTGCGCAATGCGCTGGCGCAGCCCTTCGCGCAGGTCGTCTGCCGCAGCGATCAGCGCCAGGCTGGTGCGCAAGGCGCTCGCCAGCAGCGGCGGCGCGGCCGTGGCAAAGATGTAGGTGCGGGTTTTTTGCAGCAGCCACTCAATGATGGCGGCATCACCCGCCACAAAGGCGCCTGCCACGCCCGCGGCCTTGCCCAGCGTGGCCATGTACAGCACGCGGCGCGAGGCATTGGCACCCGTCAGGCCTGCCTGCGCTAGGCTGCCGCGCCCCTGAGGGCCCAGCACGCCAAAGCCATGGGCGTCGTCCAGCAGCAGCAGCGCGTCGTAGCGCTCGCACAGAGCGAGCAGTGCGGGGATGTCGATCAGGTCGCCGTCCATGCTGAACACGGCGTCGCTGATCACCAGCTTGCGGTGTGCCGGGCTGGCGGCCAGCTGCGCCTCCAGCGCGGCCAGGTCGGCATGCGGATAGCGGTGGATGGTGGCGCGTGACAGGCGAGCGCCGTCGATGAGGCAGGCGTGGTTCAGCGCATCGGAGAAGATCGCATCTCCATCGCCCACCAGCGCGGGGATGATGCCGCTGTTGGTGGCGTAGCCCGCGTAGAAGTACAGCGCACGGGGCAACTGCACGAAGGCGGCCAGTTCGTGCTCCAGCGCATCATTGGCTGCGCTGTGGCCGCTGACCAGCGGCGATCCGCCCGAGCCCACGCCAAAAGTGTGCGTGGCTTCGCGGGCGGCCTGGGCCAGCGCCGGGTGGCCGGCCCGGCCCAGGTAGTCGTTGTTGCAAAACGCGAGCATGGACTGCCCGTCCACCCGCAGGCGGGCGCCGCCTTCGGGCTGCACCACGCGGCGGCGGCGCAGCAGGTGGGCGCGCTCGATGTCGGCCAGGCGCTGCGGCATCTCGTCGAGCCAGGAAGCGGTGTGGAGATCTTGGGTCATCGCCATTCCAGGGGGAGTTCGAACGCCAGGCCGTGCGCGTCGGGCAGATCCTGGTAAGGCACCTCGGCCAGCAAGGGGGCGCCCAGGCGCGCGCGCAGGTAGGCAATGTTCTCGTCGGCGGCTTCCATGGCTGGGTCCACGCGATTGGCGACCCAGCCCGCCAGCGTGAGGCCGCGCGCGCGAATGGCCTCGGCCGTCAGCAACGCATGGTTCAGGCAGCCCAGGCGCAGGCCCACTACCAGCACCACCGGCAGGGCCAGCGCCTGGGCCAGGTCGGCGCCGGTTTGCGTGTCGGTCAGCGGCACCAGAAAGCCGCCAGCCCCTTCGACCACCACGGCATCGGCCTGGGCCGCCAGCGCCTGGTAGCTGCGCACGATGGCGGCAATGTCGATCTCCACCCCGGCCCGGGCAGCGGCGATGTGGGGCGACAGCGGGTCGGACAGCAGCACGGGGTTGTCCAGTTCGGGCGCCACGGCCACCGTGGAAGCCGAGCGCAGCGCGACCGCGTCCTCGCTGGCCCAGTCGTCCCCCCAGGGTACGAGCCCGGCGGCCACGGGCTTCATGCCCACCACGCGCGCGTGGTGGCGTGCCAGCGTATACAGCAGGCCGGCAGATACCAGCGTCTTGCCGACACCCGTGTCGGTGCCGGTCACAAAACATCCCATCATCCGTGTGGTTCCTCTTGCAGGGTTGCGTTCAGCGCAGCGAGCGCGCCGCTGGCGAGGCACTGCACGGCCTCGTCGTCGAGCGCATAGGGCGGCATGGCGTACAGCGTCTTGCCGATGGGCCGCAGCACCAGCCCCCGCGCCATGGCGTGTTGGTGGTAGCGGCGTGAAAAGTCGGGCAGGGGGGTGTCCACATCCCAGGCCCAGATCATCCCCAGCCGCCGCGCATGCCGCACGCGCGGGTGCTGTGCCAGGGGGGCACAGGCCGCGTCAATGCGCTGCGCGAGCGCCTGATTGGCGTTCAGCGCGTCCAGCTGGTCAAAAAGTTCCAGCGTGGCCAGCGCAGCGCGGCAGGCCAGCGGGTTGCCGGTGTACGAGTGCGAATGCAGGAAGCCGCGCGCCACGTCATCGTCGTAGAACGCGGCATATACCGCATCGGTGGTGAGCACGGCCGACAAGGGCAGCGTGCCGCCGGTGAGGCCTTTGGAAAGACAGATGAAATCCGGCCGGATGCCTGCCTGCTGGTGCGCGAACATCGTGCCCGTGCGGCCAAAGCCCACAGCGATCTCGTCCACCACCAGATGCACCTCGTAGCGGCTGCACAGCGCGCGGGCCCGGCGCAGGTATTCCGGGTCGTGCATCGCCATGCCGGCGGCGCATTGCACGAGTGGCTCCACGATGAGTGCGGCCGTGGTTTCGTGGTGCTCGGCCAGCCAGGCCTCCAGCGCCGCAGCAGCGCGCAGGGCCGCGTCCTGTGCGTTCTCGCCGGGCGCGGCGCTGCGTGCATCCGGGCTGGGCACGGTCGCGGCCAGGCGCACCAGCGGGGCATAGGCCTCGCGGAAGATGGCGATGTCTGTCACCGCCAGCGCGCCCACGGTTTCACCGTGGTAGCCGCCCGCCAGGCCTACGAAGCGGCTCTTGGCGGGACGGCCAGTGTTGCGCCAGTAGTGCGCGCTCATCTTCAGGGCGATCTCGGTGGCGGCTGCGCCGTCGCTGCCGTAGAACGCATGGCCCAGGCCGGTGAGGGCGCCAAGGCGCTCGGACAGCTCCACCACGGGCGCATGGGTAAAGCCCGCCAGCATCACGTGGTCCAGCTGGCCCAACTGCTCCACCAGCGCGGCCTGGATGTGCGGGTGGCTGTGGCCGAACAGGTTGACCCACCAGGAGCTGATTGCGTCGAGGTATCGCTGGCCGTCGGTGCCATAGAGCCAAGGGCCTTGCGCGCGGGCGATGGCCACGGGTGGCTGGGCCTCGTGCCGCTTCATCTGCGTGCATGGGTGCCAGACGCTGGCGACGCTGCGGGCCACGAGCCCGTCGTGCAGGGGCTGCATGCTCAGACGGCTTGGGTGGGCACGGCGTGGCGCAGTTCCGTCTGCCGGTTGTGCTCGTCCACAAATACCAGCTGCGGCTGGTGCGTGGCCACCTGGTCCTCATGCACCTGGGCGAAGGCCGCGATGATGATGAGGTCGCCCACCGCGGCGCGGCGTGCGGCCGAGCCGTTCACCGAGATCATGCCGCTGCCGCGCTGGCCCTTGATGGCATAGGTGATGAAGCGCTCGCCGTTGTTGATGTTCCAGATATGGATCTGCTCGTTCTCGGCGATGTTGGCGGCGTCGAGCAGGTCTTCATCGATGGCGCAGGAGCCCTCGTAGTGCAGCTCGCACTGGGTCACGGCCACGCGGTGGATCTTGGATTTGAGCAAGGTGCGGAACATCGGGCTTCCTGGGGTGAAGTCTGTGAAATGGGGGGGGCGGGTCCTGGCGTGGCTTCAGGGTGCAGGGAAGTCCAGCACGCAGCTGTCCCCCAGGGCCTCTCGCCACACGCGCACACGGCTCACGCTGGCGCGCAGGTCGGCAGGCAGGGCCCGGGCGATGAACACACACAGGTTCTCCAGCGTGGGCGTGCCCAGGCCGGGCACCTCGTCCAGCATGTGGTGGTCCAGCTGCTCGCGCACCACTTCGAGGCCCCGGCGCAGCAGGCCCAGGTCCAGCACCATGCCGGTGGCGGGGTCGCGCGGGCCGGTCAGGAACACTTCGGCATGGTAGGTGTGGCCGTGCACGCGGCGGCTGCCTTCGGCCTCGATCTCGCGGCGCAGGGTGTGGGCGGCGTCGAAGAAGAAGCGCTGGGAGATGGTGAACAACATACGGGAACCAAGAAGAGAGCTGCTCAACGGATGCCGGCGAGCTTGTGGGTTTGCAGGCTCAATCGCCATGCGGGGTGGGCCAGGCAGGCATCAATGCAGGCGGCAGTGTTCTGGCGCTGCATCGGGCCGTCCATGGGCTGCAGAAAGCGGTGGGTGAACTGCGTGTCCTGCTCCAGCGCCTGCAGGTCGAAGCCGGGCTGGGGCCAGACCAGTTTCAGCTCCTGCCCGCTGCGTTGCACCCAGGGCGCGCCGGCCTTGGGGCTGATGCACAGCCAGTCGATGCCCTCGGGCGCGGCGACCGTGCCGTTGCTTTCAACGGCGATGCGGAACTGCTGGGCGTGCAGCGCGTCGATCAGCGCCGCGTCGACCTGCAGCAAAGGCTCGCCACCCGTCAGCACCACCAGGCGGTGGCCCATGCCCGCAGGCCATTGGGCTGCGATCAGTTCGGCCAGTGCCGTGGCGGTTTCGAACTTGCCGCCCAGCGTGCCGTCGGTGCCCACAAAGTCGGTGTCGCAGAACTGGCAGATGGCCTGCGCGCGGTCCTGCTCGCGGCCCGTCCAGAGGTTGCAGCCTGCAAAGCGGCAGAACACGGCGGGCATGCCGGCCTGGCCGCCTTCGCCTTGCAGAGTGTAGAAAATTTCCTTGACGCTGTAAGTCATCGGGGCACCGGGGGGACGAGGATGGTGGGCGCGGCGGGCGCGGCCATCTCGGGATAGTCGCGGCTGAAATGCAGGCCCCGGCTTTCGCGGCGGGCCTGGGCGCTTTTCACGATCAGGTCGGCCACCTGCACCAGGTTGCGCAGCTCCAGCAGGTCGCGCGAGACGTGGAAGTGGGCATAGAACTCCTGGATTTCGGCCTGCAGCATGGCAATGCGGTGGGCGGCGCGCTCCAGGCGCTTGTTGGTGCGCACGATGCCCACGTAGTCCCACATGAAGCGGCGCAGTTCGTCCCAGTTGTGCGAGATGACCACGCACTCGTCGGCGTCGGTCACGCGGCTGTCGTCCCAGGCAGGCACGGTGGGCAATTCGGCCGCGGGGGCGGCTGCGATGGCCTGCGCGGCCGCGCGGGCAAACACCATGCATTCCAGCAGTGAGTTGCTGGCCAGCCGGTTGGCGCCGTGCAGGCCGGTACAGGCGACTTCGCCCACGGCATACAGGCCGGGCAGGTCGGTGCGCCCGGCCAGGTCGGTCAGCACGCCGCCGCAGGTGAAGTGCGCAGTCGGCACCACCGGGATGGGTTCCTTCGTGATGTCGATGCCGAGCGTCGCGCAATGCGCCAGGATGTTGGGGAAGTGTTCTTGCAGGAATTCAGGACTCTGGTGCGAGATGTCCAGGTGCACGCAATCGAGCCCGTGCTTCTTCATCTCGAAGTCGATGGCGCGGGCTACCACGTCGCGGGGGGCCAGCTCGGCGCGGGGGTCGTGGTCGAGCATGAAGCGCGTGCCGTCGGGCAGCTTGAGCTGCCCGCCTTCGCCGCGCACCGCCTCGCTGATGAGGAAGGACTTTTCGTGCGGGTGGTACAGGCCCGTGGGGTGGAACTGGATGAACTCCATGTTCGCCACGCGGCAGCCCGCGCGCCAGGCGGCGGCGATGCCGTCGCCTGTGGCGGTGTCGGGATTGGTGGTGTACAGGTACACCTTGCCCGCGCCGCCCGTGGCCAGGATGGTTTGTGGCGCGCGGAAGGTCACGACCTCGTCGGTGTCGCTGTCCAGCGCGTACAGACCCAGGCAGCGCTGGCCGGGCAGGCCGAGCTTGCGCGTGGTGATCAGGTCCACCAGCGTGTGCTGCTCGAACAGCGTGATGCCGGGTGTGCTGCGCACCACGTCGATCAGCGTGCGCTGCACCGCTGCGCCGGTGGCATCGGTCACATGGGCGATGCGGCGTGCGCTGTGGCCGCCTTCGCGGGTCAGGTGCAGCTGGTCGCCTTCCAGCGTGAAGGGCACGCCCAGGCGGCGCAGCCAGGCAATGGACTCGGGCGCGTTCTCCACCACAAAGCGGGTTGTGGCCAGGTCGCAGAGGCCTGCACCTGCGACCAGCGTGTCTTCGATGTGGGCCGCAAAGCTGTCGTCGTCGGCCAGCACGGCGGCAATGCCGCCCTGGGCCCAGCCGCTGGAGCCATCCTGCAGCGTGCGCTTGGTGATGACGGCCACGCGGTGGGTGGGCGCCAGATGCAGTGCGGCCGAAAGGCCAGCGAGGCCGCTGCCTACGATGAGGACGTCAAAGTCGTGGGATGCCATGGCTTGCGGGTGAAGAAATGGGTAACGCCACGGCCACCGGCCAGGGCGGTGAACAGGGGAGCCAGCCTAGACCGGCGTGTAAGCGAGGCGCACGTAAATGGGGGCAAAAGCCTCGGCCTGCGTGATCTCGATCAGTGTCTCTTTGGCCAGCTCCAGCAGCGCGATGAAGGTCACCACGAGCACGGTGCTGCCTTTTTCGGGCTCGAAGAGTTCTTCAAACTCCACGAAGCGGCGGCCCTGCAGCGTCTTGAGCACCATGCTCATGTATTCGCGCACGCTCAGCTCTTCGCGCGTGATCTTGTGGTGCTGCACGAGCTTGGCGCGTTTCAGGATATCGCGCCAGGCCTCCTGCAGCTCCACCACGTGCACGTCCGGAAAGCGCGGCTGCAGGCTCTGCTCGATGTAGACCTGGGCCTTGAGGAAGTCGCGGCCGTACTGCGGCAGGTTGGCCAGGCGCATGGCCGCCATCTTCATCTGCTCGTATTCGAGCAGGCGGCGCACCAGCTCGGCGCGCGGGTCTTCGGGCTCCTCGCCGCCCTCCTGCTTCTTGGGCGGCAGCAGCATGCGCGACTTGATCTCGATGAGCATCGCTGCCATCAGCAAATACTCGGCCGCCAGCTCCAGGTTGCGGCTGCGGATCTCGTCCACATACGCCAGGTACTGCTTGGTCACCCCCACCATGGGGATGTCCAGGATGTTGAAGTTCTGCTTGCGGATCAGGTACAGCAGCAAGTCCAGCGGGCCTTCGAAGGCTTCGAGGAAGACTTCGAGCGCATCGGGCGGGATGTACAGGTCCTGCGGCAGCGCAAACAGCGGCTCGCCGTACAGGCGCGCCAGAGCCACCTGGTCGACCACCACGGGCATGCCCTCGGCATCCAGCGTGGACAGGCGCGGGAGACCGTCCGCGTCGGCTTCGTTCGCGGTGGTGGTCATTTTTTGCTATTAAAAAATGAGCTGCCAGCGCTTGCTGGATAAGCGCTGGATGGCAATTAGATGCTCAATCCGCATTCGTCTGGTAGACGTAGGGCTTTTGGCCGACCTGGCCCTGGCGGTATTCGGTCCAGATGTTGCGGTCGACCTTCTTGTCCCACAGCAAGGCACGCCCTGCCTGCTGCTGTGCATCCAGCTCGGGGCGGCTCGCCTTGAGCTGGTTGATGAACTGGGTGGCGTCGGACTGGTAGTCGGGGCGGCGGAAAATGGACATGGACTGTTAACCTTGTTCTGGGAGCGTTGAGCGCAACCCAGGATTTTACCGGGAGCCCCCCCATGCCCTTGAACCACCGTGCCGCAGCCACCCTGGCCGCGGCCTTTTGCCTGCTGGCGCTTGCTGCCTGCGACCCCCAGCGCATCAGCGAACTGCAGCCGGGTGTCTCCACCGAGGCCGACGTGCGCGATCGCTTCGGCGCCCCCGAGAACGTGTGGGACGAACCCGGCGGCGCGCGCACCTTCGAATACAACCGCCAGCCTGCGGGCCAGGTCAACTACATGATCACCATCGGGGCGGACGGCCGCATGACGGCACTGCAGCAGGTGCTCACCCAGGACAATTTCGCGCGCGTGCAGCCCGGCATGGGCATGGATGCTGTGCGCCGCCTGCTGGGCAAGCCGGCCAAGGTGACGCCCTTTGCGCTGCAAAACGAAACCCACGCCACCTGGCGCTACCTGCAGCCGCCCAACCAGCCCAAGGTGTTCTCGGTGATCTATGGCCCCGACCAGCGGGTGCTGCGCACCCAAACCGGTGACGACCTGGACGCGCCGGAATTCAAGGGTGGCGGCCGGTAAGCCGCCCCTGTGCCCTCACAGCCCTATCAGATCGGCACGTCCGCCAGGCCTTGGGCGGCCAGCTTGGCGGCAAAGCCCGAGCGCTCGATGAGCGAGCGCGGCTGGTCTTGCAGATTCACCACCGAGAGGCGCCCGCCGCGCGCCGCCACGGCCTTGAGGATTTGCGCCAGGGCGTCCAGCCCCGTGGTGTCCAGCACCACCAGCTCGCTTGCATCCAGCACCACGTCCAGGCCGTGGGGGCCTTCTTCCACCGCCTGCACGATGGGGTCGACCTTGGCGGCCGCGCCAAAGAACAGCGCTCCGTGCAGGTGCCACGTGGCCACCGGGCGCGGCGCGGTGCCCACCGGGGGCGGCCCGCCCGTGGCGCCTGGGGTGTCAGCCTGCCGCTCTACCCGGAACAGCGCGCTCATGCGCCGCACGAACAGGGCGCAGGCCATGAACAGCCCCACCTCCACCGCCACCGTGAGATCGAACACCACGGTGAGGAAGAACGTGCCCAGCATCAACAGCCGGTAGTGGTTGGTGAAGTATTTCAGCCGCACGAACTCGTGCCACTCGCCCATGTTCCAGGCGACATACAGCAGGATGCCCGCCAGCACCGCCAGCGGAATGTGCAGCGCCAGCGGCGCCGCCACCAGCACGATCACCGCCAGCGTAGCCGCGTGCACCATGCCCGCCACGGGCGATGTAGCGCCCGAGCGGATGTTGGTCACCGTGCGCGCGATGGTGCCGGTGGCTGGCATGCCGCCAAAAAACGGCACCACCAGGTTGGCCACGCCCTGGGCCATGAGCTCCTGGTTGGGGTCGTGCTTCTTGTGGTGCGGGTCGGTGGCCAACTGGTCGGCCACGCGCGCGCACAGCAGCGACTCGATGGCGCCCAGCAACGCGATGGTGAGCGTGGGCGCCACCAGCAGGCGCACCGTCTCCCACGAAAAATCGGGCAGCGCGAACACCGGCAGCCCCTGCGGTATGCCCCCGAAGCGCGAGCCAATGGTCTCCACCGGAAAGCGGAACGCCCAGGCCAGCACGCTCAGCAGCACCAGCGCCACCACGGGCGCGGGTACGCGCGCAAACTGCCGCACGCTGTGGCCTTCCAGCAGCCGGACCACGGGCGAGCCCTTGAGGAACAACCGCGGCCAGATGAACAGCAGCGCCACGCAGGCCAGCCCCAGCCCGAAGGCATACGGGTTGAACGTGCCGATGTGCCGCGCAATCGCACCCACCTGCGAGAAGAAATCGCCCGGCATGCGGTCGATGGACAGGCCCAGCCAGTCCTTCACCTGCGACAGCGCAATCAGCACCGCGATGCCATTGGTAAAGCCGATCACGATGCTCACCGGCACAAACCGCACCAGCGTGCCCAGCCGAAACAGCCCGAGCAGCACCAGCAGCACCCCCGCGCAGGCCGTGGAGATCAGCAGGTTGGCCACGCCATAACGCTCGACGATGCCGTAGACGATGACGATGAACGCCCCCGCCGGCCCGCCGATCTGCGCATTGGTGCCACCCAGTGCCGAGATGAGGAAGCCCGCGATGATCGCCGTCCACAGCCCCGCCTCGGGCTTGAGCCCGCTGGCAATCGCAAACGCCATGGCCAGCGGCAGCGCCACGATGCCCACGGTGACTCCTGCACCCACATCGGCCAGCCAGCGGCTCTGGCCGTAGCCGCGCAGGGCATCGAGCAGGCGGGGGCGGAAGCTGGGCGAGAACGTCATCAACAGGGACTCCTGGGGGCGGGCGGTGCGCGGGGCGCCGCAAAATGCTTGCATCCCTCCAAGCAAGGCGTGTTCCAGTGTAGTAAGCGCGGCGGCAAACGCAACCGAGGGCAACCCCGATCTGCCGCGCTGCGGTCTTCCGGTGGACCACGGGTGCTGCAACTTTTCCTGCTCACCCCGGGGCGGCAAGGGGCTCGCAAATGTCTCATGAGCGGCTTGCGATTGGCCGCTCCATCGCGGGCACCGCGCGGCAGGCGCGGCCCTTGCTTGCAGCGGTGTCATGCACCATGCCGATACTTCCCCCAGCGCGCCTGCCATTTCCCCACTGCCCATGCCCACGCCAGAACCCTCTCCCTCCCTGCGCCACGGCGCATTTGAAGACGCGCAGGCGCTGTTCGCCGGCACGCTGTTTGTTGCCATGGCGCTCATGCTGTTCAACCAGGCGGGGCTGCTGGTGGGCGGCACGGCCGGTGTGGCGTTTTTGCTGCACTACGTCACCGGCATTTCGTTCGGCAAGCTTTTTTTCGCGGTCAACCTGCCGTTCTATTGGTTCGCGTGGACCCGCATGGGCCGCGAATTCACCATCAAGACGTTTGTGTGCGTGGGGCTGCTGTCGCTGCTCACCGAACTGTTCCCGCACGTTATGCACGTGGACTACCTGAATCCGCTGTTCGCCTCCCTGCTAGGCGGCCTGCTGCTGGGCACCGGATGCCTGTTCCTGGCGCGCCACCGCTCCAGCCTGGGCGGGGCGACCGTGGTGTCGCTTTACTTGCAAACCCGCTACGGCATGCGCGCGGGCAAGGTGCAAATGATCATCGACGGCACAGTGGTGCTGCTGGCCCTCTTTGTGGTGCCGGTGGAGCGGGTGGCGTACTCGGTGCTGGCTGTGCTGGTGATGAGCGGGTTTTTGTGGATCAGCCACCGGCCCGGGCGGTACGTCGGACACTGACGCGGGACGAGGCGCAGGCCGCACAGGTCCGGTAGCCGAGCCTGCGAGCTGTCAGTCCGCATGGTTCACGTAGAAAACCCCGTCCGCGTCTTCGCCCACTTCCAGCGCAATACGGCGGCGGCCCGTGCGGTGAAACAGCGACCGCGCCGTGTCTGCAATCTCGCAGTGATGCGCCACGAGCAGGCCCAGCAGTTCGGCGGCGGTGCCTTGCTTTGCGCCGGTGCCGGCGCCGCGCCGGGGCCAGGCCACGTCCACGCCGATGACATCGGTGCCCTCGGTGTAGTCCATGTGGATATGCTGGCCCGTGCGCCGGGTGGCCCGCTGCCGCTCTTTCTGGAGCATCGAGCGCACGACATCGAGCGACGCGCCCGGGTCTTCCTCTCCGGCAACGGAGTCAAGAATGTGGGCTTCGGACAGGTTGGGCTGGCTGGACATGGTGGCGACCTCGCAGGACAACACGCAGAACCGCATGCCCCGCGGCACACAGACCTGCTAACGCAGCCGACATTGGCTGCAACAGGCTCCACGGCGGCGTGGGATGGGCGCCTTCCCATCGTCACCATCGCAAGCACCACGGCGTGGGCCTCCATGCAACCCATTGAGCGCTGGCGGCAACTGCGAGCGTGTCGGAAATCTTCGCACCGTGGGGTCGGCGTGGTCTGGTGCGCTCGGGTTCTCACAGCGCACCGGCACATCGGTGCCCGGCCCAGCATGGGGCCGGAGGCCACGCCGCGCGCCGTCTGAGGGGGCGGGCAGGGCAGGGGGCACAGGGCGGGGGATCAATCCCCCGAAACTCGCACGATTGCTATGTTTTTGATAGCTATCTGCGCTCTTCGGATCAGCGAGGACGGCCTGTAGCGCTCAAATCCCTTTTGCGTTGCAGTGCCCGCACGCCCAGCGTTGCCGCCGCCAATGACAGTAGCGCCAGCGCCCACTCTCCCAGCGTGGGCACGGCCGTGGCAGGCCCTGGCGGCGCGCCGTTGCACTGGGCGTGCCAGGGGGTGACGCCGGTGGCGACGTTCCAGTCGTTGCTGGCGGACGGCGTTAGCGGATTGGGGCACAGGATGGATTGCCCGGTGAGCAGCGAATTCGGCGCGGCGGGCACGGGGCCGGTGAGTTGGTTCTGTTGCGCCACCAGGATTTGCAGGCCGGGAGGTAGTGCGGGAATGGAGCCGCTGAGCTGGTTCGCTTGCAGTGCCAGAATTTGCAACGCGGGCATGCCCGCCAGCGATGGAATGGTGCCCGTGATTTGGTTGTCAGACACGATGAGCCATTCGAGCGCGGGCAGGCCGGTGAGCGGCGGGAGCTGTCCTGTGAAGGCATTTCCTGCAACGATGTAGCGCGTAAGGTGCTGAAGGCCTGAAGGATCCGGAAGCGGACCCGTGAACTGGTTGTTGCCCACGCTGAAGAATGTCAGTTGTGTCAGCCCGGCGATGGGCGGCAAGGGGCCCGTCAAAGTGCTGCTGACGATGCTGATGGAGGTAAGGTCCGGTAACGCCGCCCAATCTGGCAGCGGGGTGCCGGGTGGGGAACTGGACATGGCATTGGCGACGAATTGCATGCCCGTGACGGTGGTTTCCCCGACATCGCAGGTGATGCCAGCCCAGTTGCATTCCGTGCCGGGCACGCCGCCCCAGCCACTGTTGTTGAGCCAGTTGGGCCCGTTGGTGGCGAAGTAGAAATCCATCAGGTACTGGCGCTGGGATGGCGGAATGGCGGCCTGCGCACTGACGACGGCGGCGGCGAGCAGAGCAGGCGCTGCCAGCTGGGTGAAGAGGCGGCGAAGGCTGGAAGTGGCTGGTTTGCGAAATGGCATGGTGCGGGGATTCTTGAGAAACCGCCGCGCCGCGTCGTTGTCGGCAGCGACAAAGCCTGTGCCGCACGCGACATGCTTCCCAAAGTCCTCAACCTGAGGCGCCGCGCACCTCGCTGGGCGTCATGCCAAAGCGCCGCCGGAAGGCGCGGCTAAAGGCGGAGAAATCGTCGAACCCACTTTCCAGCGCAATGGCCAGCACCCGGCGGTGGCGCTGCGCGGGGTCGGCCAGCGCCGCGCGGGCGCGCTCCAGCCGCGCGTCCCGCACATAGTCAGAAAAGCACGTCCCCTCGCGCGCGAACAGGCGCTGCACCTGGCGCGGCGTGATGTGGTGCAACCGTGCAATCTGCGCGAGGCTCAGCTCCGATTGCGCGATGCGCGCAAGGATGTCGCGCTGGATGAGCGCCAGACGCGGCACGTCCACCGCATCGCCCGCGGGCGGACGCGCGCCTGGCTGCCCAGGCCCCAGCAGCATGCCGGCCACCAGCTCCTGCAGGTGCAGTCGGGCTGAATGCAGCAGGGGCGCCGAAAGGCCCGGGCCGGCGGCCAGCAGCTGGGCATAGCCCATGGCCAGCGCCGGTTCGGGTATCCCCGCGTGCAGCCGCCGCAGCGGTGCTTCCTCCAGCCCTGGGACGCGTGCCGCCAATGTTGCGCGGGGCAGCTGAAGGCTGGCCGTGCGCCCGCCCCACCGATGGATGAACTCATGCGCCCGGGCCTTGGAGTGCAGCACAAAGCCCCCCGCCGGTATCTCCAGATCGCCGCCCGCACTGCGGATGGTGCAGCCATGCTGCGTGGTGGTCAGCAGGAGGTCGTCCGCCCCAGCCCCGATGTGCGCGGGCCGGTGCGCAAAATGTGCAGGCGTGTGCTCGCTGTAGGCATACGCCGCCGTCCCCGCGCCGAGCGGCATCAGGGTGACATGGAAATCCAGCGGCACCGCATCTTGGCAAGCCCACAAATCCACCCGCATCAGCGCACGGCCAAACAGCTCCCGCAACGCCTCGGCCTTGTCGCGCCCGGCGTAGTCGCGCGACGACATGTGAACGCGCTGAGGGAGGCTGTGGGACGGCTGCGTTGGCTGCATGGCGGGCAGTTTAAGGCGGCGTGCCGCGGCTTGCCGGGGCCGGTGGTGGTCTCGGGATGCGTCGAAAACTACCCGGAGTGGGGGCTTGTTTCCAGATCCTTGTCCAAAAGACAGGCGATAAAAGCAGCGAGAAGTGCTGGCTGATGCTGCCTGTTCGGGTAGTAGAGGAAAAGCCCTGGGCGCGAGACCGACCAGTCTGCCAGGACTTGGACCAACCTGCCCTGGGCCAGGTGCTCCGCCACGCCATCTCGCTCGAAATGGTAGGCAATGCCGAGCCCATTCAACGCAGCAGCAATGCCAATGTCCGCATGATTGGTGACGACCGGCCCATCCACCGCGACTTCCAGTTTTTGGCCCTTCTTCTCGAACTCCCAGCGGTATTGCCTGCCGTCTACCTGGAGCCGCCAGTTGATGCATGCGTGCCGGTGCAAATCGGCGGGTGTTTTGGGAATGCCTCGCTCAGCAAGATAGCCGGGAGACGCCACGGCCACCATGTTGAGGTCTGGCGTGAGGCGGACGGCGATCATGTCCTTCTCAAGCCTTCCACCCACCCGGATGCCCGCGTCAAAGCGGCCAACGACGATATCGGCCAGCGCGTCATCCACCACGATGTCGAGCACCACATCAGGGTAGGCCTGATGAAAGCGGGAAAGCCGGGGCGCAATGATGGTTCTCGCCGCGATCCCTAGCGTGTTGATGCGCAGTGTGCCCGTGGTCTGCCCTGCCGCTTCGCTGGTTTCGGCAACAGCAGCTTCCATCTCCCGGAACAGCGGGGCGATGCGGCCATAGAGCATCTCGCCGCTTGCCGTTGGCGCAACGCTTCGGGTGGTGCGGTTGAGAAGGCGCGTGCCGATCCGGCCTTCAAGCTGTCGAATGGTCTGGCTGAGCGCGGAAGGCGACAGGCCGAGATGCTCCGCCGCGCGGACGAAGCTGTTGCGTTCGACCACGGCCGCGAAGGCTTTCAGCTCAGCGAATTCAAACCCGCGCATTATGTATTTATTTCTACATAGTTCATTCGAATTTTAGGCGATTAACTTAATTCCATTTGGCGCGCATCCTCGGGGCTCACCGACCACATGGAGCGATAGACATGACCCTCGTCACCCTTCCCGAGCCCATTGCCGCGTACTTTGCGGCCGAGCACCAGCCTGAACGCTTGGCGCGTTGCTTCATGCCCCAAGCGATCCTCAGGGACGACGGCCACACTTACACGGGCGTTGACGCCATCAAGGCTTTTATGGCCGAGGCATCAGCCAAGTACAGCGCCACGAGCGTGCCCTTCGCTTTGGAGCGCGAGGACAGCTTCCAGATCGTCCGCGCCAAGGTCACAGGCAATTTCCCTGGCAGTCCGATCGACCTGTCATATCGCTTTCGCCTTGAACGCGGCCTGATCGCATCTCTGGAGATCACGGCATGAGCTTCGACCTCCAACTCACAGGGCAGCGCGCCCTTGTCACGGGCGGCACCAAGGGCTTGGGCGCAGCTCTCGTCCAAAGCCTCCGGGAAGTTGGAGCGCAGGTGATGACGACTGCGCGCTCCGCACCGGAGATGCCATTGGAAGGCGTGACGTATGTCCAGGCTGACCTGACAACCGCAGAGGGCGTGAATCAACTGGCCCGCGCGGTGAACGAGCGGTGGGGCGGTGTCGATATCCTGATCAACTCCGTCGGAGGCTCGACCGCACCGGCCGGTGGTTTTGCAGCACTGGACGATGCTGTATGGCTCAGTGAGCTGAACCTGAACCTCCTGTCCGCAGTGCGTCTTGACCGTGCGCTGTTGCCCGCCATGTTGGCCAGGGGAAGCGGCGTGGTCTTGCACGTGACGTCGATCCAGCGTGTGCTTCCGCTTCCGGAGTCGACTACCGCCTATGCGGCTGCCAAGGGTGCCCTTTCGACCTACAGCAAGTCTTTGTCAAAGGAGGTCACACCGAAAGGCGTGCGCGTTCTGCGCGTCTCTCCCGGTTGGATTGAAACCGAGGCTTCGGTAGCGTTCGCAGAGCGCATGGGCGCAGAAGCAGGCACGGACTATGAGGGCGGCAAGAGAATGGTCATGGACTGGCTCGGCGGAATTCCGGTCGGGCGGCCCGCCACGCCGAAAGAAGTTGCCGACCTGATCACCTTTCTTGTGTCTCCGCGCGCAGCATCGGTGGCGGGCTCCGAACACGTGATCGATGGCGGGACGGTTCCTACCGTTTAGAACCCTGCCAACGCGCAACAGTTGGGCCCACAGGTTGCAAGACTGGTGGGCCTTTTGATTTCTGTGGGTTGGACTCCGCGATAAGGCACATGACTGTTCAAGGCTGAGTGCCAATGCGCGATACGCAACTGCCGGGGAGCGCTGTCAGTCTTGAACCGATGGGTGCTCGCCGAGGGCGGATGTGCAGCGGAAGCCGTCATTCGCCCTTGGCCAACGAACGCGTCCTGTCAGCATCAAGCCGCCGCGCCAAATGTCGGTTGCGCAGCGATGCAAGGTTGACCGAGTGCGCCGCAATCTGGGCAGGGGCCCGCTGGACGATCTCATCCAACCCGGCGATCAGCTGAAACAGGCACTGAGCCGGTATCGCCAAGAATGTGCGTGCTAGCGTTCCTTGGACAGCTGTCTAGCACTGGCCAACAGGAATGCGCGCGTGCCCGGCACAGCCAGCCCGTCGAGTGCGCCATCGTCTTCCGCTCCACTGGCCAGCCAGGCTCGCATTGCGGCCTGCGCGACCTCCAGATGAAACTCTTTCAGCAGCAGGTTGACCAGCGGCGCCCCCGCCGCAGGGGCTGCGATCTGCCCTAGCGCCATGGCCGCTCCCTGGCGGCGGCGCGCGTTGGCGCTGCTCAGTTGATCGACCAGTGCAGGCACAGCTGCTCGATCGCCCAGACGGCCCAAGGCCTCCAATATCGCCTCGGTGGCCACATCGGCCTGCAGCGCCCGTATCAAATCGGGAACCGCCTCGCGCGTGGCCGCTTTCGCCAGGGCTTCGGTGATCAGCCGGGCGTCTGCAGGCGACTCAGCCAGCGGCAATGCAGCAGCCAGGGCTGCACGGGCCTCAGCGCTGGGCGTGGCCAACAACGACTGCATGGCCGCGTCCCGCAACGGGTTGCGGCGGACCATGAGAGGAGCCAATAGCCCGGCCCCTTGGGGGTCGCGGAACTCGGCAAGCGCCGCAATGTAGCGGTATCGCAAGCCGTCGCTGGCCTCCTGGGCTGCGCCGATCAGCGCAGGCAACACATCAGCCCCTTGCGCAGCCAGGGCTGCGCACACGTGGTGGAGATATTCGTTGCGGATGCCGTGCAGCAGGCCCAAGAGCAGGGCCTGCACCTGGGGCCCGCGAAGATTTTTGCAGGCGTACGCCACGGCGCTGGCGTTCCAGTGATGGGGATCGTCTTCCAATGCGCGCGCGAAACCTTCGAAACCCTCCGCACAGCCCATGGAGGCCAGCGCCTTGGCCACACTCACGGCGTCGCCGCTGGAGAGCTGGGGCAGCATGGCGCGCAGATGCTCTGCCGCTTCCTCGGGCGCTGTGTGCGCCAGCTGCAGCGCAGCGGCACGGCGCACCTGCAACGACGCCGAATGCAAACCCGCGCGGGGCCACTGCTGCTCGCCGGGGCCTTCCAGCTGGGCCAATACCTCGGCCAATTCGCTGGCATCGCGCGGTGTCCTGGCCTGCTCCAGAGCGGCCATCAGTTCGGGCACGGCTACCTGCGCCTTCAGCGGGCCCAGCGCCGGGGCGGCAACGGCCACTCCGGCCCGCAGCAGCGGCGCGATCGCACGCGCGTCGCCCAACTCGCCAAGCACCCTGACCAGTTCCATCCGCAGTTCCAGCGGCATCCCCCGGCGCGGGTGTTCAAAGGTTTCGATCAGCGGGACCACCGCCGCCGCATCGCCGAGACGCCCCAGTGCGCTGATACAGGTCCGGCGGACTCTCGCGTCCGCGTCGCCGAGTCCTTCCGTCAGCAGGTCCAGGTTGGAGCGTGTGGATTTCTGGATCACGGCGCTGCACAGCGTGTCGATCACCTCGCCAAAGTCCTTCTTTTTGTCGGCCTCTTCACGCCGCAGCGTACGGATGGCCTCCAGCAGGTCGGCGATCCAGTGTTCGTCGGCGTGGCTGTGGATGGACGTCGCGGCATACTCGCGCACCGTCGCGCTGCGGTGGCCCAAGGCCTTGAACAATGGCGCACGCACCTGCGGCGAGGAGATACGGCCCAGGTACATGAAACCCGAGCAGGCTTCGTCAACGCTCTTGGACTTGGCCATGCGCAGGTACAGGGGCAATGCGTCATTGGAGGGCTGGATCAACAAGGCCTGCCTGGCCGCGTCCGCCACCTTCGCGTCTTCGTCCAGCGTGGCTTTCAGCAAAAGCGCTGGAGCACGATCCGCCAACGCCAGCAATGCATTTCGGGCCAGCGGCAGCTGATTTGCTGGCGCGGACCTTATGAATGTCGTGATGGCCTCGAAAGCCACTGCGGGGGCAGCGAAGGAAAGCGCTTCCAGTGCCAGAAGCACGTCGACATTTTTTGTGGAGCTCTGCAGCTGGTCTGCAAGTGCCTGGCTTAGATTTTCATTCATAGGTACTAGAGGACCGGCAGGATTGCCTGGGTGCTACTTGCCTAAGAAACGGTCCCTACATGGCAACCCGACGGCCAATCGCAAACACAGGAAGCGAAGGTCGGCTTCGGGCCCTAAGCCGTCGTAGCAGCGGGCCAAAGCAGAATCGTCATCCGGGCGAACCCACTACGGTTTTCCCCTCGCTGCGACCTCGTATCTGTCTAAGAGCCGTTGGAGAGTCGCGCGCTCCTCGTCAGAAATGGCGCTCGCAAGGTCAACGACGATACCGTTGATGAGGTAGTACTCGGTGTCGTTTCGGATGGTCCCTCGTTTAGTGATGCGCTTGTACGATGAAGCGTATCGACGCCGGACCTCTGACGCAGTTATCAATCCGGAAGCGTGAAGAGCCTCGTCAAGGGCTGCGACGCCGGCCGCTCGTTTGCCGCTCAGCTCCTCGATGACGTCGTTCGCCGCTTGCCGAAGCCCCTCCAGTGCCTTTGACTTGCCGTGCTGCTCGATGATGCCCGCACACACGGTTTCAATGCTCAAGGTTGGGGTTGGGGTCACGCCTGAGACATGGGTCATATAGAAAGATACGAACGCCAGCAACTCTTGGAATTCGCACTCGCGGTCTGGTGAGAGTGGCCGTGTCATCGAGAGTCTTGGGCTAGTCAGGATGGTCTGATCTTGGCCTACGATCAGGCGCGCAAGCGAGGATGCGGCTCAACGGTATCGTGGTGAACTGTCAGACCTGATGATGAGCCAGGGACTCCATCCAGCGTCTCATCAATCTGCAGAAGCACTTTCCAGTGCGGTGTGGCTTGCAGTGCCCGCTGAATCGCAGAAATTAGATGTGGGGTAACGAACCCAAGCCGAGAGATGCGCACATTGTGGCAGGGGGTCCCACAACTGTCGTCGACTATCCAATAGTCACCATTACCGTAAGCGTCTTCCTTGCCAAACTGAATGAGAACGGCTCCAAGCGCGTCATACAAAGCTTGCCATTCCTGGTCGTGCTGGCTTTGATTTACCGCATCAGTACTAGTTTCGGGGACTGGTTGTGCGACCACCATGGCGTCCCAAACAGCGACGCCATAGCGCCGCTCTATATCAGGGCTCATACGCTCAAACGCTACACGCAACTCTTCATCACTGACCTCTTCGTTTGATCTCCCTGCACGAGCCGCTTCGGCCGCAATGGCTAAGTCGTGTCGCAGCGCATCAATGTCCATTGACGCGCGCAGTTCATTTAGGTGGTCGTTGTCGCGAATTGGCATCGTGGTTTGAAGGTCTGCTCTTGGCCGGTAGTACTCAGTCGCCAGCGGGCGCTGTATGTCCGCAATCGGCCCAAAGGCGACTTAGCCGCCATCCCTCCCAAAACGGGAAGCACTTCACTCGTCGTTTGTCTTTCCAGCGTCCACGCCCACAACGCGTGCACGCCGCCGTTCAGCGCACCCGCATGCCAGGCGAGGCGCCCGGCCAGGGGTTGAGCACGTAGATCCCTGGGTTGGCCTTCTCATCCCCATGGCTGGCGGCCAGCACCATGCCTTCGGAGATACCAAACTTCATCTTGCGCGGGGCCAGGTTGGCGACCATCACGGTGTGCTTGCCCACCAGATCTTCGGGCTTGTAAGCGCTGGCGATGCCGCTGAACACGTTGCGCGTGCGGCCTTCGCCCACGTCCAGCGTCAGGCGCAGCAGCTTGGTGGAGCCTTCCACCGGCTCGCAGTTCACGATCAGCGCGATGCGCAGGTCGATCTTGGTGAAGTCGTCGATGGTGATGGTGGGGGCCAGCTCTTCGCCGCCGGGTGCTGCTATCGTTTCAGTAGCTACTGGCGCTTGTTCTGCTTGCGCTGGGGGCTCAAACAGTGCTTCCAGCTGCTCGGGTGTCACGCGCTGCATCAGGTGCTGGTAGGGCTGGATGGCCTGCACGTCGCCTGCCACGTTCCACTGCTGCATGTTCACGCCCACAAACGCTTGCACGGCCTGGGCCAGGCCCGGCAGCACGGGGGCCAAGTAGCGGGTGAGTGCGGCGAAGGCGTTGACGAGCACGGAGCACACCTGGTGCAGGGCCTCGTTGTTGGCTGTGTCCTTGGCCAGGTCCCAGGGCTTGTTCTGGTCCACATAGGCGTTGACCTTGTCGGCCAGCAGCATGATCTCGCGCGTGGCCTTGCTGTACTCGCGGGTTTCATACATCTGCGCGATGGCGTCGCTGGCACCGCGCACCTCGGCCAGCAGGGCGGCACCTGTGGTGCCAAAGTTGCTGGTCAGCTTGCCGTCAAAGCGCTTGGTCAAGAAGCCCGCCGCGCGGCTGGCAATGTTCACGTATTTGCCGATCAGGTCGCTGTTAACCCGCAGCATGAAGTCTTCGGCATTGAAGTCGATGTCTTCATTGCGCGCCGAGAGTTTGGCGGCCAAGTAGTAGCGCAGCCATTCGGCGTTCATGCCCAGGCTCAGGTACTTGAGCGGGTCCAGGCCGGTGCCGCGGCTCTTGCTCATCTTCTCGCCGTTGTTCACGGTCAAAAAGCCGTGCACGAACACGTTGTTGGGCGTCTTGCGGCCGCTGAAGTGCAGCATGGCGGGCCAGAACAGGGTGTGGAAGGTGACGATGTCCTTGCCGATGAAGTGGTACTGCTCCATGGCCGGGTCGGCCATGTAGGCGTCGTAGCTTTCGCCGCGCTTTTCCAGCAGGTTCTTGAGCGATGCGAGGTAACCCACGGGCGCGTCCAGCCACACGTAGAAGTACTTGCCCGGCGCGTCGGGGATCTCGATGCCGAAGTAGGGCGCGTCGCGGCTGATGTCCCAGTCGCCCAGGCCTTCGCTGGTGGTTCCGTCGGGGTTGGTGCGGACGGTGAACCACTCCTTGATCTTGTTGGCCACCTCGGGCTGCAGCTTGCCGTCCTGCGTCCAGTTTTCCAGAAACTCCACGCAGCGTGGGTCCGAGAGCTTGAAGAAGAAATGCTCGGAGTGCTTGAGCTCGGGCTTGGCGCCGGAGAGGGCCGAGAAGGGGTTGATCAGGTCGGTGGGGGCGTACACGGTGCCGCACACCTCGCAGTTGTCGCCGTACTGGTCCTTGGCGTGGCATTTGGGGCATTCGCCCTTGATGTAGCGGTCGGGCAGGAACATGTTCTTCTCGGGGTCGAAGAACTGCTCGATGGTGCGCACCTCGATCAGGCTGCCGTCGGCGCGGTCGCGCAGGTCGCGGTAGATCTGGCGGGCCAGTTCGTGGTTTTCGGGCGCATCGGTGCTGTGCCAGTTGTCAAAGCTGATGTGAAAGCCGTCCAGGTACTGCTTGCGGCCCGCGGCGATGTCGGCCACGAACTGCTGGGGTGTCTTGCCGGCCTTTTCGGCGGCGATCATGATGGGCGCGCCGTGGGTGTCGTCGGCACCCACAAAGTTCACCGCGTTGCCCTGCATGCGCTGGAACCGCACCCAGATGTCGGCCTGGATGTATTCCATGATGTGGCCGATGTGGAAGTTGCCGTTGGCATACGGCAGGGCGGTGGTCACGAAGAGTTTGCGGGCGGATGACGTCATGAAAAGCGGCTTTCTCAGGCGGAACCCGCGATTTTAGGCGGTTGCCATTGTCCCCGGCCGTCGCAAGCACTGCGCGGCCGTGCCCAGGTCGCACAAGTGCCAATCAGCGCGTGCATGCCGGCCCCCGCTGGCGCCACAATGCCCCGCATTCCAACAATCAACAGGAGACGACACATGGCCAGAACCTGGGCAAAACGGGTGGGATGGGGCGTGGGTGGCGCCGTGCTGGCGTTGGCCGCATACCTGGCAGCGTGGCCGGTTCCCATCGAGCCGATGGCCTGGAGCGCGCCTGCCGCGCCCGGCTACCAGGGGCTGCACGCACCTAATCAGCGCCTGGCCCGGCTGAACATCATCGACCTGAAAGGCGAAGTGGGCCCGGAACATGTGGCATTCGGCAAGGACGGCAAGCTCTACACCACCGTGCTCAGCGGCAACATCCTGCGCATGAACGCCGATGGCTCGGGCCTGGAGGTGTTTGCCAACACGGGCGGGCGGGTGCTGGGGTTTGACTTTGACGCGGCGGGCCACCTGATTGCGGCCGACGCGATCAAGGGCCTGCTGTCCATTGCGCCCGACGGCAAGGTCACCGTGCTGGCCGACAAGGTGGGCAACGACCCCATCCGTTATGCCGATGCTGTGGTGGTGGCCCAGAACGGCAAGATGTACCTGAGCGACGCCTCCACGCGCTTTGCGCCCAAGGACTGGGGCGGCACGTTTGAAGCCAGCGTGCTCGACATCCTGGAGCAGGCCAGCACGGGCCGGGTGATCGAATACGACCCCACGACCCGTGCCACGCGCGTGGTGGCACGGGGCCTCAGCTTTGCCAATGGCGTGGCGCTGAGCCAGGACGAAAAACACCTGTTCGTCAACGAAACCGGCAAGTACCGGGTGTGGAAGATTGCGGTGGACGCGAACGACCTGGACATCGGCCAGCTCAATGGCAGCACCAGCAGCCAGCCAAGCCCCCAGGCCCGCGTGCTGCTCGACAACCTGCCCGGCTACCCCGACAACCTGCTGCGCGGGCAGGGCGGCAAGGTGTGGCTGGGCTTTGCCAAGCCACGGGGTGCGGCCATCGACAACATGTCGGGCAAGCCCTGGCTGCGCAGCCTGACCTTGCGCCTGCCGCGTGCGCTGTGGCCCATCCCCCAGCCTTACGGCCATGTGATTGCGTTCACGGACGAAGGCAAGGTGGTGGCCGACCTGCAGGACCCGAGCGGCGCCTATCCTGAGACTACGGCCATCACCGAAACGGCAGACCGGCTGTACGTGCAGAGCCTGCACGCGCATGGGCTGGGTTGGCTGCCCAAGCCGCAGCCGTAGGGGGCAGCTCGAATGGTTCTGCCGGTTCCCGTGCGAATCCGCTTCAGCTGGCTTCCCCGTGCTGCTTTGTCTGCACCTCGGCGCCCGTGTCGGTCCACCCGAAGAACCTGCAGACCTCAGCCCGCATGGCCAGCGTGTCTGCCCGGCCCAGGGCCATCAGCTCTTGCGTGTAGCCGGATTCGAACAGCAGGTAGCTGGCCAGCGCGGCGCCGCGCACGTCTGCCATGTTGGAGGTGACGCCCAGCGCGCCCAGCATGGTGCGCACGGGCCCTGGCAGGTCTGCCACATGGCGTGCGGCCACGGCGTCCAGCCGTTGTGATGGGGCAATCACCAGCAGGTCGATGGGCCGCAAGGCGCTGCGCTCGCGCATGTCCGCGGGGATGAGCGACAAGGTCTGGTTGATGCGCTGCACGCGTTCGACGTCCACGGCCAGTGCGTCCAGGAAGATGTTGGAAAGCGCGTGCCCCGCGATCTGCGCCAGCGAGGGGTAGCTGGGCGTGGGGTTGGCGGCGGCGTCGCCCTTGGGCTCGTGCATGCGGCCCGCACCGATCACCAGGATGCGCTCGGCCCCGAGATGGATGGCCGGAGCGATGGGGGCCGACTGGCGCATGGAGCCGTCGCCGAAGTACTCGATGTGGTCGTCCACCTCGATGCCCTTGGCCGGGAAGATGAACGGGATGGCCGAGGACGCCAGCAGGTGTTCGTGCGTGATGCGGTCGCGCGCCGCCTTGCGCTGCGAGCGCACCCAGGGCTGCACGGGCGCGTTGGACTCGAAGAAAGTCACGTGTTCGCCCGAGCTGTAGCTCGAAGCCGTGACGGCCAGCGCGGTGAGGTGGCCCTTGCGGATGAGACGGGGCAGGCGCACCAGCGGCACCATCTTGACCAGCAGTTTTTCGAGCGGCTTGTTGTCCAGCAGCGACTGGGGCCGCATGCGCCGCCAGCGCGCGAGCGCCCAGCCAATGGACAGCAGGGTGAGCCAGCGCGCGCCGCTGCGCATCACGCTGAGCGAGTCGGCGCCATACACCTGGCTGGCGTGGAACTGGCGCCACACCCGCGCGATGCGGCGCACGGCGCGGTCGAAGTTGTCGGCCCCGCAGGCCAGCGCTGCGGCATTGATGGCGCCTGCCGAGGTGCCGGTGATGATGGGAAACGGGTTGGGATCGCCGCCGGCTCCGCAGGCGTTGCGGATGTCGGCAATGGCCTCCAGCACGCCCACCTGGTAGGCCGCGCGGGCGCCGCCGCCTGTGAGCAGCAGGCCGGTCGCAGGCCGGGCGGGATCGGTGTCGCAAGGGCGGGCGCGGGAGGTGGTCGGCATCGAAAAGCAGCGAGAAAAGAGGAGGGAGCGCGGTGTGCCGGGGCTTGGCAAACACCCCTCAGTGTGGAGGGGCTTGCGCATGCCGCCATCTGGGGAAACCCCAAAAGCGACAAGGGCCTGTGCACACTATTTTTGCCAGTGCGAAGGCCTCCCCGCCGCGGTGGGATCAGCGCGCGTTCAGCAGCATTTGCGCCAGGGCGTCGGCCTGCATCACCACAATGCCGTGGTCCCGCGCAAAGATGCGGGCGTTGTCGCTCAGCTGCCCCAGCGTGACCACATAGACGCCTGCTGTGGCGCCGCGCGCCTGCATGGCCGCGTGCAGGTCGCGCAGCGGCTCGACGCCGTGGGTGGCGGCCTTCCAGCGGCGGGCGCTGACCAGCGTGGTCTGGCCTCCCTTGGCCAGTGCCATGTCGGCCGCGCCGCCCGCGGGCAGGCGCTCCACGGCGCAGCCTTCGCGGGTCCAGGCGGCTTCCAGCGTGTCGGCAAAGCTGCGCCAGGGCATGCTGTTCACGGCGCCCAGGATCTCGGCCACCCGGGCCGGGCTGGGCGCGCGCAGTTGCCGCCACGCTGCGATGCAGCCCACCACAAAGATTGGAAACGATGACAGCGCGCCCACCACGAAGTATTCGCGCGGCAGCAGCGCGCCAGAGGCCAGCGTGATGAGGCCCACCACCACAAAGCTGATCCACCACGGCGAGCGCAGCAGCACGGCAAACAGGGATTTTTCGGCCATCTTGAACTTCACGGGGGGTCCTCTTTTTCTTTCGGGGTGCGGCTGCGCAGGGTTGGAATGCAGGGCGTGCGCATTGTCCTGCAGATGGCCGGGGTTGGAGGGCTTGGATAGACTACCCGCCCCCACAGGAGTTATTTGAATGGCAGTCACCGAACAAGGCCTTTTGGCCGCACTTTCCAGCGTGCTGGACCCGCATACGGGCAAGGATTTCGTCAGCACCCGCGCCCTGCGCAATGTGCAGATCAGCGGCGGCGACGTGGCCTTCGACGTGGAGCTGGGCTACCCCGCCAAGAGCCTGGTGCCCGAGCTGCGCCGCAGCCTGGTGGCCGCTGCCAAGGGGGTGGCGGGGGTGGACAACGTGTCAGTCAACATCACCACCAAGGTCATCGCCCATGCCGTGCAGCGCGGCGTGCAGCTGCTGCCCCAGGTCAAGAACATCATCGCCGTGGCCTCCGGCAAGGGCGGCGTGGGCAAGAGCACCACGGCCGCCAACCTGGCGCTGGCCCTGGCGGCCGAGGGCGCCAGCGTGGGCGTGCTGGACGCCGACATCTACGGCCCCAGCCAGCCCATGATGCTGGGCATCAACCGCCGCCCCGAAAGCGAAGACGGCAAGACCATGGAGCCGCTGGAGAACTACGGCGTGCAGGTCATGTCCATCGGCTTCCTGGTGGACCAGGACGAAGCCATGATCTGGCGCGGCCCCATGGCCACGCAGGCGCTGGAGCAACTGCTGCGCCAGACCAACTGGAAAGACCTGGACTATCTCATCATCGACATGCCCCCCGGCACCGGCGACATCCAGCTCACGCTCTCCCAGCGCGTGCCCATGACCGGCGCGGTGATCGTCACCACCCCGCAGGACATTGCCCTGCTGGACGCCAAGAAGGGCATCAAGATGTTTGAAAAGGTGGGCGTGCCCATCCTGGGCATCGTCGAGAACATGGCTGCCCACGTGTGCAGCAACTGCGGCCACGTGGAGCACATCTTTGGCGCCGACGGCGGCAAGAAGATGGCGGCCGAGTACGGCATGGACTACCTGGGCGCGTTGCCGCTGAACATGAGCATCCGCCTGCAAGCCGACAGCGGCAAGCCCACCGTGGTGGCCGACCCCGATGGCGAGGTCGCCGCCATCTACAAGAAGGTGGCGCGCGATGTGGCGGTGAAGATCGCCCAGCAGGCCAAGGACTTCTCCAGCAAATTCCCCACCATCTCGATCAGCAAGAACACCTGATCGTCCTGAGCCGCCGCGCTGCGCCATGAACCTGCTCGCCTCCCTGCGCTATCTGGTGGCGCTGCACGAGCACCGGCACTTTGGCCGCGCTGCGCAGGCCTGCCACATCACGCAGCCGGCTCTCTCCAACGCGCTGCGCGCGCTGGAAAAAGAGTTTGGCGTGGTCGTGGTGCGCCGGGGGCGCAGCTTCGAGGGCTTTACACACGAGGGCGAGCGGGTGCTGGCCACGGCGCAGCGCATGCTGCACGAGCACACGCTGCTGCAGCAGGACCTGAGCAGCGACGCTGCCCACCCGCGTGGCACCCTGCGGCTGGGGGCGGTGCCCACGGCCATGCCCATCCTGGCGCGGTTTGCGGCGCAATTGCAGGCGCGGCACCCGGGCATCGCGCCGGTGGCGCTGTCAATGAGTTCGCAGGCGCTGGAGGCGGGGCTGGAAAGCATCTCGCTGGACCTGGCGCTGGGCTACACCGAGCGCATGCCGGCGCGCGGAGGCCAACTGCGGGCCTGGCCGCAGTATGTGGAGCACTACTTCCTGCTGCGCCAGGCTGGCAAGGCACGCCGGCGCGGGCTGCAGATCGGGCCGCCCATGAGCTGGGCCGACGCGGCACGCCTGCCGCTGTGCCTGCTCACGCCTGAGATGCACAACCGCACCCTGGTCGATGGTGCCTTTCGCAGCGCAGGCGCCACGGTGATGCCTGCGATGGAAACGGATTCGGTGCTGACCCTGGCCCTCTGCGTGGTGGCGGGCAACCTGTGCAGCGTGTTGCCCGGCGCGTTGGTGGATGCCGTGCGCGGCCACGACGGTCTGGAGGCCTTGCCGCTGATCGGCCCGGTGCTCACCACGCCCATCGGTTTCATGTCGCACCGCCAGGTGCAGCCCACGCGGGCGCTGGATGCGGCGCTGGCGCTGGCACAAGACCCGGCGTGGCTGCAGCACGCCACGTCGCACAGCGGGTTGCTGACGGCTTCACAGCGATAGAGCAATAGGCAAGGCGCTACCGCCGGCCAAAACAATTTCAGCCCGCCTGTTCGGTGGACCGCCACAGTCAGGGCTGGTTGTATGAACGCGCGCTGCGCACACCCATGCCCACCGTCGCCGCGATGACCAGGAAAAGAGGCCACAGATACAGGCTGGTGACGTTGCCAAAGCGGGTAACGCTGTAAATCAGAAACAGCGCGGACAACGCCACGAGTTGCGCCACGATGTATTTGGCGAGAGCGACGTTGTTTGGCTGGATGAACAGGTAGATGAGTGCCGCCACCATCAGCCCATAGGCGGTGGTCACGGAATGCCAGGCCACCTCTGCAACCGCGCGAATGCCCGGGGGTAAAGAGCTTTGTTGGATCGGCGCATTCAGCTGCGGGCTGCCCACGAAGATTTGCATCCCCATCATGAACAAACACAGCATTGCCGCGACCAGGTACCAGTAATTGAGCTTTTGCACAGGATGTCCTTCAGATCGTAAACACGTTCTTAGATGTCATTGAACGGCCGATTGCGCAGCCACCCGGCGCTGCCAGGCGATGAAGGCGGGGGCGCCAATCAGCTCGAGCACCGTGAAGCCGATGAAAGGCGCGGGCGGGAGTCCCACGAAGGCCATCGACAGCGCCCGCCCCACGCCACCCAGAAACACCGCGCCCCAGAGCACCGCAAACATCCGCCCCTCACGGTCGATGCGCGGCACCAGCGACCACATTGCCAGGCCCAACGCCAGCCACACGCCGCCAAAAAAGCGCAGATTGCCGTCGAGCAGGGCATCTCGTGGCAGGCCGCTGGCGTAGTAGATGGGGTCATCGATGCCCATCATGGTCAGCACGCCGGTGGCGACCGGGATGAGGGCCATCGCGGCCGTGGCGGCTTGAAGCAGGCGTCGCGCCATGGGTTGATCTTTACGGTGTCAGGATTGGCGCATTGTCCGGGCGCATCTTGACTGTGTCAAGATTGCTTTTGTGAACCATTCAGACACCCTGCCCACCCCCGATGCCCCCCGCGCCAGCTACCACCACGGCGACCTGCGCGCCGCTCTTGTCGCCGCGGCCGAAGGCCTGCTGGCAGAGGGAATGCCGCTCAGCCTGCGCTCGGTGGCCAAGGCCGCTGGCGTGTCACACGCCGCCCCGTACCACCACTTTGCCAATCTCGAAGCCCTGATGGCAGCCGTGGCCGCGCGGGGCTTTGCCGACTTGGCTGCCGCCATGGAGAGCGCACACCGGCCGGGCGACACGGCGGCCACCCTCGTCGGGCACTGCACGGCGTATGTGGACTTTGCGCTGACCCGCCCAGCGGTGTTCCGGCTGATGTTCAGCCCGCTGCTGCAGCGCAAGTCCGATCACCCTGCGCTGCAGGCGGCGGCGGACGGGTCGTTTGAAGTGCTGCGTGCAGCCGCCCAAGCCCATGTGCCCGGGGGAGGCGACGAGCTGGCGCTGGCGGGATGGAGCCTGGCCCACGGCCTGGCCGGCCTCGCCATCGACGGGGCCCTGTCGGCTGCGCCGGTGTCCACGATGCCCCCTGTCCAAGCGCTTGCGGCCATGCTGGCGAGCCGTCTGCTGGCCAACTTTCCAGCGGGCGGGGCGGCCGGCTGACCGGCGCCCCCCGCCCGTACCCTGCAACGCCACCGGCTGCGGCTCATTTGTTTTTGTGATCGACCCATGTGCATCCGCAATTTGACGCCCCAAGGGGCCTCGCCGACACTGCGCACGCCAGGCGGCCCTATGCAGGCGGCTTCATAAGCACAACAGAACGTTCCACGATTTCGCTCCATGCACCTTGTTCCCGAAGCTCCCGCCACGCCTGTCGTGGCCGCCGTGTCCGTCAACGACCTGCGCGAGCGCATCCGCCGCAAAAGCCGCCTTAAGGGCCGCCAGCCTGAAGACGCGGCGATGGCCGATGTGGCGCAGTTGCTGGGCCCGCGCCCGGCTGAAGGCTTCCGGCGCGACCTGCTCATTGAATACCTGCACCGCTTGAACGACCACTTTGGCGTGCTGCACGACCGGCACCTGGTGGCGCTCGCCAAACTGATGAACCTGTCGATGGTCGAGGTGTACGAAGTGGCGAGCTTCTATCACCACTTCGAGATCGTGCGCGGCGAAGACGCCCAGGCACCGCGCTTGGTGCTGCGGGTGTGCGACAGCCTGAGTTGCAGCCTGGCGGGTGCGCGCGAGCTGCTGGCCGCGCTGCCCGAGCGCCTGCGCGCAGCCGGTCAAGGCGATGTGCAGGTGCAGGCTGTGCCTTGCGTGGGCCGTTGCGAGCAGGCGCCTGTGGCTGTGGTGCACCAGTGCCCCGTGCCGCACGCCACGGTGGATGCGGTGATGGAAACCGTAATCTCGAAGCCAGATCGGGCGCTGGCGCTTCATCCATCAGCGCAAGATGCTATCAATTTTGATGTTTCCGAGTTCGCCGAGGCGAGTGTTCCAGCGCAGCGCGAAGGCGTCAGCCCGGCACACACCGACTTGGCCACCTACCGCGCCCATGGCGGCTACCAGACGGCCGCTGCGCTGGTCAACGGCGAGATGGATGCCGAGGCCATGCTCGCGGCGATGGAGGATTCGGGCCTGCGCGGTTTGGGTGGCGCAGGCTTCCCTGCCGGGCGCAAATGGCGCATCGTGCGAGACCAGTTGGCTCCGCGCTTGATGGCTGTCAACATTGACGAGGGCGAACCTGGCACCTTCAAAGACCGCACCTACCTCGAACGCGACCCGCACCGCTTTCTGGAAGGCGTGCTCATCGCCGCCCAGGTGGTGGGCACCGAGGCCGTCTACATCTACCTGCGCGACGAGTACCACGGCTGCCGCGCGCTGCTGCAGCGTGCCCTGGATGACCTGCGCGCCGAGCCGCCCTGCCACCTGCCGCACATCGAACTGCGGCGCGGCGCGGGTGCTTACATCTGCGGCGAAGAGTCGGCCATGATCGAGAGCATCGAAGGCAAGCGTGGCGAGCCCCGCATGCGCCCGCCCTACATCGCGCAGGTGGGGCTGTTCGGCAGGCCCACGCTGGAGCACAACTTCGAAACGTTGTACTGGGTGCGCGACATCGTCGAGCGCGGGCCACAGTGGTTTGCCAGCTTTGGCCGCCACGGGCGCAAGGGGCTGCGCAGTTTCAGCGTGAGCGGCCGCGTGAAGCACCCGGGCGTGAAGCTCGCCCCGGCCGGCATCACGGTGCAGGAACTCATCGACGAATACTGCGGCGGCATGCTGGACGGCCACCAGCTTTATGCCTACCTGCCCGGCGGCGCTTCGGGCGGCATCCTGCCCGCCAGTCTCAACAACATCCCGCTCGACTTCGACACGCTGCAGCCCTACGGCTGCTTCATCGGCTCGGCCGCCGTCATCGCGCTCAGCCAGCACGACCGGGCGCGCGATGCGGCGCTGAACGTGATGCGCTTTTTTGAACACGAAAGCTGCGGCCAGTGCACGCCCTGCCGCGTGGGCACGGCCAAGGCGGCTGCGCTGATGGAGGCGCCGCGGTGGGACGCCGACCTGCTCGACGACTTGGCGCAGGTGATGGCCGATGCGTCCATCTGCGGGCTGGGCCAGGCGGCGCCCAACCCCATCCGCTGCGTCCACAAATACTTCCCGAACGAAGTGGGCGAGGGGCCCTGGCCAGGCGACTTGCCCAAGCCGCGCAACAGCCCGCTGACCGAACAACTGCCTACCGGGGTGAAGCCATGAGCGCCGTGTTGACTTCTGCCGCAGCGCAGCCCGGCGTGGCTTTCGAGCTGGACGGCCAGCCCGTCACCGCCCACCCTGGCGAAACCATCCTGAAGGCTGCGCAGCGCCACGGCGTGGAGATCCCGCACCTGTGCTACAGCGACGGCCTGCGCCCCGACGGCAACTGCCGCGCCTGCGTGGTGGAGATCGCGGGCGAGCGCACGCTGGCCCCCAGCTGCTGCCGCGCGCCGACCGAGGGTATGAAGGTGCAGGCCGCCAGCCCGCGCGCGCACAAGAGCCAGCAGATGGTGGTGGAGATGCTGCTGTCGGACATGCCAGACACCGGCTACCGATGGAACGACGGTATCGAAACTCCTGAATTGATAGCTGGTGGCGCTTATCCATCAAGCGCTAGAGGCCGATATGAATCAAAAAATCCAGAAGTCATAGGCCAGCACGGCGAGTTGAGCGAATGGGCGGATCGTTTGGGCGTGACCGTGCGACCGGCACTCCAAGCCCTGCGCCGAGAGCAGCCCGCGCCCGACCTGAGTCACCCCGCGATGGCCGTGAACCTGGACGCCTGCATCCAGTGCAACCGCTGCGTGCGCGCCTGCCGCGAGGAGCAGGTGAATGACGTGATCGGCTACGCCCTGCGCGGTGCCGACAGCAAGATCGTCTTTGACCTCGACGACCCCATGGCCGAGAGCACCTGCGTGGCCTGCGGCGAATGCGTGCAGGCCTGCCCCACGGGCGCGCTCAGCCCCAAGACGCACATCGGCTCGCAAAAGGTGGATCGCAAGGTCGATTCCGTCTGCCCGTTCTGCGGTGTGGGCTGCCTCATCACCTACAACGTGCGCGACGAAAAGATCATCAGCGTCGAAGGCCGCGACGGCCCCGCCAACCAGGGCCGCCTGTGCGTGAAGGGGCGCTTTGGTTTTGACTACGCCCACCACCCGGACCGCCTGACGGTGCCGCTGATCCGCAAGCCGGGTGTGCCCAAGGAGGTGCAGCCCTACGGCGCCGACTGGCGCAGCACCTTCCGCGAGGCGACCTGGGACGAGGCGCTCGACCTGGCAGCCGGCACGCTCAAGAACCTGCGCGACACGCACGGCCCCAAGGCGCTCGCGGGCCTCGGCTCGGCCAAGGGCAGCAACGAAGAGGCCTACCTGTTCCAGAAGCTGGTGCGCACCGGCTTCGGCAGCAACAACGTGGACCACTGCACGCGGCTGTGCCATGCGTCCAGCGTGGCCGCGCTGCTCGAAGGCGTGGGCTCGGGTGCGGTCAGCAACCCGGTGAACGATGTGGAGCATGCGGAGCTGATCTTCGTGATCGGATCCAACCCCACAGCCAACCACCCCGTGGCCGCCACCTGGATGAAGAACGCCGCCCAGCGGGGCGCAAAGATCGTGCTGGCCGACCCGCGCGTGACCGACATTGGCCGCCATGCCTGGCGCACGCTGCAGTTCAAGGCCGATACCGATGTGGCCATGCTCAACGCGCTCATCCACACGGTGATCGACGAGGGCTTGGTGGATGAGGCCTTCATCCAGGATCGCGCCAACAACTTCGAGGCGCTCAAGGCCAACGTGATGGGCTGCAGTCCTGAGGCCATGGCGACAGTGTGCGGCATTCCGGCCGAGACGCTGCGCGAAGTGGCGCGCGCGTTTGCCACGGCCAAGTCCTCGATGATCCTCTGGGGCATGGGCGTGAGCCAGCACGTGCACGGCACCGACAACGCGCGCTGCCTGATTGCGCTGTGCGCCGTCGCGGGCCAGATCGGCAAGCCCGGCTCGGGCCTGCACCCCCTGCGCGGCCAGAACAACGTGCAGGGCGCGAGCGACGCGGGCCTGATCCCCATGATGTTCCCCAACTACCAGCGCGTGGACAACGCCGGGGCGCACGCGTGGTTCGAAGACTTCTGGGGCACATCGCTGGACAAGGCGCCCGGCTATACCGTGGTCGAGATCATGCACAAGGCCTTGGCGCCCGACGCCGACCCGCACAAGGTGCGCGGCATGTACATCCTGGGCGAAAACCCCGCCATGAGCGACCCCGACCTGAACCATGCGCGCCACGCGCTGGCCAGCCTGCAGCACCTGGTGGTACAGGACATCTTCCTCACCGAAACCGCGTGGCTGGCCGACGTGGTGCTGCCCGCCAGCGCCTGGCCGGAAAAGACCGGCACGGCCAGCAACACCGACCGCCTGGTGCAGATGGGCCGCCGCGCGCTCAACCCGCCGGGCGATGCGCAGCCGGACCTCTGGATCATCCAGCAGTTGGCTGTGCGCATGGGGCTGCCATGGAACTACGAAGGCGAAGAGTCTGGTGTTGCCGCCGTGTACGAAGAGATGCGCCAGGCCATGCACGCCAGCATCAGCGGTATCTCCTGGGACCGGTTGGAGCGTGAATCGAGCGTGACCTACCCCTGCCTGACACCCGACGACCCCGGCCAGCCCATCGTCTTCACCGAGAAATTTCCGACGCCCACGGGCCGCCTCCAGCTGGTGCCCGCCAGCGTGATCCCGGCGGCCGAGAAGCCCGATGCCGACTACCCCCTGGTGCTCATCACCGGCCGCCAGCTGGAGCACTGGCACACGGGCAGCATGACGCGGCGCAGCTCGGTGCTGGACGCCATCGAGCCCATGGCCACGGCCTCCCTGCATGGCGACGAGCTTGCCCGGCTGGGCGTGCAGCCCGGTGCGCTGGTGGGCATCCGCTCACGGCGCGGCACGCTGCAGGTGCGCGTGCGGCGCGACGACGGCACGCCGCGCGGCACGGTGTTCATGCCCTTTGCGTATGTGGAGGCGGCAGCCAACCTGCTGACTAACGCGGCACTCGACCCGTTCGGCAAGATCCCGGAGTTCAAGTACTGTGCGGTGGCCATCGAAAAGCTCGAAGCCGCCACAAGCTGACGGCGCGCAAAGGGGCTTTGCGGAAATGGCCGCCGGCGGGGCGCCGCCGGGGTACAGTCCACGCCCATGACCGAACGCCCCTTCACCGACGTGGCCGTGATCATGCGCTGCGAGCGCATCGACAACCGCTGGCAGCCCTGGCGCTGGTCGCTGGCCGAAGTGGTGATGCATGAGCCGGCCTTTGGCACTGAGCCCCGCCCGCTGATCCAGGACGAGCGTGAGCAGCGCTGGCTGTTTCCCAACTTGCGCGTCGAACTGTTCCGCGACGACGCCGAGGGCTACCACCTGAACCTCAGCTCGCCCGCGCCGTGCTGGTTCGTGATGTGGCGCCGCGACGAGGACAGCGGTAACGGCGAGACGCCGTTGGCCCGCCCCGTGGCCGTGAGCCTGAGCTACCACGACGCCGGCCGCTGGCTGGACGCGCAGGAAACCGTGGAGCAGGTGCCCGCGCCCGCCGAAGTGGTCGAGACCTTGCGCGCCTTCGTGGCCGAGCATTTCCAGCCCGAACCCAAGCGCCGTCAGCGTCCCGACAGCTTCCGGCCGCTGCAGGACCGGTTTGGAAACCCCGCCTCCGTGTCCACCGAAAAGCGCCGCGGGCCAGGACCTGCGGGCAACCCGGCCGGAGGCCGCGGCCATGGGTGACGGTTTTTTGGGCCGCTGGTCCCGCCGCAAGCAGGAGGTGCGCGAAGGCAAGCCTGTGGCGGACCCGCCCCTGCCGTCGCCGCCTGCGGTCACATCCCCGGCCCAGCCCGAGGCCCCATCGCCGGCACAGTCCGCTTCCGGGGGCTTGTCTGCACCCGTCACGCCACCTGCACCTCCACCCGCTGCCGAGGCTGCTGCGTCCATCGCCGAGGCCCCGGTGCCCACGCTGGAAGACGCCCAGGCGCTCACGCCGGCCTCCGATTTCACCGCGTTCGTGGCACGCGGCGTGCCGCCCGAAGTGCGCAACGTGGCCATGAAGAAACTGTTCGCCGATCCCCACTTCAATGTGATGGACGGCCTGGACATCTACGTGGGCGATTACACGCAGCCCGATCCGCTGCCCGCCGGCATGCTGCGCCAGATGGCCAGTGCCCACGCCATGGGCTTTTTCGACGAGGAAAAGAAGACGGCGACGGGGCAGGCACCGGCGTTGTCTGAAGGCGAGGGTTCAATAGCCCCTGCCATTGCTCAGCCTCGGGATGATGCGGGGGCCACCGGTGCCGCAGACGTGGCAAAGTCCGAGGTATGCAACGCTGTTCCCGGCGTTTCCACCAGCGAGCCTGCGCTGGCCGACCGTTCTGCACCAGAACAGATGGCCATGCCAGCCAGCCACACCCACGATGACCACGACGCTCATTTGCGATTGCAACCGGACGATGCCCCTCAACGCCAAGGCGCTGGGCGAGGCACTGCATGAAGACCTGAACCTGCACTCCACCCTGTGCCGCCGCGAGGCCGGGGCGTTCCAAAAAGCCATCCGCAGCGGCGACGACGTGGTGGTGGCTTGCACGCAGGAGCAGCGCCTGTTCGGCGAACTGGGCCAGCAGACCGAAGGCGCGGTGTCGCCCATCCGCTTCGTCAACATCCGCGAAACGGGCGGATGGAGCCGCGACGCCACCCAGGCCACCCCCAAGCTGGCAGCCCTGCTGGCCGCGGCCCGTTTGCCAGACCCCCCGCCCGTGCCCACGGTGACCTACCAAAGCCACGGCCGCTTGCTCATCATCGGGCCGCTGGATGCGGCTGAGCAGGCGGCGGCCTTGGTGTCGGACGTGCTGAACGTGACGCTGTTCACCCAGGGCCCCGGCAACGCGGGCGGCATGCAGGCCCGCCGCTACCCCGTGCTGGGCGGGCGCATCACCGGCCTCACCGGCTGGCTGGGCGCGTTTGAGCTGCAGTGGGCGGCCGACAACCCCATCGACCTGGATCTGTGCACACGCTGCAATGCCTGCGTGGCCGCGTGCCCCGAAAACGCCATCGGGCTGGACTACCAGATCGACCTGGCTGCGTGCCAGTTACACCGCGCCTGCGTCAAGGTCTGCCAGGTGGCGGGCGCCATCGACTTCACGCGCGATGCCCAGGCGCAGACCGAGCGTTTCGACCTAGTGCTGGACCTGCGCCCAGCCACCGCCACGCCCACGTTCTTGCAGCATGCGTTGCCGCAAGGCTACTTCCGCTGGGATGGGCGGGACATGGGGGCGCTGCTGAAGTTGCGCGAGCTGGTGGGCGAGTTCGAAAAGCCCCGGTTCTTTGCCTACAAGCAGAAACTCTGCGCCCACAGCCGCAACGAAACCGTGGGCTGCAATGCCTGCGTGGACATCTGCTCGGCCGAAGCCATCAGCAGCGACAAGAGCCGCCAGCGGATTGTGGTGAACCCCAACCTGTGCGTGGGCTGCGGCGCCTGCACCACGGTGTGCCCCACCGGCGCGCTCACCTATGCCTATCCGGCGGCAGGCGAGCAGGGCGCCAAATTCAAGACATTGCTCGCCACCTATGCCGCCGCCGGTGGCAAGGACGCCGTCTTGTTGCTGCACAGCCAGGAACGCGGCCAAGCGTTGGTGGAAGAGCTTGGCCGGGCCGCGCAGCTGCAGCTGGCGCACGGCGTGCCCGCCAACGTCATTCCCGTCGCGCTGTGGCACACCGCGAGCACGGGGGTGGACTTGTGGCTGAGCGCTATTGCCTACGGGGCATCGCAGGTGGTGCTGCTGACCACACAGGAAGAAGCGCCACAGTACCTGGAGGGACTGCAGGCGCAAATGGACGTGGCGCAGGCCATCCTGCGCGGCCTGGGCTACACCGGCACGCACGTGCAACTGTTGCGCGCGACGCACCCCACCGAGCTGGATGCCGGGTTGCAGGCCTTGAGCCTGACCCGACAGAAGACCCCGGCCGTGCCCGCGCGTTTTGCGGTGGCGCAGGAAAAGCGCAGCACGCTGGAGATGGCGCTGGACCATCTCATCGAGCAGGCGCTCATGCCCGCGGCCGAGCGGCCCGAGGCCATTGCATTGCCTGCCGTGGGGTCTCCCCTTGGCACTGTCGAAGTCAACAAGGACCGCTGTACCTTGTGCCTGAGCTGCGTGAGCGCCTGTCCCGCCAGCGCCCTGCAGGACAACCCCCAGCTGCCGCAACTGCGCTTCATTGAAAAGAACTGCGTGCAGTGCGGTCTGTGCGCCACGACCTGTCCGGAAGACGCCATCACCTTGCAACCTCGCCTGTTGCTCACGTCCGAGCGCGCACAGCTGCGGGTGCTCAACGAAGCCAAGCCCTGGGCCTGTGTGCGCTGCAGCAAGCCCTTCGGCACCGTCAAAGCCATCGAGGCCATGCTGGGCAAGCTGGCGGGGCACGCCATGTTCCAGGGCGAGGCCCTGGAGCGCCTGAAGATGTGCAGCGACTGCCGCGTGATCGACCTGTATTCCTCGCAAAACGAAGCGAAAGTGACCGACCTGTGAGTGCCAACCCTTCATTGACCCTGTCTGCAGGCAGCTCGGCCCTGGACGAGGAAACCGCGCGGGCAGAGCTGTACGGGCTGCTGTCGCAGCTCTATTACGCGGCGCCTTCTGCGCAGCTGCTGTCGGCCCTGCGCGTAGCCGTGACCGAAGCACCTGCCGCCGGTGGCTTTTTGCAGGAGCCCTGGCAGCAGCTGGTGGGCGCGAGCCGCGCGGACAGCGATGCAGCCATCGCGCAAGAGTTCGACCGTCTGTTTGGCGGCGTGGGCAAGCCCGAGGTGTATCTGTATGGCTCGCACTACCTGAGCGGCTTCCTCAACGAAAAGCCGCTGGCGCGCCTGCGGGCCGACCTAGACCGGCTGGGCCTGGCGCGTGACGAGGCCATGCCGGAAACCGAGGACCACGTCGCCTACCTTTGCGAGGTGATGCGCTACCTCATCGCGGGCGACGACATGGCTGTCTGCAACCTGACGATGCAGCGCGATTTTTTTGCAGCCCATCTGCAGCCCTGGGTGCTTCAGTTGTGCGATGCGCTCAACGCGCACCCCGCGGCCAGGTTTTATGCCGCGGTGGCCCATTTCACGCGGGCTTTCGTGTCAGTGGAAACCCAGGGGTTCGACATGCTGGAGTGAGGGCCGGGCCCCTCATTCGCCTTGCCTGTGTTGCTATGAAGTTGAGTGCACAGGTCGGGACGTGTAAAGCGCGATTGCGAGCTTTTACACACTGACATAGACTGTATGAATTCCGTTTCATAGCTGCCAGCCATTCTGGAGACAAGCATGCAGAACCGCCAGCCCAACACATCGCGCCGGAATTTCTTTTCCGGCGCCGCCACCGTCGGGGCAGCCGCAGCTGCCGTGGTGGCCCTCCCCCATGTGACGCCCTCCGAGCCGGTAGCTGCCGAGCCTGCTCGACCCGTGCCCGAAAACGGTGGTGGCTACCACCTGTCCGCGCACGTGAAGCAGTACTACAAAACCACCCAGATCTGAACGCGGGGCGCGCCATGTTGCTCACCAAGAAGTCTTCCCACGCCCTGCAGAACGCCACGTCTGCATCGCCATTCGTTCACAGCCTGCGCCGCGGTTTGTCGCAGGCGCTGCCCACCATGGACCGGCGCTCGTTCCTGCGGCGCTCCGGCCTTGGCGTGGGGGTCGGCATCGCCGCCTCGCAACTGACGCTGGTCAAGAAGTCCAACGCCGCCGAAGGCGCCAAGGTCGCCGTCGGCGACAGCAAGATCGAAGTGCGCCGCACGGTGTGCACCCACTGCTCGGTGGGCTGCGCGGTCGATGCCGTGGTCGAGAACGGCGTGTGGGTGCGGCAAGAGCCCGTGTTCGACTCGCCCATCAACCTGGGCGCCCACTGCGCCAAGGGCGCAGCCCTGCGTGAACACGGCCATGGCGAATACCGCCTGCGCTACCCGATGAAGCTCGTCAACGGCAAGTACGAGCGCATCAGCTGGGACACGGCGCTCAACGAAATCACCGCCAAGATGCAGGAGCTGCGCAAGGCCAGCGGCCCCGACAGCGTGTACTTTGTGGGCTCGTCCAAGCACAACAACGAACAGGCCTACCTGCTGCGCAAGTTCGTGAGCTTCTGGGGCAGCAACAACTGCGACCACCAGGCCCGCATCTGCCACTCCACCACGGTGGCCGGCGTGGCCAACACGTGGGGCTACGGCGCCATGACCAATTCGTACAACGACATGCAGAACAGCAAGTGCGCGTTGTACATCGGCTCCAACGCCGCCGAAGCCCACCCTGTGAGCATGCTCCACATGCTGCATGCCAAGGAGACCGGCTGCAAGATGATCGTGGTGGACCCGCGCTTCACCCGCACGGCGGCCAAGGCCGATGAATACGTGCGCATCCGCTCGGGCACTGACATCCCGTTCCTGTTCGGTCTGCTGTTCCACATCTTCAAGAACGGCTGGGAAGACAAGCAGTACATCCACGACCGCGTGTACGGCATGGACAAGGTGCGCGAGGAAGTGCTTGCCAAGTGGACGCCCGACAAGGTGGAAGAGGCCTGCGGCGTCAAGGAAGCCCAGATGTTCAAGGTGGCCAAGATGATGGCCGAGGCCAAGCCCGCGACCATCGTGTGGTGCATGGGCCAGACGCAGCACACCATCGGCAACGCCATGGTGCGCGCATCGTGCATCCTGCAACTGGCGCTGGGCAACGTGGGCAAGAGCGGTGGCGGCACCAACATCTTCCGCGGCCACGACAACGTGCAGGGCGCCACCGACGTGGGTCCCAACCCCGACTCGCTGCCCGGCTACTACGGTCTGGCCGAAGGCTCCTGGAAGCATTTCGCCAATGTGTGGGGTGTGGATTTCGAGTGGATCAAGAAGCAGTACGCCTCGCCCGCGATGATGTCCAAGAACGGCATCACCGTGTCGCGCTGGATCGACGGCGTGCTCGAGAAGAACGAGCTCATCGACCAGGACTCCAACCTGCGCGGCGTGTTCTTCTGGGGCCATGCGCCCAACTCGCAAACCCGCGGCCTCGAAATGAAACGCGCCATGGACAAGCTCGACCTGTTGGTGGTGGTGGATCCGTATCCGTCGGCCACCGCCGCCATGGCGGCCATGCCGGGCAAGGCCGAAGATCTGAACCCCAACCGCGCGGTGTACCTGCTGCCGGCCGCAACGCAGTTCGAGACCAGCGGTTCGTGCACGGCCTCCAATCGCTCGCTGCAGTGGCGCGAGAAGGTCATCGAGCCGCTGTGGGAGAGCCGCAGCGACCACATGATCATGTACCAGTTCGCGCAAAAGCTCGGCTTTGGCACCGAACTGTGCAAGAACTACAAGATGCAGAAGGTCAAGGGCATGGACGAGCCCGTGCCCGAGGACATCCTGCGCGAAATCAACAAGAGCGTCTGGACCATCGGCTACACCGGCCAGAGCCCTGAGCGCCTCCAGGCCCACATGAAGAACATGCACCTGTTCGACGTGAAGACCTTGAAGGCCAAGGGCGGCAAGGACAAGGAAACAGGCTACGACTTCACGGGCGACTACTTTGGCCTGCCCTGGCCCTGCTACGGCACGCCCGAGCTCAAGCACCCCGGCTCCCCCAACCTGTACGACACGTCCAAGCACGTGATGGAAGGGGGCGGCAACTTCCGCGCCAACTTCGGCGTGGAGAAGGATGGCGTGAACCTGCTGGCCGAAGACGGTTCGCATTCGGTGGGCAGCGAGATCACCACGGGCTACCCTGAGTTCGACCACGTGCTGCTGAAAAAGCTGGGCTGGTGGGACGACCTCTCGGACGCCGAGAAGGCCAAGGCCGAGGGCAAGAACTGGAAGACGGACCCCACCGGGGCCATCATCCGCGTGGCCATGAAGCACGGCTGCCACCCGTTCGGCAACGCCAAAGCCCGCGCCGTGGTGTGGAACTTCCCCGACGCCATTCCGCAGCATCGCGAACCGCTGTACGGCACCCGGCCGGACCTCATGGCCAAGTACCCCACGCACGATGACAAGAAAGCCTTCTGGCGCCTGCCCACGCTGTACAAGAGCGTGCAGGAGAAGAACGTGGCGGACAAGGTGCACGAGAAGTTCCCGCTCATCCTCAGCTCCGGCCGCCTGGTCGAGTACGAAGGCGGTGGCGAGGAAACCCGGTCCAACCCCTGGCTGGCCGAGTTGCAGCAGGAATCGTTCGTCGAGATCAACCCCAAGACGGCCGCCGACCGCGGCATCCGCAACGGCGAGCGCGTGTGGCTCAGTTCTCCCACGGGAGCGCGACTCAACGTGCAGGCGCTGGTCACCGAACGCGTGGCACCCGACACCGTGTGGATGCCGTTCCACTTCTCGGGCCACTGGCAGGGCGCTGACATGCTGGCCCATTACCCCAAGGGCGCAGCCCCCGTGGTGCGCGGCGAAGCTGTGAACACCGCGACGACGTATGGCTACGACAGCGTGACCATGATGCAAGAAACCAAGACCACGATCTGCAACGTGGAACGCGCCTGATCGCGCCGCGCAAGGAGACAACATGGCACGAATGAAATTCATCTGCGATGCAGAGCGCTGCATCGAGTGCAACAGCTGCGTGACAGCCTGCAAGAACGAGCACGAGGTCCCCTGGGGCGTGAATCGCCGTCGCGTCGTCACGCTCAACGACGGTGTGCCCGGCGAGAAGTCCATCTCGGTGGCCTGCATGCACTGCAGCGATGCGCCTTGCATGGCCGTCTGCCCCGTCAACTGCTTCTACCGCACCGAAGAGGGCGTGGTGCTGCACGACAAGGATGTCTGCATTGGCTGCGGCTACTGCAGCTATGCCTGCCCGTTTGGCGCGCCCCAGTTCCCGTCGCAAGGCACGTTTGGCGTGCGCGGCAAGATGGACAAGTGCACCTTCTGCGCTGGCGGCCCCGAAGCCCACGGCAGCCAGGCCGAATTTGAAAAGTACGGCCGCAACCGCCTGGCCGAAGGCAAGCTGCCTGCTTGCGCCGAGATGTGCTCGACCAAAGCGCTGCTTGCAGGCGACGGCGACGTGGTGGCAGACATCTTCCGCAACCGCGTCGTGCAGCGCGGCAAGGGCGCCGAGGTGTGGGGCTGGGGCACGGCCTACGGTTCGCAACAGGCGGGGCAACCCGCAGGGGGCAAGTCATGATGAAGCGTCCTGTCCAATCCACCGTGGCCGCAGCGGTGGCGCTGATGGCACTGGTGGCGCTGACCGCCTGTGGCGAGAAGCCGCAGACCGGCGCGGCCATCCGCACCGATGCAGCGCCTTACGCCGGCACGGGCAGCAACTTCATGCAGCCCGGCTGGAAGGCTGGCGACAAAGCCGCGTGGGAGGCGCAGTTGAAAGCACGCCAGCAGTACGGCCAGAACGAATACACCCGCAGCCAGAACAAGTGAGGCCCACCATGAAACACATCATGTGGTCGGTGGCGCTGGTGTCGGGGCTGGCAGGGGGATCGGCAGGCGCGCAGGCTCCGGCAGCTGGCACCGCAGCGGCGCCTGCCAGTGCGAGCGCAACGGCTTCACCGGCCGCTCCCGCTGCCGCAGCGGTGCCCGGCGGCATTCAAGGCCAGAATATTTTCGAGGTCAAGCCGGACGCCAGCGCAGACCCCAAGTACGCCGAGCAGACCAATGGCGAACGCGCCAAGGTCCAGCCCGGCAACAACGCGCCCATGTGGCGCCAGGTAGGGCAGGGCGTGACGGGCTATAGCAGCCTGCCCAAGACCCAGGCGCCCGAAGCCGGCAATCTGATCCAGCCTTTTGTGCAGTACCCCGGCTCGCGGGTGACCAATGCTGGCGAAGCCTGGAGGCAGGTGCGCAACCAATGGATCATTCCGTACGGCGCCGCGCTGCTGGCCATCGTGCTGCTGGCTCTGGGCATCTTCTACTTTGCCAAGGGGTCGCTGGGACATGAGCACCCCGATGGGGTGGGCCCCCGCCGCATCGAGCGCTTCACCCCGTTCGAGCGCGCAGCGCACTGGACCAACGCGTTTGCGTTCATCACCCTCGCCATCTCCGGCATCGTGATGGCGTTTGGCAAGTTCTTCCTGCTGCCCATCATGGGAGCCACCCTGTTCGGCTGGCTGACCTACGCCCTCAAGAACGTGCACAACTTCGTCGGCCCGTTGTTCGCCGTGTCGCTGCTCGTCATCATCATCACCTTCGTCAAGGACAACATCGCCAACCGGGCCGACTTTGTGTGGCTGTCCAAGGCTGGCGGCATGCTGGGTGGAGACCACCAGATTCCTTCGCACCGCTTCAACGCGGGCGAAAAGGGCCTCTTCTGGTGGGGTGTCACCATTCCTGGCATCTTCGTGGTGGCATCGGGGCTGGTGCTCGACAAGCTCATCCCCGGCTTTGGCGATGTGCGCGGCGACATGCAGATCGCCCACATGGTGCACGCCAGCCTGGCCATCTGGATGATGGCGCTGATCTGCGGCCACATCTACATGGGCACCGTGGGCATGAAGGGCGCCTACAAGGCCATGCAGACCGGCTACGTCAGCGAAGGCTGGGCCAAGGAACACCACGAGCTTTGGCACGATGACATCCAGGCCGGCAAGATCCCCCGTCTGCGCAGCGCCGAGGCACAAGCGCCCGCTACCAATACACCCCCACCATCTGCGGGCCAGCCCGCACAGGTATGAGGCTTCGCACCATGAATCACCCACACGGTTTCCGGATCTTTCTAATGGCGGTGTGCGCTGCCAGCGTGAGCGGCGCGGCATGGGCCAAACTGCCACCCCCTTCGCCGGAGGCGGCTGCCAAAGCCGCCGAGGCCGCAGCCAAGACCGCGTGGTCCGGCAAGGTGGACAACTACAAGCTGTGCCTCGCGCAAGACCGCGTGGCCGCCCACTACCGCAAGACGACGCCCGCGGCCAAGCCAGCTGCAGCGCCCAGTGCTGCGTGCGCCGACCCAGGCCCGTTCGCCTACACGCCCCCCGCGGCCAAGCCGCTGGAATCCGCCGGTGCCCATTCGCCACCGGGTACTGCCAGCAGCCCACCGAACACCCCGACGGTACAAACACCCGCCGCCAACACGGCTGCATCGGCCGCCAAGCCCTGAGAACACGCTCTGGCGGCAGCGATTGCCATCGTTGCGTCCACCCAGGTAAGCCGCGCCCCGCCTCGGGAGCGCGGCTTTCTTCTTTGGAGAGGCTGTGCGACCGCCGCCTCTGGACCAGTCCGTCCCCGCGACGCGGCCCCTCTGTCGCGTGACCTGCGTCGGCGCCATGGAGATAGCTGTCCGGCAGCCCGCCCCTTTGCCGCCAGAAACCCCAGCACCAGCCGATGGCGCCGCACTGCTTATATTTGCCCCATGACCCTCGCTCCATCCTCGCCCTCCCGCGCAGCTGCGCCCACGCTGCCACGCCTCACCCAGGCCCGCGCGCCGTTGACCCATGCGGTGGAAGGCATCAACGAACTGGGCGAGCGCGAGCAGCTGCAGATCCCCGCAGAGCGGCCCTTGACCATCTATGTCGACAAGCGCGAGCTCGTCACCCTCATGACCCTGGGCGCACATCCCGAACTGCTGGTGCTCGGTTACCTGCGCAACCAGCGGCTGGTGGAATCAGTGTTCGACATCGAGTCCATCACCGTCGATTGGGAAGTGCACGCTGCTGCCGTGCGCACGCGCCACGGCATTGCCCGCATCGAAGAGCGCACGGCCAGCAAAGTCGTCACCACGGGCTGCGGGCAGGGCAGCGTGTTTGGCGGGCTCATGGACGAAGTGGACCGCATCGTTCTGCCCGCGGCCCGTCTGACGCAAGCCGAGCTGTACGGCATCGTCAACGCCATCCGCCTCCAGGAGACCACCTACAAGTCCGCAGGCTCCGTGCACGGCTGCGCGCTGTTCAGGGGTGAGACGCTGCTGACCTTTGTGGAAGACGTGGGTCGCCACAACGCCATCGACACCATTGCCGGATGGATGTGGATGAACAAGGATGGGACGCGCGCGGAAGCGGGGGCAACCGCCGCGCAGGGCCGTGCGGCGCCTGACGACGGGGCAGCGCTGCCAGGCCCGCACGCGCCCGTGTCGGGTGCCGACAAGGTGTTCTACACCACGGGCCGGCTCACCAGCGAAATGGTCATCAAGTCCGCCCAGATGGGTGTGCCCATCGTGGTTTCGCGCAGCGGCATGACCCAGATGGGACACGCCGTGGCACAACAACTGGGGCTGTGCGCGATCGGGCGGGCCACCAATCGGCGGTTTGTGTGCTACAGCGGTGCGGATCGGCTGGTGTTGCAGCCGGAGCTGGCGCAACAGCCGGTGGCCAAGGGGCTGTCGACCGCCTCAACCATATCCCCAAACATTCAGAACTGCTGACAAAACTCGCCTGGCGTCATTGTGTTGCCTTGTCGTACTACTGCCTGTACTGCTCCAGCCAAGGCCGCTTGACTGAGCTTTGCTTGCCGCTTGGCACCCCGGGTGTTGCGCTACCTCTTTCCGCCAGCGCCGTAGGGCGCAAAGCCACTGACGTTCTCATCTGCGTCCAGCGGCCTGCCCACGTACGGAAAGGCGCGCTGGGGGCAGTCCACCCGCTCACACACCTTGCAGCCCATGCCGATGGGCGTGGCAGCGTCGGGGTCCGCAAAGTCCAGCCCCTTGGCATAGACGAGCCGAGGCGCATGGCGCACGTCGCAGCCAAGGCCGATCGCAAACATCTTGCGGGGTGAGCCGTAACCGCGCGACGGACCGCTGACCACGGTTCGCGCGATCCACAGGTAGGCGCGGCCGTCGGGCATGCGCGCCAGTTGCGACAGCACGCGCCCCGGCTGGGCAAACGCTTCGTACACATTCCACAGCGGGCAGGTGCCACCGGTGCGGCTGAAGTGGAAGTGCGTGGCCGATTGCCGCTTGGAGATGTTGCCCGCCCGGTCCACCCGAACAAAGAAGAACGGTATCCCCGGCGCCGTGGGGCGTTGCAGTGTGCTCAGCCGGTGGCACACGGTCTCGAAGCCCACACCGAAGCGCTGACCGAGCAGGTCGATGTCGTAGCGCAGCGCTTCGGCCGCCCGCAGGAAGGGCGCATACGGCAGCAGCAGTGCGCCCGCAAAGTAGTTGGCCAAGCCGATGCGGGCCAGTTGCACGGTGGGCACATCGCCAGCAAAAGGCGCTGCCCGGGTGAGCCCTTCGATGAGCTCGCCGGCCTCCAAAAACGCGAGTTGCGTGGCCAGCTGAAATGCTTGCTGCCCGGCGTCGAGCGCGCGCGACAAGGACAGGGTCCGGCTGTGCGGGTCGTACCGGCGCTTGCCATCGCCCGTGCCGTCATCGTGAACCACGCGCACGCGGTGCTGCTCCAGCAGACGCTGCGCCAGCCATGGCGCCAGTGCCGCACCCTCCAGCGCCGCCTTGGCCGCCAGCGCCTCCGCGGCGCGGTCGAGTGCATCGAAGTGGTTCTGGTGGGCAAAGAAGAAATCCCGCACCGCTTCGAACGGCATGGCGCGGGCCGCGGGCGCTGCTTCCATGCGGTCGTCGCCCAGGCGCAGCGCCATGGCCTCCATCTGGGCTGTGGCGTCCAGCGTGCGCCGGTACATGGCCACGATGGCGCGTCCCAGCGCCGGCATCTGTGCGGCCACCTCCTGCAGCTCGGGAAGGCTCACGGGCTCGGCGGCGTCGGCCAGGGCCTCGCGCATGCCGGCGATCAGGCGGCCTTCCTCGTCCTCCGAGAACTGCTGGATGTCCACGCCCAATGCGCGGTTGAGCTTGAGCAGCACGCTCACCGTGAGGGGGCGCTGGTTCTGCTCCACCTGGTTCAGGTAGCTCGGCGAAATCCCCAGCGCCTGGGCCAGCGCGATCTGTGACATGCCGCGCTCGGCGCGCAGCCGACGCAGCTTGACGCCCATGTAGGTTTTGGCCATCGATGCCTCTTCGTTTCTAGAAATTCGCAAAATTTGCAAATTCCTCCGAAGTCATTCGCAGGAATTCGCCTTTTCAGTGCTGTTGCCAGCGGCGCATTTTGCGTAAATTGCGAAGCATGACAAGCCCTGCCGGAACCATGGCCTCGTCCGGGGGCATTCCGGCAGAGGCCGTCCTCCAAGGGGCGTTGGAAATGGCCGCACGGAATGCCGCAGGCCGCCCATCGCCATGAACCGCACCGATCTGAACCAGGAGACCGCCCCATGAGCATCGCCACCATCACTGCAATGTCCGCGCCCGCATTCAAGCCCAAGAAATCCGTGGCCCTGTCGGGCGTGACCGCGGGCAACACGGCGCTGTGTACCGTGGGTCGCACCGGCAACGACCTGCACTACCGCGGCTATGACATCCTGGACATGGCCGAGGTGTGCGAATTCGAAGAGATCGCGCATCTGCTGGTGCATGGCAAGCTGCCCACCCGGGCTGAACTCAAGGCCTACAAGGCCAAGCTGCGCGCCCTTCGCAGCCTGCCCGCCAGCGTGAAAGAAGCGCTGGAGCGGCTGCCCGCCGGATCCCACCCCATGGACGTGATGCGCACGGGCGTCTCGGCACTGGGCTGCATCCTGCCCGAGAAAGACGACCACAACCTCCCGGGTGCGCGCGACATCGCCGACCGGCTGATGGCCTCGCTCGGGTCCATGCTGCTGTACTGGTACCACTGGAGCACGCAAGGCAAGCGCATCGAGCTGGAGACCGACGACGACTCCATCGGCGGCCACTTCCTGCACCTGCTGCACGGCGAGAAGCCCAGTGAAGCCTGGGTGCGCGCCATGCACACCTCGCTCAACCTCTACGCAGAGCACGAGTTCAACGCCAGCACCTTCACCGCACGGGTGATTGCCGGCACGGGCAGCGACATGTACTCGAGCATCGCGGGCGCCATTGGCGCGCTGCGCGGCCCCAAGCATGGCGGCGCCAACGAGGTGGCTTTTGAGATCCAGAAGCGCTACGACAACCCCGACGAGGCCGAGGCCGACATCCGCCGCCGCGTGGAGGCCAAGGAAGTCGTGATCGGCTTCGGCCACCCGGTGTACACCGTGAGCGACCCGCGCAACGTGGTCATCAAGGGCGTGGCCAGGCGGCTGTCCGATGCTGCGGGCTCGACCAAGATGTACGACATTGCAGAGCGGCTTGAAGCGGTGATGTGGGACGCCAAGAAGATGTTCCCCAACCTCGACTGGTTCAGCGCCGTCAGCTACCACATGATGGGTGTGCCCACGGCCATGTTCACGCCGCTGTTCGTCATTGCCCGCACCAGCGGCTGGGCCGCGCACGTGATCGAGCAGCGCGTGGACAACAAGATCATCCGCCCGAGCGCCCACTACACGGGGCCGGAAGACCAGAAGTTCGTGCCCATCGAGGCGCGCGGCTGAAAAAAACCGGGGATGCCCTGCATAACCCTCGCGAGTCGGTGGTAGTGCGGATCGGGATGGGCTAGAAGGCGTCTTTTTGCAGCCAATAGCCCGGCTATTGGCAAGAAAAGCAACGCAGTAGACCGCCCGAGGCCGCGCTATCACCGACCGCAGGGAGTTATGCAGGGCATCCCTAGCGGCCCGCGCTTGCGAATTCACGATTTCAGGCCTTTTTGCCTCGAAAGCCTTATGAAACAAGCGCGAGAAGCTATCGAAAAAAGAGTGAACCGCCCCACGACATGATGAACTCTGACCACCGAAAACCCCTGCCCGGCACGGCCCTTCACTACTTCGACGCGCAGGCCGCCGTCGATGCCATCGAGTCCGGCGCCTGGGTCCGGCTTCCCTACACCGCCCGCGTGCACGCCGAGAACCTGGTGCGCCGCGCCGACCCCGCGCAGCTCCATGGCTTTCTGCGCCAAATCATCGAACGCCGGCGCGAGATCGACTTTCCGTGGTTTCCCGCGCGCGTGGTGTGCCACGACATCCTGGGCCAGACCGCGTTGGTGGATCTGGCGGGTTTGCGCGATGCGATTGCGAAAGAAGGCGGTGATCCCGCCGCAGTGAACCCCGTGGTGCCGGTGCAGCTGGTGGTGGACCATTCGCTGGCCGTGGAATGCGGGGGGACCGACCCGGACGCTTTCGCCAGGAACCGCGCCCTGGAGGACCGCCGCAACGAAGACCGCTTCCACTTCATCGAATGGACAAAAAAGGCCTTCGCCAACGTGGACGTGATCCCGGCGGGGAACGGGATCATGCACCAGATCAACCTGGAGAAGATGTCGCCGGTGATCGCTGTGCAGGGCGGTGTGGCGTTCCCCGACACCTGCGTGGGCACCGACAGCCACACCCCCCATGTCGATGCGCTGGGCGTGGTCGCGATTGGCGTGGGTGGCCTGGAGGCCGAGAGCGTGATGCTGGGCCGCGCCTCGTGGATGCGCCTGCCCGACATCGTGGGCGTGGAGCTCACGGGCCGCCGCCCCAGCGGCATCACCGCCACCGACATCGTGCTGGCGCTCACCGAGTTCCTGCGCCAACAGAAAGTGGTGGGCGCCTACCTGGAATTCCATGGCGAAGGCGCCAGCAGCCTGAGCATTGGCGACCGCGCCACCATCTCCAACATGTGCCCCGAGTACGGCGCCACCGCCGCGCTGTTCTACATCGACGACCAGACGCTGGACTACCTGCGCCTCACCGGCCGCGACGAAGCGCAAGTCCAGCTCGTCGAAACCTACGCCCGGACCGCTGGTTTCTGGGCCGGCACGCTGCGGGCCGCAGCGTATGAACGCACGCTCACGTTCGACCTGTCCTCCGTGGTGCGCAACATGGCCGGGCCATCGAACCCGCACCGCCGCCTGCCCACATCCGCGCTGGCCGAGCGCGGCATCGCGGTGGGCCTGGCCGAGGCCCGCGCGCAAGAAGAACAAGGCCTGCTGCCCGATGGCGCAGTAATCATCGCGGCCATCACGAGCTGCACCAACACCAGCAACCCGCGCAATGTGATGGCTGCCGCGTTGCTGGCGCGCAATGCCCGCCGCCTGGGCCTGGTGCGCAAGCCCTGGGTCAAGACCTCGCTGGCGCCCGGCTCCAGGGCCGTGGAGCTGTACCTGCGGGAGGCCGGGCTGCTGGCGGACCTGCAGGCCCTGGGCTTTGGTATCGTCGCGTTTGCGTGCACCACCTGCAACGGCATGAGCGGGGCGCTGGATGCGGAGGTCCAGCAGGAGATCGTCCGCCGCGACCTGTACGCCACCGCCGTGCTGTCGGGCAACCGCAACTTCGACGGCCGCATCCACCCGTATGCCAAGCAGGCGTTCCTGGCATCGCCCCCGCTGGTGGTGGCCTACGCACTGGCGGGCACCGTGCGCTTCGACATCGAGAACGACGTGCTGGCCGTGGTGGGCGGCCGCGAGATTCGCCTCAAGGACCTGTGGCCCAGCGACGAGGAAATCGACGCTGTCGTGGCCCGGGCCGTCAAGCCGGCGCAGTTCCGCGCCGTGTACGACCCGATGTTCGCCATCCGGGCGGACCACGGCGCGGCCGTGGCCCCGCAATACGACTGGCGCCCGCAGTCCACCTACATCCGCCGCCCGCCGTACTGGGACACGGAAGGCGTGGGAGCGCTCGCCGCCCATCCGCGCACCCTGCGGGGCATGCGCCCCTTGGCCCTCCTGCCGGACAACATCACCACCGACCACCTCTCGCCGTCCAACGCCATCCTGATGGACAGCGCGGCCGGAGAGTACCTGCACAGGATGGGCCTGCCCGAGGAGGACTTCAACTCCTACGCCACGCACCGCGGCGACCACCTCACGGCCATGCGCGCCACCCTGGCCAACCCGCAGCTCGTCAACGAGATGGCCGTGGTGGATGGTGTGGTGCGGCAGGGATCGCTGGCCCGCATCGAGCCCGAAGGCCGGGTGGTGCGCATGTGGGAGGCCATCGAGACCTACCTGGCCCGCCGCCAGCCGCTCATCATCGTCGCGGGCGCCGACTACGGCCAGGGCTCCAGCCGCGACTGGGCCGCCAAGGGCGTGCGCCTGGCCGGGGTGGAGGCCGTGGTGGCCGAGGGCTTCGAGCGCATCCACCGCACCAACCTGATCGGCATGGGCGTGCTGCCGCTGCAGTTCCTGCCGGGCACCAATCGCCTCACGCTGGGCCTGGACGGCACGGAAACCTACGATGTGGAGGGCCGCCTCACGCCGCGCGCTACGCTCACGCTGGTCGTCCGCCGCACGGACGGCCAGCTCACCCGGGTGCCCATGACCTGCCGCCTGGACACGGCCGAGGAAGTGTCGGTGTACGAAGCCGGCGGCGTGCTGCAGCGTTTTGCGCAGGACTTCCTGGCGAAGAATATGCAGCCAAAACAAGCCCCCGCGCTTGTCTAGCAAGCGCGATAAGCTATCAAAACATGAGCAATCACCCCACCGTGGACAAAGCCCACCCCCCAGCCCCGCAGATCCGCATTCCTGCCACCTACCTGCGTGGCGGCACCAGCAAGGGCGTGTTCTTCCGGCTGCACGACCTGCCGCTTGCCGCCCAGCAGCCCGGCGCCGCGCGCGACGCGCTGCTGTTGCGGGTCATTGGCAGCCCAGACCCGTACGGCAAGCAGATCGACGGCATGGGCGGCGCCACCTCGTCCACCTCCAAGGCTGTCATCGTCTCGCGCTCGCAGCGGCCGGGGCACGATGTGGACTACCTCTTCGGCCAGGTGGCCATCGACAGCGCCTTCGTGGACTGGTCGGGCAACTGCGGCAACCTCTCGGCCGCAGTGGGCCCGTTCGCCATCGCGGGCGGCCTGCTGCCGGCGGACCGCATTCCCGACCACGGCGTCTGCACGGTGCGCATCTGGCAGGCCAACATTGGCAAGACCATCGTCGCCCATGTGCCCATCACCGGCGGGCGGGTGCAGGAGACAGGGGCGTTCGAGCTCGATGGCGTGACCTTTCCCGCGGCGGAGGTGGCCCTGGAGTTTCTGGACCCGGCCGATGACTCCGGCGATGGCGAGGGGGGCGGCGCCATGTTCCCCACCGGCCAGCTGGTGGACGAGCTGGTGGTGCCCGGCGTGGGCAGGCTGCGCGCCACGCTCATCAACGCGGGCATCCCCACCATCTTCGTCAACGCGGCTGACCTCGGCTACACCGGCACCGAGCTGCAAGACGCCGTCAACGGCGACCCGGAGGCCCTGGTGCGCTTCGAAGCCATCCGCGCCCACGGCGCCGTGCGGATGGGCCTCATCCAGCATGTTTCCGAAGCGTGCCGGCGCCAGCACACCCCCAAGGTAACTTTTGTGGCGCCGCCCCAGAGCTACAGGGCATCGAGCGGCAAGGCCGTGCAGGCGCACGACGTGGACCTGCTGGTGCGCGCCCTCTCGATGGGCAAGTTGCACCACGCCATGATGGGCACGGCGGCGGTTGCCATCGGCACCGCTGCCGCCATCCCGGGCACGCTGGTCAATCTGGCTGCTGGGGGCGGTGCCCGGGACGCCGTGCGGTTCGGACACCCCTCCGGCACGCTGCGCGTGGGGGCGCAGGCCGAGTGCCGGGACGGCCAATGGCGAGTCACCAAGGCCTTGATGAGCCGCAGTGCACGGGTGCTCATGGAAGGCTGGGTCCGCGTACCTGGCGACTGCTTTGGAGAGCACTGAAAAGAAAGAATGAAGGAACGAACGAATGTCCACCCGCAAGACCCTCAAAGCGCTCGCAGAAGCCCGCCGCGGCGTGCTGGTCCCTGGCGCCTTCAACGCCCTGTCCGCCAAGGTCATCGAAGACCTGGGCTTCGAAGCGATCTACATCACGGGCGCCGGTGTCACCAACATGTGGTTCGGCCTGCCGGACCAGGGCTTCATGGGCCTGGCCGAGATTGCCGACCACACGGCGCGCATCCGCGATGCGGTGGAGCTGCCGCTGATCGTGGACGCCGACACGGGTTTCGGCAACGCGCTCAACGTCTACCACACGGTGCGCACGCTGGAGCGGGCAGGCGCGGACTGCATCCAGCTCGAAGACCAGGTGGCGCCCAAGCGCTGCGGGCATTTCTCGGGCAAGGAGGTCATCAGCACCGAAGAGGCGGTGAGCAAGATCCAGGCCGCCGTCGACGCGCGCCGCGATGACAACCTGCTGATCCTGGCCCGCACGGACGCCGCCGCCACCCACGGCTTCGAGGCCGCGGTGGAGCGCGCACAGCGCTTTGCCGAGGCGGGTGCAGACATTCTGTTTGTCGAAGCGGTGACGCAGGCCGAAGAAGTCCACGCGCTGCCCCGGCGTCTGGCCAAGCCCCAGCTCATGAACATGGTCATCGGCGGCAAGACGCCCCTCTTCAACGCCGATCAGCTGGGCGAGTGGGGCTATGGCCTCGTGCTGTACGCCAACGCGGCCCTGCAAGGCGCGGTGATGGGCATGCAGAAGGCGCTGACCACGCTGCGCGACGCCCGGGAGGTGCAGGAGTCCAGCGGGCTCGTGGCTTCCTTCGCCGAGCGGCAGCGGCTGGTGGGCAAGCCGTGGTGGGATGCGCTGGAAAAGCGCCACGCCTGACACCTGCCTGCCAAGGGGCTTGCGGGGCAACACGGCCGTTGGCGGTGGCATGATTCCGCCATGACTGATCTGAACGCCAAGAACGCCTGGGCCGACACCCAGCCCAGCCAGTGGGGGCCCGAGCCCGCCAAGATCGAAATTCCGCTGGGCGAAAGCCCGTCTGCGTCTTCCGGCGGCGCTGCCACCGCTGCGTCCGCGATCCCCGCCATGCCGCAGACGCCCCCCGCACTCTCTCTGTGGGCCTGGATGCGCGAAGGCCTTCGGGCGGCACTGTTCCTTTCGCCGCGCACGGGGTCCGCGGCGCCGTCGCCCTGGCAGGTGCTTATGCTGTCGCTGATCGGCGGTGCGCTGATCGTGGGCGCTGCGCGGTGGCAGGTGGTGGGGCCGGCGCAGTTCAACTTGCGGGGATGGCTGGCGCCCATGTGGAGCAGCCTGGTGCTGATGTGGCTCGCGTGGTGGGCCATGGCGCCCGCCCAGCGCGCGGCGTCTGCGGGAGCCCCTTCGATTCCCCCCGCGGGCGCGCCGGTGCCGCCGTCGGGCGGGCTGGCGGCCTGGTATGTGCTTTCGGCGTGGGCGCCGCTTGCACCCCTGTTGCTGCTCTATGCCTTGATGGCGGCTGCGGCGCGCAAGCCTGAGCTGGAAGGCGGGGCGGTGGCGGGCATCGTCTTTCTGGTGGCCTATGGCGTGCTCACGCTGTGGGTGCTGGCGGCCCTGGTGGTGGTGACCGCGCGGTTCATCCGCTCGCGCTCGCGCACGGCGGTGTTTGCGGTGGCCATGGCGGCGGTGGTGGGCGTGGGCATGTGGCAGTTCCAGGATCAGCCCTGGGACGAAGCCAATGCGCAGGGCCTCGCCGATGCGGCTGCCGCCCAGGGGACGGAGCAGGGTGCAGAGCAGGTGCCAGAAGAACCGGCGCCCCTGGTGCTGTCGCAATCGGTGTTCGAGGAGCAGCAGGCGCTGTGGGCCCGGCAGGCGCAGGCGCTCGCCCCGCAGCGTGCCGGGGTGGTGGATGTCTATGGTCTCGTGTTCGCGCCCTACGCGGGTGAAGAGGTGTTCCGGCGCGAAAGCACCATGGTCAGCAAGCTTCTGCAGGAGCGCTTTGACGCCCAGGGGCGGGTGCTCCACCTGCTCAACCACGCGGAAACCGCAGACACCCACGCCTGGGCCACGCCGCAGAACCTGCAGCGCGCCATTGCCGCTCTGGCCCAGCGCATGGACCGTGACAGCGACATCCTGGTGATCTACATGACCTCCCACGGTGCCCGCAACCACGCGCTGGCGGCCGCGCATTGGCCGCTGGAAGTGCCGCCCGTCACGCCCGAGATGCTGCGCGCGATGCTGGACGAGGCGGGTATCCGCCAGCGGGTGATTGCCGTATCAGCCTGCTACTCGGGCGGCTGGATCGAGCCACTGGCAACCCCCAGCAGCCTCATCATGACGGCGGCGGATGCCACGCACACCTCGTACGGCTGCGGCACGAAATCCGAACTGACCTTCTTCGGCCGCGCCGTGTTCGACGAGCAGCTGCGCCAGACGCATTCGTTTGCCGATGCATTCGCCAAAGCGGTCCCGGTGATCGCGCAGCGCGAGGTCGAAGCCGGCAAGCAGGACGGTTTCTCCAACCCGCAGATCCACGTGGGCCCGCAGATCGCGCCCGTGCTGCGAATGCTGGAGCGCCGGCTGGCCATGGCGGCGCACACGCCCAGTGACGAGTCCGTGCTGGCCCAACGCGGCCAGACCCCGTGAGGAGCCTCCTCCGCTCAACACCCCACAAGCCCACAGACCGTTGACTTTGCGCTAAGGTCCGCGCCATGAACCTGTCATTTCTTCGCCTTGGCTGGCGCACCCTGGCGCGTGACCTGCGCGCGGGCGAGTTGCGGCTGCTCATCGTGGCCGTCACGCTCGCAGTGGCGGCGCTCACCTCGGTGGGTTTCTTTGCTGACCGGCTGCAGGGTGGGCTGCAGCGCGATGCGTTGCAACTGCTGGGCGGCGATGCCGTGGTGGCCAGCGACAACCCCACGCCCGCCGCGTTTGTCGAGCGTGCCAAGGCGCTGGGCCTGCAGACCGTCACCACGGTGGGGTTCCCCACCATGGGCCGTGCGAGCGATGCGCAGGGCGGTGCAAGCAAACTCGTGGCCTTGAAGAGCGTGCCGCCGGGATATCCCCTGCGCGGCAGCCTGACCGTGGCCGATGCGCCGGGCGCCATCGACCAGCCTACGCGCGACATCCCCGCGCGCGGCGAGGTGTGGGTGGATGCGCCCCTGCTCGAATCGCTGAACCTCGCCATGGGCGACGTGCTGCTGCTGGGGGATTCGCAGCTGCGCATTGCGCGCATCATCGTGATCGAGCCCGACCGGGGCGCGGGCTTCATGAGCTTTGCTCCACGGGTGATGGTGAACGAGGCCGACCTGCCCGCCACGGGCCTGGTGCAGCCCGCCAGCCGCCTGACCTACCGCTTTGCCGTCATCGGGCCGGCTCCGGCCGTCAAGGCGTTCAGCGAATGGGCCGTGGCCGAATCGAAAAAACCGGAGGTACATGGCGTGCGCGTGGAGTCGCTCGAAAGCGGCCGCCCCGAAATGCGCCAGACGCTGGACCGCGCGCAGAAATTCCTGAGCCTGGTGGCGCTGCTGGCCGCGCTGCTGTCGGCCGTGGCCGTGGCGCTGGCTGCGCGCGGCTTTGCGGCGGAGCACCTGGACGCCTCGGCCATGCTGCGCGTGCTGGGCCAGAGCCAGCGCACCATCGCGGGCGCCTACACGGCCGAGTTCGCGCTGGTGGGCCTCTTTGCCAGCGCGCTGGGTGTGGCGCTGGGTTATCTGGTGCACTACGCCTTCGTGCTGCTGCTGGCGGGCCTGGTCGAATCCGCCCTGCCGCCCCCCAGCCTGTGGCCCGTGGCGTTCGGGCTGGGCATGGGGCTCACCCTGCTGTTCGCCTTTGGCCTGCCGCCCGTGCTGCAGCTGGCACAGGTGCCGCCGCTGCGCGTCATCCGCCGCGATGTGGGCGCTCTCAAGCCCGCGTCGCTCGCGGTGCTGGGCATTGGCGTGGCCGGTTTTGCCGCCTTGCTGCTGGCCGTGAGCAGCGACATCCAGCTGGGCCTGATCGCGGTGGGTGGATTCGCCGGGGCCGTGGCCCTGTTTGCGGGGCTGTCGTGGGTGGCGGTGAAGGTGCTGCGCAAGAGCGTGAATGAGGCCACCGCGCCGCGCTGGCTGGTGCTGGCCACGCGGCAGATCTCAGCCCGCCCCGCGTATGCGGTGGTGCAGGTCAGCAGCCTGGCCGTGGGCCTGCTGGCGCTGGTGCTGCTCGTGCTGTTGCGCACCGACCTGGTGGACAGCTGGCGCAAGGCCACGCCGCCCGACGCGCCCAACCGTTTCGTGATCAACGTGATGCCCGACCAGGCCGACGCGTTCCAGCAGGTGCTCAAGGACCACGGCGTGACGAGGTACGACTGGTACCCCATGATCCGCGGCCGCCTGCTGGCCGTGAACGGCAAGCCCGTGGGCCCGGCCGACTACACCGATGACCGCGCCAAGCGGCTGGTGGACCGCGAGTTCAATCTCTCGAACGCAGTGGAGGCACCGGCCCACAACCAGGTGGTGGCAGGCGCGTGGACGCCGGGAGAGGAGGGCGCCATCAGCGTGGAGGAGGGCATCGCCGAGACCCTGGGCCTGAAGATGGGCGACCGCCTCCTGTTCGACATGGGCGGTGTGCAGAACGAATCGCGCATCACCAGCCTGCGCAAGGTGGACTGGGGCTCCATGCGAGCGAACTTCTTCGTGATGTACCCCGTGGCCGCCCTCAAGGACGTGCCCGTGACGTACCTGGCGGCCTACCGTGCGCCCGAGATCAACGGTTTTGACAACGGCCTGGTGCGCCAATTCCCCAACATCACCAACGTGGACATGGGCGCCACCATCGCGCAGGTGCAGCGCGTGCTGGACCAGGTCATCCGCGCGGTGGAGTTCCTGTTCGCCTTCACGCTGGCGGCCGGGCTGGTGGTGCTGTTTGCCGCCGTGACGGCCACGCGCGAAGAGCGCGCCCGCGAGTACGCCATCATGCGCGCCGTGGGGGCCCGCGCCAGCCTGCTGCGCCAGGTGCAGCGCGCCGAGCTGCTGGGCGTGGGGCTGCTGGCGGGCTTTCTGGCCAGCAGCGTGGCGGTGGGCGTAGGCTGGGCGCTGGCGCGGTTCGTGTTCGACTTCACCTGGACGGCCGCGCCCTGGGTTCCCCTCGCCGGGGCCTTGGGAGGGGCCGTGCTGGCGCTGGCTGCCGGCTGGTGGGGGCTGCGCGAGGTGCTGCTGCGGCCCGTGGTGGACACACTGCGCCGTGCGGCCGAATGACCCCGCGCGGGCCTCGTTAGTGTTATGAAAATAATAGCTGGTGGCGCTTGATGGATAAGCGCTGGAGCCCGTTTTGATATGAATTCTGAGACTTCCACCACATCCAGCGATGCAGCGTCTGCGCCCCAGGCCATCACGCCTTTCGAATGGATCGGCGGCGAAGACCGCGTGCACGCGCTGGTCGAGCGCTTTTACGACCTGATGGACCTGGAGCCCGCGTACGCCGAGCTGCGGGCCGCCCACGGCAGCGATCTGGCCAGCGCGCGGCAGAAGCTCTTCTGGTTCCTGTGCGGCTGGCTGGGTGGCCCCGACCATTACCAAAGCCGCTTTGGCCACCCGCGCCTGCGCATGCGGCACATGCCATTCTCCATCGGCATCAAAGAGCGCGACCAGTGGGTGGCCTGCATGGACCAGGCCATGGGCGAGACGGGCGTGCCTGGCGAGCTGCGCGCGCGCCTCAAGGAGAGCTTCATGGGTACGGCGGACTGGATGAGGAATCGGGGCGCCCCTTGAGGGATGTCCTGCATCGCTCCCTGCGGTCCGTGATAGCGCGGCCTCGGGCGGGGACACTGGCGGGGTCGCTGTCGCTGGCTTCGCGTGTGGACCCGTTCGCACGGCGCGCCTGATGTGGCGCGCCTGTTAAATTCGGGCTCCGCCAGTTACCCCGCCGGTTTCGCCGCCGCTGCGCCATGCCTGTGACCTCCGCCCGCAAGACCACTGCACGCAAGACAGCAACGCCCGCCAAAGTGCGCAAGTCCGGCGAGCGCTCCGGTTTTCGCTGCGGCAGTTGCGGCGAGTGGCATGAAGAGCTGGCCACGGACATCGGCTGCGGCCTGCCTGACGCCGTGTTCGAGCTCAGCTACCTGGACCGCTACCGGCGCGCCCGCTACAACCAGGATTTCTGCACGCTCGACGGCAAGCGATGGTTCATCCGCTGCGTGCTGCCTGTGCCCTTCACCTATCGGGATGACTATTTCGGCTGGGGCGTCTGGGTCGAGGTGACGCAGCAACAGCATGACCAATACCTCGTCTTCTTCGAGGAGAGTGGCGGCACGCCGCCGGTCATTCAAGGCACGGTCGCCAACCAGCTCAGGGGCTACCGCGCCACGCAGGGCCTGTCCGTGCGCCTGGACATGGACCCGGACCGCCGTCCGCTGGCCTATCTGCTGCCCACATCGCGCCATGCGCTGGCGCGGGAGCAGCGCAAGGGCATGGACGCCGAGCGGCACCATTCGCTGATAAGGCCCTTCGCGGGGTGACGTGCCGTTGCCGTCGTCGCCCCTCTTCATTGTCTGCACTCCACTTGTTTGTCTTCATATGTCACGCGACCAACGTTTTCAGGATCAGGCCCAGGCCCTGGGCTACAGCTTCGATGGCGAGATCAAGATTGGCGGCAACTACGTGCCGCTGGTCCGCGATGGGCACCACGTCTACCTGAGCGGCCAGATCCCGCGCGTGGGCGACACGGTGGTGGTCACCGGGGCCGCGGGTGCCGGGGCGTCGCTGGCCGATGCGCAGAAGGCTGCCAAGGTGTGCGCGATGCGCGCACTGGCGCTGCTGCAACGCGCGCTGGGCTCGCTGGATGCGGTGCAGTCCATCCTGCGCATCACGGTCTACGTGCAGTCGGCTCCCGCGTTCACGCAGCAAAGCGAGGTGGCCGACGGCGCGTCGGAAATCCTGTTTGCCGTGCTGGGTGAGGCGGGCGCGCACACCCGCACGTCGGTGGGCGTGCTGCAGCTGCCCAAGAACGCGACGGTGGAGGTGGACTTGATCGCTTCAGTGTCCCCAGCGGCCGCGCCCACCGCCGCGACCGCTGCACGCTGAGCCTGCCCAGCCGCTGCCCTGCATCACATCGCATCGCATCGCGCTCATCATCCAAGGAAGAACCGCCATGACCGATACCGTCGTGCACCAGGGAAGCTGCTTGTGTGGCGGCGTGCGCTATGAGACCACGGCGCCCGTCCGGGCCTCGTCGCACTGTCACTGCTCGATGTGCCGCAAGGCGCATGGCGCGGCGTTCGCCAGCTATGGCAACGTGCGGCGCGAACACCACCGCTTCGTGCAGGGCGAGGCGCTGGTGCGGACTTACCACTCGTCGCCCCAGGTGACGCGGCAGTTCTGCTCGGTGTGCGGATCGCCCTTGCTGTGGCACAGCGACGGTGCGCATGCCGACGTTGTGGCCGTGCCGCTGGGCACGCTCGACACACCGTTCCACACGCCGCCGCAAAAGCACATCTACGTTGCCTCGAAGGCGCCGTGGGTCGAGATCTGCGACGGCCACCCCCAGATGGACAGGGAATAGCCGGAGCTACCCCATGGACAGCACCCCCTCCACCTCCCATCCGCGCTTCAACGTGTTTGGCCGCATCGTCGAAGTGCGGCGCGAAGGCGCGCTGTGGCAAGCCTACCGCGTGGGCGGCGATGGCAAGCGCACGCCTGCGGGCTTTGTGATTCCGGACTTTGTCGCCGAGGATGAGCTCGCGCAATTCCTGGAAGACTTGTTCCACGAAAGCGCCTCGCCGCATAACGGCGACGTGCGCCGCATCGGCTGAGCTGCCGCGTCACACCCCTGTCAAACCCCCGCCAGACACTCGGTCCCTTGTTCATCCAGGGACTGTCCATGTCTGAGCGCACCCCCAATTTCCCGTTCCTTTCCCGGCCTGTTTCGCGCCGCATCGCCGCCATCGGCATGCTGGGGCTGGCGGCTTCACTGGCCGCCTGTGGCGGCAGCGACGGCAGCAACAACAATGCCGGTGCCACCGCCACACTCGCGGTGCTGGAGACCACCGACCTGCACTTCAACGTGCGCAGCTACGACTATTTCAAGCTGGCCGAGGACAAGAGCTACGGCTTTGAGCGCACCGCCACGCTGGTGCGCGCGGCGCGCAAGGAGTTTGCCAACACGCTGCTGGTGGACAACGGCGACACCATCCAGGGCACGGCCCTGGCCGACTACGAGGCCACCATCAGCCCTATCCCCTGCACGCAGCAGCTGTCCATGTACAAGGCCATGGGCGCGCTGGGCTTTGACGCCGGCACGCTGGGCAACCACGAGTTCAACTACGGCCTGCCGTTCCTCAATCAGGTGCTGGGTGGCGGCCTGGACGTGGAGGGTGTGGATGCCACCAAGAAATGCGCTGGCGCGGGTTTTCCGGTGGTGCTGGCCAATGTGGTCAGCAACAAGACCAAGAAGCCGCTGGTGCAGCCCTACACGCTGCTGGAGCGCACGCTGGTGGCCAAGGCAACCGACGGCAAGGAGGTGAAGCTGCCCATCAAGATCGGCGTGATCGGCTTCACCACGCCGGGCATCATGAACTGGGACAAGCGCTACCTGGAAGGCAAGGTGAGCACCGAAGGCGCGGTGGAGGCTGCCACCAAGTACGTGCCCGAGCTGCGCGCCAAGGGCGCGGACATCGTGGTGGCCCTGCTGCACGGCGGGCTGGATGGCGCGGCGTATTCGCCCACCATGGAGAACCCCGGCCTGCACCTCTCGAAGGTGGCGGGCATCGACGCCATGGTGATGGGCCACCAGCATGGCGTGTTCCCCGATACGGCCGCCAAGCCCGGCTTCAACCTGCCCGGTGTGGACCACAAGGCAGGCACGGTGAACGGTGTGCCAGCCGTGATGGCCAGCTCCTGGGGCAAGGCGCTGGGTGTGGTGCAGCTGGCGCTGCAGTGGGACGGCGCCAAGTGGACGGTCAACAAATCGGCCAGCAAGAGCGAGCTGCGCAACATCCAGAGCAAGAACGCTGCGGGTGCGAACGTGTATGTGGATGCAGACCCTGCCGTGGCGCCGCTGATCGAGCCACAGCACCAGGCGGCCATCCAGTATGTGAAGACGCCCATCGGCCAGACCGACTTCCGCATGAGCACGCTGTTTGCCGATGTGGGCGACCCGGGTGCGATCCAGATCGTGAACCAGGCGCAGCAGGCCTATGTGGCGGCGTACATCCAGGCCAACCTGCCGCAGTATGCGCAGCTGCCCGTGCTGTCGGTGAGTGCGCCGTTCAAGAGCGGCTTTCAGGGCGGCGCCGACTACACCGACGTGGCCGTGGGCCCGCTGGCCATCAACAATGCGGCCGACCTGTACCTCTACCCCAACACGGTGTATGCGGTGAAGGTCAACGGTGGCGACATCAAGAACTGGCTCGAAGCCGCCGCCAAGCGCTTCAACCAGATCGACCCCGCCAAGACCACTGAGCAGCAGCTCATCAGCAGCTTCCCCGGCTACAACTTCGACATGTTCACCACGGCCGACGTGCAGTACGAGATCGACGTGACACAGCCCGTGGGCAGCCGCATCAAAAAGCTGAGCTACCTCGGCAAGCCCATCGATGAGGCACAGGAGTTCGTGATCGCCACCAACAACTACCGCGCCACCAGCGGCAAGAGCTTCATCGACAAGCTCGATGGCTCGGGCACCATCTGGGCCTCGCCCGACGCCAACCGCGACGTGGTGATCGAGTACATCCGCAAGAACCCGGCGGTGACCCGCGCCGCCAATGGTGCGGCCAAGAGCTGGCGCTTTGCCAAGGCCGCGGTGGCGGGCCCCGTGGTGTTCAGCTCGGGGGCCAAGGCCCTGAGCGTGGCACAGGCCGCGAGCCTCGCGAACGTGAGTCTGGTGGCGGAGGACGATGGCTCGGGCAAAGGCACGTCCAAATACGCGATCGACCTGTCCAAGTAGCCTCACGGCCTGGATGCAGGGCGGCTGTCATGCCGTCCTTACCCGATTTGCTTATTTGCTACTAAAAATATAGCTGCTTGCGCTTGTCATTCAAGCGCTACAGCCGCTTTTCATCGAAGCCTGTTGTGCAGTACCGGCTGCAGCAGCACCACCAGCGCGCCGGCCCCGCCATCCATGGGCCGGGCCTGCACGAAGGCCAGCACCTCGTTTTTCTGCACCAGCCAGCGCTGCACGCGGCTTTTGAGCACGGGGCTCTTGCCGGGCGAGCCCAGCCCCTTGCCGTGCACCACGCGCACGCAGCGCAGGCCTGCTTTGTGGGCTTGGCGGATGAACTCGCCCAGTGCTTCGCGCGCTTCGTCCACGCGCAGGCCGTGCAGGTCCAGCTGGCGCTGGATGCTCCAGTGGCCCGCGCGCAGGCGGCGCGTCACCTCCACGCCGATGCCGGGGCGGCGAAAGCTCAACTGGTCGTCCGTGTCCAGCAGCGTGCTCACGTCGAAGTCGTCGCTGATGGATTCGCGCAGCACGCGTTCCTCGTCCAGCCAGTGCTGTACGGGCAGCGGGGGCGGCAGTTGCCCTTCGAGCGGCGCCAGGTTGGTGTTGCGCAGCGGGGTCACTCGGCCCACGCTGCGCGAGAACAGCTGCCGCTCGGCTTCGTGCCGTGCGGCGGCTTCGCGGCGGGCCTTTTCCTCGGCCTCGCGGCGCTCCTGCTCTTCGCGCAGGCGGCGCGCCACCGTGGCCAGGTCTTGCAATTGGTTCAGCCGTTCGCCCGCGCGGCGGGGTGCAGGCGGTGCCCGGCGCCGGGCGGGCGA